>JBGATY010000137.1:0-10184 GCA_044228955.1 Planctomycetota bacterium | reverse complement strand
CTGCACGTCTTCCTCGCCGACGCCGTGTTCACCGGCCTCCTCCTCACGCCGGTCTCGATGATCGGCGCGCTGGCGCAGCCGGCAGCGGCGCCGTTCGTCATGTTCTTCGTCGTGACGATCGTGCTCGTCGCCCTGGTGGCGACCGCGAGCGGAGTCCTCTCGCGCGGGGTCGTCGCCGGCGCGCTCGTGCTCTTCGCCGCGTTCGGGCTCCTGAATGCGCACGGGCGCTTTCATCCGATGAAACTCGCCGACTGGAGCGTGCCCGGGGATCCCCGTCCGCTGGTCACGAACGACGGCTGGTTGCTGGAGCGCTCGCTCGAGTACCGCGACGACCTCGACTTGAACCGTTCGATCGCGGCGGCCTGCGAGGCGTTGCGCGACAACACGATCGTCGCCGGCTGGCCGATCCTCCAACTCCTGGGCTTGCCCCGGCTCGGCTACGTCACGTCCGCTCCGCGTCTAGCCTCGGCCGAGACCCCCCTTCAGTGGACGGACCAGAAGATCGAGATCGCCGGCCGGGTGAAGAGGCGTCTCGACTTCGTGCGCGTCGTGTCGCCGAACGTCTACGCGAGCGAGAGTTCTCGCGTACTTCCGGGCGACGTGGTGCTCGAGACCTTCGCGCGCGGCCGTCTGCGCGCGTTCCTCGTGCGCCGTCCTTCGGATTCGGACGCCGAGCGTCGATAGACTCGGGACCCCGATGCTCCTCCGCGCCGTCCTCGTGTCCTCGATCGCCGCCTGCGCCTTCGCCTGCGGTCGCGTCGCTCCTGTCGGTGCGGGCGGCGGCGCGGCGTTGATGCGCAACGTCATGCGCTCGAGATCGCTCGAAGTCGTCGCGGAAGAGCGCGAGTTGCACGAAGCACTCCAGCGCGCGGCGGCTCGGTTGCGCGCAGCCGACGAATCCTCGCGCTTCGACGCCGTGGTGACGGAGGGTTTCCCCGACCGCGGGCGCACGACCCCGCGCATTGTCGTCGGCACGCGCAAATCGAACCGCGCCTGGCTCCTCGCCCAGCACACCGGCGTCATGATGGACCGCGAGGGCGCCGTCCCGAGCTTCCGCTTCGCGGACGAGACCTACGCCGATCCGGGCGATGCCTTCGTCGCGACGTTCGAGGATCCCGAGCGTCCCGGTTTGCCGGTGACGCTCGTGTTCGCGAACGCGATCGAGACGGCGGCGGTCCTGTGCGAGTCCCTGCAGCCGGCTTGGAAGCCCGGGATCAGCGTGATGCGCGGGTCGAGCATCGTGCGTACGGGCGTCCTGCGACTCGACGGCACGGTGATCCCCTACGCCTGGCGCAGCGAAGCGCGAGCGCGAGCCGCGCGCCTCTCGGTGTTCGCCCCCGTCGCCGGAGGCCCGCCCGGATTCGAACTGCGCTCGCAGCCCGGACTCGCGCCCGATGTGCTCGCGCGGTACGTCGAGAGCTGCACGCGTTCCACGACGCGAGCCCGATCCTGGATCGGCTCGAACGAGATGTCACGAAACCTCGTCTTGCGCGTCTGGTCGCAGCCGTCGGAGTACCTCGTGGACGGCGACCCGAACGCACTCTCGAGGTGTGATGCGGTGCTCGGCGAGACGGATGCGCTGATCCTCGACCGGTGCGACGACGGCGGAGCCGGTATCGCCCGCGCGATCGCGTGGGCGGCGCTCGGCGCGCCAGCCGAACCGTGGATGAGCGATGCAGCCGGCGTCGAGGCGGCCTGGTCCTGGTGGGGACGCGACCTCGACCCCTGGATCGCCCGCATTGCGGGGGGGGGGCGAACCGTTCGAATCGCGGATCTCGTCGCGCCGGGCACGGATCGTGCGCTCTCGCGCCACGTGCTCGTCCCGCTGCGCGCTGCGCTGTGGCGTTTCCTGCGTGAGAATAGAGGCGAGGCGTTCGTTCGCGAGATCTGGCGCGGAACGCGCTCCCTCGCGGGTGACCCCGCCGAGGACGCAGCGTTCTCGACCTGGATCCGCGCCCGGGCCGCGGTCGCGAAGGTCGACGAACCGCGCCGGCAGGCGGCCCGAGCGCGCGATCGCGAGTTCAGCGTGCTGCACGGGATCGGCACGTGTGAGTTCGAGCCGGTCGACGGGCGGCTCGAAACGCGCGGACTCGCCTCGCGCGAGTTCGCTCTGGCGCTCGACGACGCCTCGGCGATCGGGGCGGACGCGCTGCTCGTGACCGCGTGGGCCGTGGATCGGCCCGCCGCGCCCGCGCGCTTCGGCGCGAGCGGCCCCGACCTGGTGTCCTCGCGCGAAGGTGACGTCCGGGTCGCGGCGGCGCTCCTCGCGGGCTCGGCGCGCGGCATGCGCACCGTGCTCGCGGCGCACCTGCTCGCCGGCGAAGGCGGCTCGTGGAGCGGCTCGTGGACGCGCGGGCAGGAGAGCGGCTGGATCGAGTTCTTCGAGATCTATTCGAACTTCGTCGAGCACCACGCGGCGCTGGCGGAACTCACCGGGGCGACGGGGCTCTCGATCGGCACGGGGCTCGCCGACGTGACCGGGACGGCTCCCGTCGGTCGGCGGCCGAACCCGCTCGAAGCTGGGTGGAAAAGCGCGGGCTGGAGCCGCGTCATCGGCGCCGCACGCCGCGCCTTCGACGGGTTCCTGACCTACACGGCCGGGTCGACGCTCGAGTTGGAGCGCGTGCCTTTCTACGGCGATCTCGATTTCGTCGCGCTCGAGTTGTCTCCCACGCTGGAGCTCGACGACCTCGACGACGCGGTCGATGCGCGCGTCGAGATCGGGACGCTGCTCGAGCATGCGCTGCGAGCGCTGGAGCTGAAGGCGCGCGAGACCGGCAAGCGCATCCTCTTCACCGAAGTGTGCTTCAGTCCCGCACTCGACGGCGCCGCGGGCCGCCTGATGCCCGGGCACACTTCGATCGATTGGCACGCGCAGCAGTTCCTCGACTTCTCCGAACGCTTGAGGACGTGGTCGGGAACGCCGCTCGTCGCCGGGGTGTTCGCCTGGCGCTTCGGCGTGAGTGGCGAGGAGCCGGCCTACGCTACCGTGATCGATACCCCGCGTGTGCGCGACGCCGTGCGCATGCTCTACCGGTCCCTGCCGGCGCGCTGACTCACGGCAACAACGTGCCGCGCAAGAGCAGCGCGGCGGTCGAGAAGTAGATCACGAGCCCCGTGACGTCGACGAGCGTGGCGACGAGCGGGGCCGAGGCTGTCGCCGGGTCCAGTCCGAAGCGCTTCAAGGCGAACGGGAGGAGCGCGCCAGAGAGCGTGCCCCACAACGCGACGCCGAGAACGCTGAATGCCACCGTGGCGCCGAGCAGGAACCAGTGCGGTCCGTAGAACCCGACCGAGTGGTCATCGGCGTTGTGGAAGAGCTTCTGCCACATCGCGATGCGCAGGAAGCCCACGAGTCCCAGCAGGAGGCCGAGGCTCGTGCCGACGGCCAACTCGCGCGCGAACACGCGCCACCAGTCGCGCAGGCGGACTTCGCCGAGCGCGATGGCGCGGATGACGAGCGTGCTGGCCTGCGAGCCGCAGTTGCCGCCGCTCGAGATGATGAGCGGGATGAAAAACGCGAGGATGGCGGCCTTCTCGATCTCGTTGCCGAAATACCCCATCGCGCTCGTGGTCGCCATCTCGCCGACGAACAAGAGGATCAGCCAGCCGCCGCGCTTCTTCAGCATCTCGAGCAGGCGGACCTGCAGGTACGGTGCC
Source organism: Planctomycetota bacterium (assembly GCA_044228955.1). Taxonomy (GTDB): domain Bacteria; phylum Planctomycetota; class UBA1135; order UBA1135; genus JAEUIA01. The sequence continues at coordinate 6,524 of JBGATY010000137.1, read as the reverse complement.
TCGAGGGCGGCCGTGCCACCGATCTTCTGGATGTCCTCCGTCGCTTCCTCGCGCACGACGTCGACGATGTCGTCGGCCGTCACGATGCCCTTCATGCGCCCCTCGGCGTCGACGACGGGCAAAGAGAGGAAGTTGTGCTGCGCGAACAGACGGGACAGGGCTTCCTGGTCCATCTCCTCGGATACGCGCACGACGTCCGTCTCCATGACGTCGCGCACGAAGGCGTCCCCGCGAGCCATCATCAATTGCCGGAACGACACGACGCCCAGGAGGTGCGCCTGCTGATCGAGCACGTATGCGTAGTAGATGCTCTCGACGCGCTCGCGCGTCTGCCGACGCAGATAGCTGATGGCCTCGTCGACGCTCATGTCGGGACGCAAACGCGCGTAACGCGGGTTCATCAACCCGCCGGCTTCGTCCTCCGAATACGCGAGCAGGACGTTGATCTCGCGCCGCGCCGTGTCGTCGAGCAGGCCGAGGACGCGCGAGCGGTCTTCCTCGCGCATCTCCTGGATCACGTCGGCGACGTCGTCGGGCGGGAGCGCGCGGATCCACCAGCGCTGCTCGGCGGTCGGCAGGCCCTGGATGATCGTCGCTCGATCGAAGGCGGACAGCTCGAGGAAGATCTCCTCGGCGTCACCCGAGCTGAGCGAGCGGAAGCCCTCGACGCGGCCCTCGGCGTCGAGCACCGGCCAGGCGTCGCGCAGGTCGGACGGCGCTACGCGATAGGGTGCGTCGAGCGGCCTCTCGGCCGATGCGATCGGATCGTCCTGCGACATGGTTCGCCACTGTTCTCCACGGCGCGTTCGTTCTAACCGCCGCGACCCGGGTTCCCACCATTCGAAACATGGAACTTGAGCAGAGCGCTCGAATGGCCGAGCGCTCGATCGGAACGACCCGAGTGCGCTGTCCGCGTCCTCGACCGCTGCCTGGCGTGCCGAACGCCGGCCCTCGTGTCCATCGTCGCGGCTTGCGGGCGTCGACCGGGGCGACTGCGCCATCTCGCAGCGTCACGGCGACCTGACCTTGACCTTCGACCTGGAAAGCCTGGCCGGGATTCCCGACGCGCTCGCCTCGATCGACGCCCGTTCGATCGACGGGCAGGACCCGCCGCAGGACGTGGTCGACCCCGGCGACGACGACAGCGTGGACGGATTCGAGGCGCGGAGCGGGCGGGGTCTCGGCGACGTGGTCGAGCAGCGCGAGGATCAGTTGACCGGGTAGATGATGAAGTCGTTGCGCACCTGCAGGGTGGGCGTCGGCAGTGCCTGGAGGGCGGTGTGCAGTTCGACGAGGTGCGCGCGGGTCAGCTGCAGAACGTGCTCGTTCGGATGGCTGGTCGCTCCGAGGGGGAGGTCGACGCCGGGCGTCGTGGTCATCTCGATGTGCGTGCCGAGGACCCAGCTCGTCGGGTGCGTGGCCGTGAAATCGACGAGGCGTTGGATGCTCGTCTTGAAAACGGCCCAGTTGCCCTGCGAGGTGGCCCCGTTCACGTACAAACGCCCAGGATAGAGGCTGTCACCGGTGAGCAGGATGCCGGTGCGCCGGTCGTAGGCGGCGATGTGCGCGGTCTGATGCCCGGGGATCGCGAGGATGTCGAGCACGCGCCCGCCGAGGTCGTAGGTCGCTGTCTGCGTCGGCCAGGTCGTGATGCCGAAGAAGGTCGCCACCAGAGCCTGGGACGTGCCGACCACGGTCGTGTTCGGCTGCCCGCTGAATTGACTGTCGCCGGCGACGTGATCGCCGTGGCCGTGCAGGTGCGCGACGATCAGTTGCAGGGGCGTCCCGCCGTGCGCGGCGACGTAGGTGTTCACCACGTTTTGGACGGCCGTGCGCACACCCGCGCCCACGCCGCTGGCGCCCGAGTCGAACAGGATCACCTTCTGCGTCCCAAACAGCAGGAACAGGAACGGCGCCTCGTAGTTCGTGCACAGCGACTGCCGCAGGATCACGAAATCGGGGTTGTAGTAGTGGACCTGGAACTGCGGTTCGCCCGGGCAGTTGGGTCCGCCATTGATCCACGCGGCGGGAAACGAACCGCGTTGCAGACGTCCCTGCACCTCGTAGGGTGCGCCCTGAAAGCTCGAAAGCAGGCTCGTTCCGAGCGCCAGGGTGGCGAGTGCGAAGGGTACGAGGTTCGGTCGGTGCATGGGGCCTCCGCATGGAGGCTACTCCGACTCGGCCGAACTCGCACGCTCCGGATGTCGATCAGCGCTTCTGCGAACCAGCCTTCACCGGCGGCCTCGGGTCCTTCTTGACCGTGACGCGACCGCTGCGCATCGAATTCGTGGCTTCCTTCATCACGTCGGCGCCGAAGCGCGCTTCCAATGCCTTGGACTGGATTTCGGCCGACAATTCGAAGCCTGGAATGCGCTCCCACGTATTCGGGCCCGTCGAGCGGCGATTCGTTTCGTTGCGCGTCAAGCGCATCTCCTCGAGCGCGCTCGACAGCTTGCCCGATCCCTGACCGAGCAGATGGTGCGTGAGGCCCCAGGCGAGCTTGGCAGCCTTCGCATCGAAGGTGCCGCGCTTCCATTTCACGACGTCATCCGGTTCGAGCGCTCGACCGAGGTCCTTCAGGAGGAGCTTGACCTCGTTCGGCCACGCGCCGTGCTCGGCCGCATACACGAATTCGCTGCGGAAGGGGAAGCAGTAGACGAGCCCGTCCGCAGCCATCTCGCAGTCCCACGCGATCCCCTGGACGACCCAGTTGGGTTGCTGGCCGAACCGGCGCAGGGTCAAGAGCTGCGCCGTGCGATTCATGAGCTCGTGATCGCCGTTCCACTCCTCCTGTCCGGCCGCGTTCTCGACGTAGGCGCCGGCGAGCGGATCCTCGACCGTGAACCCGGTGAACTTCCGCGCGTGCTCGATCCACTCCTTCAAGTAGTGCGTCTCGCCGGCGAGCACGTCGAGCAGCGAGGCGTAGTCCTCGGCGTTCTTGACGATGAAGAGCGTCGCGACCTGCGTGTCCGGTTCGATCGAGCCGCTGCCAAAGGAAGATTGCGGGACAGGGGTCGCCGGCGCGGGCGTCGTCGGCGTGTCGCGCAAGAGCTTCGTTTCGGGATCCTCGGGGAGCGGAGCCGAAGCGGGTCGCGTCGCTCCTTCGCCGCCCACCGCGGGCTTTTCCGCCGCCTTGCGCTCGGGAGCGGGCAGGACCGTGTCGAACCACGTCTCCGTCTTGCCGATCACCGCTTTCGCCGTCGAAAGCCCCGAGCGATTCTTGTGCGTCACGAGCAGGAGCCGGCCCTGCGCGTCGAAGTCCATCCGGTACCCGTTCTGCCCGGCCCAGATGGAATAGCGGCTGACGGTCGCGCGCTGCTCGGCGGACAGGTCCGCGGACAGGCTGTCGGCGGTGAAGCTCTTGCCCTTGAAGGTGACCGGGACCTCGGCGGGCGTCGAACCAGAGGACAGGGCAAGCGTGGTCGCGAGGACCAGGGTGGCGATCGACATCGGGAACTTTCTCTCTATCTCGCTCTTCGGACGAATTCGTGTGCAGCCGGAGTCTCTCGGGAGCGGTCGCGCTTCCGGCCGAGGACAGCTCTGTCCTCCACGTAGAACGACGAACAAGAACGGGAATCGTTGCAGACTCTTGGCTGGAACTGGGCAAGTTCCCTGCAAACTCGGGGCCGTCGTCCTCAGTGTCGCTCCGACAACCAGCGTTCGAGTCTCCGCTCGAGCACGCCCGCATCCAGTTTCAGCGCCGACTTGATGGCCGCGGACGTCTTCTCCCGGCCGCTCCCGACGCCCTGTCCGATGCGCATCAGGAGGTCCGCGCCCTCCTTCGGGCGGGCCTCGATCAGGTACGCGGCCAGCGCGTAGGCGTAGAGGACGTCCGGCACCTTCATCGCATTGAGCTCGCGATCGAGCGCGGCCGCGAAGGGAGGGCGTTCAGGCGTCTTCAAGAGCTCCCACGCCTCGTTGATCCAGTTGGCGTCGGGCTTCAGGAGCCGCGCCTTCAAGAGGTCGGGCTTCGTCCCGCTGTCGGGTTGGATGAACCAGGTCAGGCGCGTGCCGACGAGTTCGCGGGTCAGGTACAGACCGAAGCCTTCCCACGCCCAGCCCGCGTCGAACCCGATGCCGAAGCCCCGGCCGAGGAAGTCGCCGATCATCTGGCGCACGCTGCCGTCGATGCGCTTCTTGACGTCCTTGTCCCAGTACACGATGTACGGCTGTGCGGGGATCTTCGCTCCGACGACGTTCTTGAGGAACTGCCGGTAGCCGGGTTCGATCCCGGGCAGCTTGTCGAGCACGAGGTCGCTCTCGGCGGCGTTCCCGAGCAGGAAGATCGTGAAGCCGGGCTGGTGCTGCGTATCGACCGCGAAGGCCCAGCGCACCACGTCACCCGCCGCTTCGCACGCACGAGCCGTCGTCTCGACCTCGGGCAGCGCGCCGGTCGAGAACACGCGCACGTGTTTGGTCTCGTAGTGCTGCGTGAACGTGATCCCCATCGAGCTCTCGAGCGGCGACACCTCGGCGACGAACAGCTTGCCCGTGCCCTCGATCGCGCGCGGGACGAGCTCCTTCAGTTCGACGCGCCGCCTCTTCGCGGTGAGCGTCTCCTCGAGGACCCACGCGTCGCCCGCTTTGACTTCTCCCTGGAGCGCATGAGCCGCCGCGTCGTCCGGATCGGCGCCCAGGATCTCGTGGTAGACGAGGCCGCGGGTCACGTCGTCGCATTGGAACTTGTCCAACGCCGCGAGCATCGCGGTCGAGAACGGTTCGACCGTCGCATGGCGCTTCGCGGGCAGCTCCTCCAGGGCCTTCGGGTTGAAGTTCTTCACCTCGCGCGGCGAGGGGTCGACCCACGAACCGTCGGGCTTCTTCGAGTAACGCAGACCCTTGCGAGCCGCCGCGTTTTCGGGGTCGAGGGCCAGGATCGCCCGCAGCGCGCGGTCGCGCTCCGCGAAGAGCTCCTTTTCGGAACTCCAACTGGCCAGACCCTCGAGGTCCGTGACGAGGCGCGCGACGGCCTTGGCGTGGAGTTCCGGGAAGCTCTCGCCGGGCTCCTGCGCACAGGGCGCGGCGAAAGCAGGGAGCGCGAGAGCGAGGAGGGCGAATACGCGGATCAGAAAGGGGGGAAATCCCATGGCGCGAATCCTACGCGATGGCCGGCGCGATCCATGTCAGGACTCTGTGTGCGTGCTCGGGCGCGGCCGATGGCGGAAGCAAGGGGCGCGAGCGGGACCGGCCGCGCCGGCGTGGACTGCGCGAAGTCGGTCGTGTCAGTATGGCCGGCCTCAACAGTCCATGGAGCCTCGATGACCGACACGATTCAGTCCTCTCCAAAGCCGGTCGACGACGCGCGCATCCTCGCGCTGACCCGTCCCGATCCGAACCTCTTGTGGCTGTACGCCCTCACGTCGCTGCTCGCGCTCGTGTTCGCGCCGATCGTGTTCGTGCCGCTCTACTTCAAGTACCACACGCTGCGCTACAAGCTCGACGCCGAGGGCGTGAGCGCCTCGTGGGGCATCCTGTTCCGCCGCGAAGTGCACCTGACGTACAAGCGCATCCAGGACATCCACGTGAAGCGCAATTTCGTCGAGCGCTGGCTCGGGATCGGCACGGTCGAGGTGCAGACGGCGTCGGGCAGCACCAGTTCGGAACTGGCTTTCGAGGGCATGCGCGATTTCGACCTCTTGCGCGAGTTCCTCTACCGCCGCATGCGCGGTCACGAAGTCGCGCGCGCGACGCCCGCAGCGGCGGCGACGGCGGACGCCGACGTCGTGGCGATCTTGCGCGCGATCCAAGCCGACCTCGAAGCGACGCGCCGCGCCGTCGAGAGCAAGGTCTGACGCATGTACTCCGCCCTGAAATCCGTGCTCTTGCGCTTCCTGCGGCTCCCCGAGCGCCCGCCCGATCCGCCCACGGACGGCTACGCGAGCGTGCAGGTCTTCCGCGCCAGCAAGCGCTGGCTCAGCTACCGGCTCGTCTTGTTCTGGATCAGCTTCGGCTTGTTGGAGGTGGTCGCGCTCGTGGGGATGCTCGCGTCGCTCGTCGCGGGAAAGCCGCTGGCGACGGCGTTGATCGTGCTCGTCGCGATCGGGCTCTCCGTGCTGCTCGCCTTCACGTGGTTCTGCGTGCGCATCGAGTGGGATCTGCGCACCTACGTCGTCACCGATCGCTCTCTGCGCGTGCGGCAGGGCGCGTGGATCTTCAAGGAAATGACGCTCACCTACGCCAACGTCCAGAACGTGCAGGTCACGCAAGGTCCGCTGCAGCGCCTGTTCGGCATCGAGGACCTGCGCGTCGACACGGCGGGAGGCGGCGGATCTCAGCCCGGCAAGGGACACGAGGCGTCAGGGCACAACGTGACGCTCGCCGGTCTCGAGAACGCGCGCGAGGTGCGCGATCTCATCCTGAGTTACGTGAAAGTCGCCGGGCGCGGTTCGGGGCTCGGGGATCTCGACGATCCCGAGCTGGTCGAACTCGCGATGCGCGCCGCCGAGCAGGGGCGCCTCGTGATCGGGCAGGTCCGCGCCACTGACGTCACCTCCGCGATCCGCAGCATCCTCGAGCGCTTCAGC
>JBGATY010000136.1:0-10249 GCA_044228955.1 Planctomycetota bacterium | reverse complement strand
AGGGGTTCGCCGGGCGCGCCCGGTTCCTTGGTACGGTCGAGCACGGCGATGCGCTCGACCGTCTTCGGCAAGGCCGCGACGAACGCGCGCACGTCGAACGGCCGGTACAAGCGCACCTGCACGAGCGCGACCTCTTCGCCGCGCTGCATCAGGTGATCGACGGCTTCCTGCACGGCGCCTGTGGCGGAACCCATCAAGACGACGACGCGCTTGGCGGTGCCCGATCCGTACTGCTCGTACGTCGCGTACTTGCGGCCGACGAGCTTCGCGAACTGTTCCAGGGTGCGGTCGACGACTCCCGGCACGGCGTCGTGGAAGAGATTCGCCGCCTCGCGCGCCTGGAAGAACACGTCTGGATTTTGTGCCGAACCGCGCAGCACCGGACGGTCCGGATTCAACGCGCGCATGCGGTGCTCGTGGACCTTGTGAGGGTCGAGGAGCGCCAGCAGGTCCTCGGGGGCGAGTTCCTCGATCTTCGCGATCTCGTGCGACGTGCGGAACCCATCGAAGAAGTGCAGGAACGGAACGCGCGTCTGGAGCGTCGCGGCGTGGGCGACCGCTGCCATGTCCTGCGCCTCCTGGACCGACCCGGACGAGAGCATCGCCCAGCCCGTCGTGCGCGCCGCCATCACGTCGCTGTGGTCGCCGAAGATCGACAGGGCGTGCGTCGCGATCGAGCGCGCCGCGACGTGCAGGACGGCCGGGGTCAGCTCGCCCGCGATCTTGAACATGTTGGGCAGCATGAGCAGCAAGCCCTGCGACGCGGTGAAGCTCGTCGCCAGCGAGCCCGCTTGCAGCGCGCCGTGCAGCGCGCCGGCCGCGCCGGCCTCGCTCTGCATCTCCACGACCTTGGGGAGGCTGCCGAACACGTTGCGCTTCGAGGCCGCGGCCCAGGCATCGGCCAATTCGCCCATCGTCGAGGCCGGGGTGATGGGGTAGATCGCCACCACCTCGCTCGATGCATAGGCGACGTTCGCGGCGGCTTCGTTCCCATCGACAGTCACGGTGCGACGTTGCATGCGGATGGACGCGTGCCCGACAGGGCTCACGACGCGTTCGGTCCCGATTGTCCGGCGCGTCTGCGAAGCGCGTCAACGAACAGAGCCGAGGACTTCGGGCCCTGCGCACTCGTTCGAGAAGACCTATGCACTACTGCGTAGCAGGGACACCGCACGGCACACTCACGCTCCGCGCGCGGCGCGGACTCTTCGAAACCGTGCGAGCGCAGATCGCCACCGCGGCGGCATGCGGAACGTCGCGGACGCACTCGTCGCGTGCCTGCTCGCGCTCGGCTCGAGTTGCGTGAGCGTGGACGTGCCGCGCGCCGGCGATCCGCTGCGGCTTTCGAAGGGACAGGTGCTCGTGTTCGGGAGACTCCGCGTGCTCGAGGGCGCGCGCAGCATCCTTCCTCCGCGCGAACTCGAAGCAGGCTGTCAGGCTCTCGCACGGCGTCACCCCCGACTCGACCGGCCGCCAGTCAACGCGTTGATGTTCACCGATCCCCTGCTCTCGAGCCTCCTTGCGAACGGGTCGCGAGCGCGCTGCGATCGGATCCTCGCCGATCACGGCGTGCACGCATTCGACCGCTGAGTGCTTCGCGCGACCCAGGATGGGTCCGTTCCGGGAGCACGCCGCGCACTTGTGCGTAGAGACGCTGCGGGCGCGTTCGGGCAACTTGTGCTCGTCGCCTCGTACGCAACCTTGCGGGGTCCTCCGCCACGAAGGACGGAGCGCGTGCGTGGCGCGGGATCGGCCGACCCTCTCTCTCGTCCTCGGCTCCAGGAACCCCGGCAGGAACGCATGGAATCCACGGTGAATGACCTCATCTTCGGCCTGGCCGGTTCGGGCGGAGACGGAGTGGTGAGCGCGGGCGAATCGCTCCTCGGCGCCCTGTCGATCGAGGGCTACCACGCGATCATGACGAAGAGCTTCGGCTCGCAGATCCGCGGCGGTGAGGCTTCCTGTCGCGTGCGCGTCAGCACGGGCCGCATCTTCAATCCTGGCGGCGCGCTCGACGTCGCCGTGGCCATGAACTGGGAGGACTTCTTCAAGTTCGGCGCCGAACTCCCGCTCGCGGCGCACACGATCCTCATCCACGAAGAGAAGGCCGGCGAGCCGCCGGAGACCCTGCGGCAGCGCGGGGTCTTGCCGTCGACGATCCTCTCGGTCGCCATCACGGACCTGACCAAGGCCTCGGCGGGAACGGACAAGGCCAAGATGAGCCTGGTGCTCGGCCTGTTCTCGGGCTGGTTCGGCATCCCATCCGGGCCGCTGGCGCAGAACCTGAGGAAGAAGTTCGCGACGAAGGGCGAGGACGTGCTCGCGGCCAACCAGCGCGCGCTCGACGCCGGCATCGAGTATGCGCGTGCTCATCCGCTCGGCAGTCCGCGCACGTTCTCCAGCGCGACGGCCGGGCGCGGATCGAAGCTCCTGTGCGACGGCAACGACATGTGCGCCGCCGCGGCGCTCTTCTCCGGCGTCGAGTTCTTCGGCGGCTACCCGATCACGCCGTCGACGGAGGTGATGCAGACCCTGTCGAAGGAGCTGTGGAAGTACGGCGGCGTCGTGCTGCAAGCCGAGGACGAGATCGCCGGCGTGGGCTCGGCCGTGGGCGCGTCGTTCGCGGGCCGGAAGTCGATGACTGCGACCTCGGGGCCGGGCATGTCGCTCAAGACGGAGATGCTCGGACTGGCTTCGATCGCCGAGCTGCCGCTCGTGGTGCTCAACGTGCAGCGCGGCGGTCCGTCGACCGGGATCCCCACGAAGCCCGAGCAGAGCGACCTGTTCCAGGCGGCTTTTTCCGCGCACGGGGACGTGCTGCGGCCCGTGCTCGCGCCGACGAGCGTCGCGGACACGTTCCGCGTGACGGTCGAGGCGTTCAACATCGCCGAACACTATCAGACGCCGGTGATCCTCCTGTCGGACCAGGAGATCGCGCAGCGCAAGGAAACCGTCGATCCGATCGACACGTCGCGCTTCGTCGTCGAGTCGCGCCGTGTCCCGCGGGGCGCGGAACTCGAACCCTACGCGCGCTTCCGCACGACCGACTCGGGCATCAGCCCGATCAGTTGCCCGGGCATGCGCGGCGGCTCGTACCAGGGCGCTGGCATCGAGCACAACGAGAAGGGCGAACCGACGGCGAGCGGCGTCTGGCACGCGCGCATGAACGAGAAGCGCTTCAAGAAGCTCGCGCCCCTCGAGGAGCGGCGCGATCTGTTCGAGGTCCTCGGCCCGGCCGACGCTCCGCTGGCGCTCGTCTCCTGGGGCAGCAGCGCTGGCGTCGCCCGCGAAGCGTTCGAGATGGCGACGCAGCGCGGACTGAAGGTGAAGCTCCTCGTCCCCTACCTCGTCTACCCCGTGGCCGGCGCGATCTACCGCGAGTTCTTCGCTTCGGTCCGCGCCGGGCTGGTGCTGGAGCTCTCGCACCAGGGCCAGCTCTACCGGATCCTGCGCATGTACATCGACGTGCCGGCCGGAGTGAAGTCGTTCGCGCGCAGCGGGGCCAATCCCTTCCAGCCGGGCGAAGTGCTCGCGCGTCTCGTCGAGATCTCGAAGGAACAGGTGCGCTGACATGGACACGCAAACCCAGTCGGGAACAGCGATCGCTCCCTCTCCCAAGGACTACAACAGCGGCCTCAAGCCGATCTGGTGCCCCGGTTGCGGCGACTACGGCGTGTTGCAGGGCGTGTATCGCGCACTCGCCAACATCGGCCGCCCGGCGCACGAGATCGCGTTCATTTCCGGGATCGGCTGCTCGTCGCGCATCCCCGGCTACACGACCGCGTACGGCTTCAACAGCGTGCACGGGCGCGCGTTGCCGATCGCGCAAGGCGTCAAGCTCGCCAACCCCGAGCTGCTCGTCCTCGTCGCCGGCGGCGACGGCGACGGCTTCTCGATCGGCGGCGGACACGTCGCCCACGCGGTGCGCCGCAATATCGACATCACCTACATCGTGATGGACAACCAGGTGTACGGCTTGACCAAGGGCCAGCTCTCGCCGACCTCGCCGCGCGGCTTGAAGACGATCACCTCGCCGTTCGGCAGCCTCGAGCAGCCGATCAACCCGCTGCTCTACCTCCTGGCCTACGGCGCCGGCTTCGTGGCGCAGTCGACGCCGGCGGACATGCCGGGCATGACCGCGCTCATCGAGCAGGCCATCCGTTACCCGGGCTTCTCCTTCGTGAACATCCAGTCCCCCTGCGTGACGTTCGGCGAGGAGGAACAGCAGATCCGCGCGCACAAGAGCGGGATGCAGTCGCTCTCGAGCCTGGGCCACGATCCCTCCGATCTGGCGCGCGCCCTCGAATATGCACATTCGTACGGACAGGCTCTGCACACTGGCATTTTCTACCGGAATCCGAACCCGCCGCCGGCCTACGAGGAGCTCGTCCGCGTGCGCCAGACGGAACTCGCGAAGGGGGCGCGCCCGCGGGCGAACGTCCTCGACGCCTACCTTCAAAAGTGAGCCACACGTGACCCCGAAAAGCTCTTCCATGGGCGTCGATTTCTCGCGGATCACCCTGCGCGACGCGCTCGACCTGGCCCTCTTCGTCGAGGAGGAGGCGCGCGACCGCTACGAGGAGTTCGCCGAGCAGCTCGCGGTGCACCACACGCCCGCGGCGGCGGAGTTCTTCCGCAAGATGTCGCGCATCGAGGACAAGCACCGCCAGTACCTGGAAAAGCGTCGCCAGGCGCTGTTCGGGGACCAGGCTCCGAGCGTGTCCCGCACGCTGCTTTTCGACGTCGAAGCGCCGGAATACTCCGAAGCGCACACCTTCATGACGGTCCATCAGGCGCTCCAGGTCGCGTTGCGCTGCGAGGTGAAGGCCCACGGGTTCTTCGTCGCGGCGCTGACCGCGGTGAAGGACCCCGAGATCCGCGCGCTCTTCGAGGAGTTGCGCGAGGACGAAGTCAAGCACCAGGAACTCGTGCTGGCCGAGATCGCGCGCGCGGCGGCCGAGGACCCCGGGAACCCCGACGACTACAGCGACGATCCCGCGCCTCACTGATCACCCGCTCGAGGCGAGCCCGGAGAAGGGATCCATGCAGCATCGACTCTCCCGAAAACACGCTGAACCGGCCCCCGCCGGGCGCGCTCCCGAAATCCAAGGAAACAGGCCCGTTTCGGGCACTCGCGCGTGCCGCCCGCGCCCCCCCGGCGCTACGCTCTCCATCCGTATCGCCTGGCTATCCTCGCCGTCGCGCTCCCCCCGACGATGAACCTCGCCCCCTTTTCCATGGCCGAGATCTCGACCCAGGATCCCTCGCTCCTCATCTTTCTCCTCGTCGCCGCCGCGACGGGCTTTGCGATCCTCGTCACGGCCCGCGTGCTGCGCGTCCGCGCGCGGCGGGTCTCGAAGCTGAAGACGACGACGTACGAGTGCGGCGAGGCCCCCGCGGGCATGGCCTGGGTGCGCTTCCACGCGCGGTACTACGCCATCGCGCTGTTCTTCGTCCTGTTCGACATCGAGGCCGCGTTCCTGTTCCCGTGGGGACTGACGGCGCGCGAGCTGGGTCCGTCCGGACTCGTCGCGGTGGCGACCTTCGTCGGCGTGCTGATGCTGGGCTGGCTGTGGGCCCTGCGCAAGGGAGCGCTGCGCTGGCAATGAGCGACCGCCGCACGATCGACGACACGGGCAACTTCGAGCATCCCATCTACCGGATGCTGATGAAGTCGCCGGGGCTGTCCGTGAGCGTGGCCTCGCTCGACGATTTGATGACGTGGGGCCTCACGAATTCGCTGTGGGTCTTCCCGATGGCGACTTCGTGTTGCGGAATCGAGCTCATGGCGGCGGCTGCGAGCCGCGTGGACATGGATCGCATGGGCACGATCGTGCGCGGGTCGCCGCGGCAGGCCGACGTGATGGTCGTGGCCGGGACGATCACCGTGAAGATGGCTCCGCGCGTGAAGAAGCTGTGGGACCAGATGCCCGAGCCCAAGTGGTGCATCGCGATGGGCTCGTGCGCGATCTCTGGAGACTTCTATCGCGAGCTGTACTCGGTCGTGCCGGGCGTGGACACGTTCCTGCCGGTCGACGTGTACGTGCCCGGTTGCCCGCCCAACCCCGAAGCGCTCATGCACGGGCTGATGCGATTGCAGGAAAAGGTGCGGCGCGCGCGCAAGGGCGAGATCGTGGTGCGCGAGCCGAACCCCGCGCTCCTGTCCATCACGAATCCCTCGATTCCGCGCCTGTGCGACAAGGAGCGCACGGCCGAGATGGACGCCGCGCAGGAGGAATCGGCCGCGACGACGACCACCGCCGACGCGCGCGGACCGCTCTTCTTCGAACCGGCTGCGCTGAACGCGTCGGAGGCTCCGCCCGACTTCACGGCGCTGCTCGCCGAATTGGGGCTCGCTGAGCCGCCGCGCGAGGGACCGACGATCGTGCCGCGCGACGCGCACTTCGAGTTGGCGCGACGCTTGAAGGCGCTCGGCTACCGCCAGCTCGTCTCGATCGTGGCCAGCCACTGGCCGGAGGGAAAATCGCGCCGTGGCGACGACGCGGCCGAACCCGAGCATTTCGAGGTCGCGTACCTGCTGCGCACGGTCGGCAAGGGCACGCGCGTGGCGACGTGGAGCGTGCGCCTCGCGCCGGCGGAACCCGTGCCATCGCTCTGCGCGATCTTCGCTGGCGCCGATTGGCAGGAGCGCGAGCAGTACGACCTCGTCGGCGTGCCGTTCGCCGGTCACCCCGATCTGCGGCGCCTGATGATGCCCGAGAACTACTCCGCGCATCCGCTGCGGCGCGATTTCGCCTCCGACACCGCGGCGGCGCCCTGGAGATGAACGGCGTGACGAAGGTCCAGACCATCACCCGCCGCATCGACCCGCACGTGTCGATCGATCGCTACGACCCGGAAGCGGAGCTCATGCTCCTGCACTTCGGTCCGCAGCATCCCTCGACGCACGGGGTGTTCCGCATGGACCTGTACCTCGACGGCGAGATCGTGGTGAAGGCCGTGCCCTACGTGGGCTACCTCCACCGCTCGGTCGAGAAGCTGTGCGAGAAGCTGACATACGTGCAAGTCACGCCGGTCGTCGACAAGAACGACTACGTCGCGCCCATGACCAACGAGCAGGCCATCAACATGGCCTTCGAGAAGATGCTCGGTCTCGAGGTCCCGCGACGCGCACGCTGGATCCGCACGATCTTCGCCGAGATGCAGCGCATCGCGTCGCACCTCCTGTGGCTCGGCACCTTCGCGCTCGACCTGGGCGGCGCGCTCGGGGGCGGGTCGACCGTCTTCATCTACTGCTTCCGCGAGCGCGAGCTGATCCTCGACCTGTTCGAGGAAGTCACGGGCGCGCGCTTCCACTACAACACGCACACGATCGGCGGCAATCGGCACGACGTCCCGGCCGGCTGGAGCGCGAAAGTCAGGACGGCGCTCGAGTTCATCGGCAGCCGCATCCACGAGTACGAAACGATGACGATCGAGAGCCGGATCTTCGCCGACCGCACCCGCGGCGTCGGCGTGCTCGACGGTGAGCTCGCGCTCGAGCTCGGCATCACGGGCCCGATCCTGCGCGCGAGCGGAGTCGACCACGACCTGCGCCGTGACGCGCCGTTCCACGCCTACGACGAGGTCGCGGTGAACGTCGTGACGAGCAGCGGCGGCGATTGCTTCGCGCGCGCCGAAGTGCGCCTCGGGGAACTGAGGGAGAGCATTCGCATCGTGCTCGCGATGATCGACGGGATCCCGGAAGGGCCGATCAACGCCGGGCGAGCGATCAAGCAACCGGCGCAGTGCAAGATCCCCGCCGGACAGTCGTACACGGCGATCGAGACGTCGCGCGGCGAACTCGGCACCTACGTGATCGCGGACGGGTCGCCCAACGCGTACCGCCTGAAGATCCGGCCGCCGAGCCTGCACGCGCTCTCCGCGCTGCCCTACATCCTGCCGGGGGCGACCGTCAGCGACGCCGTGGCGATCCTCGGTTCGCTCGATCCGATCATGGGCGAGGTCGACCGATGAACGTCATCCTCGTCGCGGTCCTCTACGCGGTGCTGCTCGTCTCCGTCCTGTTGACCGTCACCACCTTCGCGCTGTGGTTCGAGCGCAAGTTCGCGGCGCGCATGCAGTCGCGCGTCGGGCCGACGATGGTCGGACCGGCCGGTCTGCTGCAGCCGGTCGCGGACGCGGTCAAGTTGATGCAGAAAGAGGACATCCGGCCCGATCGAGCCGACTGGGCGCTCTTCAACATCGCCCCGCTCCTGGCCGCGTTGTGCGCGATCGGCGCCTCGGCGGTGGTGCCGTTCTCGCCGGAGATGGTCCATTCGAACCTCGACCTCGGCGTCCTGTACGTGCTCGCCATCGGCGCCGTGACCGTGCTGCCCATCTTCACGGCCGGCTGGGCCAGCAACAACAAGTTCGCGCTGCTCGGCGGCATGCGCGCGATCGCGCAGTCGGTTTCCTACGAGGTGCCGCTGCTCCTCTCCGCGCTCGTTCCGGTCGTGCTCGCGGGCTCGATGAGCCTGAACGACATCGTGCGCTTCCAGTCGGAGCACCACTGGCTCCTGGTCTGGCCGTTCTTCCTCGGGCTGCCCGCGTTCGTGCTCTTCATGCTCGCGATGCTGGCCGAGTCGAACCGCATCCCGTTCGACATCCCCGAGGCCGAGAGCGAGCTCGTGGCCGGCGTGACGACCGAGTACACGGGCATGAAGTTCGCGCTCTTCTACCTGGCGGAGTACGTGCACACGCTGGTCGCCTCCGCGGTGGCGGCGACGCTGTTCCTCGGCGGATGGGACGGCCCGTTCGCGCCCGGATTGCACTGGATGCTGCTCAAGACGTTCGGATTGTTCGCGCTCGTGTACTGGGTGCGCTGGACGTTCCTCAGGTACCGCTCGGACCAGCTCATGCGACTGTGCTGGTATTGGCTCGTCCCCATCGGCGTGTTGCTGGTGGCGGGCGCGGGCGTCTGGGTCGTCTACGTGGATTGACCCGCGCCATGGAACTACGCCTCACAGCCGGCCTGCGCGCGCTCAAGACGACGATCGTCAACGTGTTCCGCCCCGTGGCCACCGTCCAGTTCCCGGACGTGATCCGCCCGCGACTCGAGCGCTACCGCGCGAGCTTCGCGCTGCTCCACGACGAGCAGGGCGACGAGCTGTGCATCGGCTGCCTGTTCTGCGAACGCATCTGCCCGTCGGAAGTGATCTCGATCGAGCAGGCGGCCAAGCGCGAATCCCCGGTCACCGGCAAGAAGCGCGGCTATGCGGACGACTTCACGCTCGACATGTCGGCTTGCATCTTTTGCGAGCTGTGCGTGCAGGTGTGCCCGACCGACGCGATCGTCATGACACGCGAGCAGGATCAGCCCGCGTTCTCGCGCGAGGACCTCGTGCTGACGATGGACAAGCTCTACGCCAACGAGAAGTCGAAGCACCGCTCGTGGGGCGACGGCACGCGCCTCATGGCCATGCAGGACGGACCCAAGCCGCCCAAGGTGCACCCCGCGAAGGCGCATGGGGCACCCCCGGGTGAGGCACCCGCGGCGCCGGCGGTCCCGCCCGCGGACGGAGGTGCGCCGTGATGACCACGATCGGGTTTTGCATCGTCGCGCTCGTCACGGCGCTGTCGGCGCTGTTCGTCGTGCGCAGCCGGAATCTGGTCCACGCCGTGATGTGGCTCGCGCTGTCGCTGCTCGGGACCGCGGCCCTGTACGCACTGCTGGACGCGCCGTTCCTCTCCGGCATCCAGGTCCTGACGTACGTCGGCGGCGTCGTCACGCTGATGATCTTCGGCGTGATGATCACACGCCGTCACGACGGCAGCGTGATCGAGGCCGGCAGCGTCCAGAGTCTGCGCGGAGCGGCGACGGCGCTGGGGCTGTTCGGAGTCCTCGCCGCGGCCGTGTGGCAGACCGATCTGCCGCGAGGCGATGCGCCTCCGGCCACGACCACCCGCGAGCTCGCGCGCTCGCTGCTCGAGGACAACCTGCTCGCGTTCGAGGTGGTGTCGCTGCTCCTGCTCGCGGCCATCATCGGCGCGGTCGTGCTCGTGCGGCGCCGTGACCCGGATCCGGACGGACGAGAAGCACCCGGTGAGTTCACGAACACGCGTGCTCCCGCGGAGAAGGGGAACTGAGGCCATGACGCTCCAAAACTGCATCCTGCTCGCCGCGCTCCTCTTCAGCATCGGCGTGTACGGCCTGCTCACGCGGCGCAACGCGATCGCCATGCTTTTGTGCATCGAGCTGATGCTCAACGCGGCGAACATCGCGTTCGTCGCGTTCGCACGATTCACT
>JBGATY010000135.1:0-10402 GCA_044228955.1 Planctomycetota bacterium | reverse complement strand
GGTGCGGGCCATGTACGCGCGGATCGTGCTCGCGTCGGCGTCGCCGCGGCGTCGCGAATTGTTGAGTGCCGCGGGGTTCGCCTTCGAGATCGACGTCCCGAACGTCGACGAGTCCTTCGACGAAGGGCTCGCTCCCGACGCGGCCGCCCGCCTGCTCGCGGAGCGCAAGGCGCGCTGGGCGGCCGCATCCGCGCCAGCGGGAACGCGAGGCTCGCGGCGGACACGATCGTCGCGCTCGAAGTCGCTGGACGCGTGCGGTACCTCGGAAAACCCGCGGATCGAGGCGAGGCCCGGGCGATGCTCGAGGCGCTCTCGGGATCGCGCCACCGCGTCGTGACCGGCGTGTGCGCGCTCCATGTCGACCGCGATTTCGCGGTCGTGGACGACGAGTGCACCTGGGTCACGATGCGCGCCATTTCCCCCGACGAAATCACGGCCTACGTGGAGAGCGGCGAGTGGCGCGACAAGGCCGGCGGCTACGCGATCCAGGAGAGCGCCGACCGCTTCGTCACGTGCCTGGAAGGCGGGGGCTTCGACAACGTGGTCGGATTGCCGGTAGGCCTCGCGAAAGCGTGTTTGGAGCGCGCCGCGCTTGCTTGACGAGGGGCCGCGCTGCTATCCTCTCCGCCCCGATCGCCCGAGGGAATCAGCCCCGGACACGACGCCGAGGACGCCATGAAAGCCAAGATCCACCCGAACTACTTCGACTGCAACGTGACTTGCGGTTGCGGCAACACCTTCAAGACGCGCGCGACCATCAAGGAAATGCGCATCGAAATCTGCTCCGTCTGCCACCCGTTCTACTCGGGCAAGCAGAAGTTCGTGGACGCCGCCGGTCGCGTCGATCGCTTCAAGAAGCGCTACGAGACCACGAAGAAGGCCTGAGGCTGATCGCTTCGGCGAGGACCGCCGATGCCGTTCGTTCCCGAGATCCTCGCCAAGCTGCGCGAGAAAGCCGCGCGCTTCCACGCGATCACCGCCCGGATCGGCGAGCCCGAGGTCGCCACCGACGGTCGCAAGCTGGCCACGCTGCTCGTCGAGCGCGCCGCGCTCGAGAGCGCGGCCGAAATGGCGCGCCGTCTCGACGTGCTCGTCGCGCGCCGGAGCGACGCCGAGCGCATTCTCGCCGACAAGACGAACGACCAAGACCTCCTCGAACTGGCGCGCGAGGACATCGTCCTCCTGGAGGGCGAGGAGCGCGCGCTCGACGTCGAGATCAAGAACGCCCTGATCAGCGAGCCGGCTGACGAGCGCAAGAAATTGATCGTCGAAATCCGCGCCGGCGTGGGTGGCGACGAAGCGACGCTCTTCGTCGCGGACCTCTACAAGATCTACAAGCGCTTCGCCGAGAGCCGGCGCTGGAAGCTCGAGGATCTCGAGATCACGCACAGCGAAGTGGGCGGACTGAAGGACATCGTGTTCGCCGTCGAGGGCGAGGGCGCGTGGCGCGCGCTGCGTTTCGAATCGGGCGGCCACCGCGTGCAGCGTGTGCCCGAGACCGAGGCGCAAGGGCGCATCCACACGAGCGCGGCGACCGTCGCCGTGCTTCCCGAAGCCGATGAGGTCGAGGTCGTGCTGCGCGCGGACGACTTGCGCATCGAGACGATGCGCGCCGGCGGCGCGGGCGGCCAGCACGTGAACAAGACCGAGTCCGCCGTGCGCATCACGCACATCCCGACCGGACTCGTGGCGATCTGTCAGGACGGGCGCAGCCAACACAAGAACAAGGCCAGCGCGCTGCGCATGTTGACGGCGCGCGTGCTCGATCTCGAGGAGCAGAAGCGTCACGCCGAGCGCTCCGCGGAGCGCAAGAGCCAGGTCGGCAGCGGTGATCGCAGCCAGCGCATCCGCACCTACAACTGGCCGCAGAATCGCGTGACCGACCATCGCCTGAACGAAAACGTCAGCCTCGAACAGGTGCTCGCCGGCAAGCTCGACCCGCTGCTCGAGAAACTCGACGCGGTCGAACGCGAAGAGCGCATCCGCGCGCTCTGATCCCTGGCGCCAGGGAGCGGCCCCCGAACGCGCTGGGGCGCTGCTTGGGTGACGGCTCAGGCAGCACTTGCCCGCGCGGCCGCGCCGGACTCCTGCGCGCGGGCGCGAATGCGGCGAACCGCGCGGGTGCGCGCCTCGGCGCGGCTGCCGCAGCGTCGAGCGGTGGCGACATGCGCGCGCTCCAGACGAGCGCCACGAGGTGCAGTGGACTCACTGAGAGCACGGATTGGAAGAGTCACTCCAGGCTCTGCGTGAGTTGTCGTCGGATGGGGGCGAGGTCTCCCGGCACGAGCGGCAGGCCTCGTTTTCTGCGGGCGGGAGTTGGGTGGGCGTGTAAGGAATCGCGGATCCGTCGCAAGGCAGGTGCCTCGAGTGGAACGAGGCCTCGAAGAGAAAACCCGACCCGCCAAACCGCCCCTGTCCCAACCGGAGAATCCCATGAAGCCCGTGCACAACGTCCTCCTCGCCTCCTCCTTCCTGATCGTCACGTACGTCGCCGCACCCGCGCCTGCTCACGCCGGTGGTTGGCTGTGCGCGCAGTCCGTCGAGCAGGAGAGCGCCCAGAAGAAGGTCGATTCGGACACGGACATCGTGCTCGACGTCGCGCGTCACGGCTTGCCGTGCCGCCCCGAGGTCGAGGCACTGAAAGCCGCGGTGGAAGCCGAGAACCTGACGTACGTGGGCATCCCGGACCAGTGCGTGATCCAGGCGCTGCTCGATCAGGAAATGGCCGACCTGCGAGCCCGCGCCGCGGCGTTCGTCGCCCACGAAGCCGAAGTGCGTCAAGCCCAGTTCCAGATCGTGCTCGGCCGCTACGAACGCGCGGTGAACGAGATCCGTCACGCGTGGGAGACCGGTTCGATCGCGGAAGACATCGCCGAGAAAGCCCTCTACTCGATGCGCGTCGACGCCTTCGACTATCTCGAGTCCCTCGGCCTCGTCTCGATCCGCGCCCGCCTCCAGGAAGCGATCACGGAACTCGTCGCTCGCGGGGAGGACGCGATGAACCGCGCCGAGGCGCTGCACGACACCTTCAAGAAGCTGTACGAACTGCGCCTCGAGGCCTCGCTGAAAGTGTTCGAAGTGCGCGTCGCGAACGGGACGTTGACCAAGTTCGACATCCTCCGTGTCGACGACGCGATCCGCGGGCTCGACCACCTCCAGATCGCCCCGACGCCCGGGAGCTGCGCGCACTGATCCGCGGCGAGCGAGAGAATTCTGGTCGCGCCGGTCTCGAATCGATTCGAGACCGGCGCGCTTTCGTTGGCGAAGACGCCCGGCGCGGCGGCCGCGGAGTCGGGTCACGGACAATACGAATGAGGGCGTAAGGCGCGCTCGCAGTGCGGCAATAGAGATGGCCTCGAGGGAGATCGGGGCCCGGAGAGAAACCCCGCCCGCACGACATTCCCACGCCTGACCGGAGAATCCCATGAAGCTCGCCCATACCGCTCTGCTCGCCTCAGCCTTCCTAGTCGTCTCGTACGTCGTCGTTCCCGCGCCCGCCCAGGCGGGCGGCCGCGCCTGCGCGGCTCTGGTGTCCAACGCGAAGAAGAGCGTGGACGACGCCACGGACCTCGCGATCGACGTCGCCCGCCGCGGTCTCCCGGTCCGTCGCCAGGTCGAGGCGCTCGAGGTGTCCGTCCAGGCTGAACTCCTCTCGAAGAGCGACATCCCGGACATGTGCGTGGTCCACACGATGCTCACGCAAGAACTCGTCGATCTGTGTGCCCGCGCCGACGCCTTCAGGGCGCACGAAGCCGAGTTGCGTCAGACGCAGTTCCAGATCGTGCTCGGCCGCTACGAAGCTGCGTTGCTGCACGTCCAGAAAGCGTGGAAAGACGGCCTGATGGCAGAGGACATCGCGATCAAGGAGATGTACACGATGCGAGTCGACGCGTTCGACTACCTCCAGTCCCTCGGTCTGACCGACATTCGCCTCCGCCTGCAGGAAGCGATCACCGAGATGATCGTCCGTGGCGATCAGGCGATGGATCGTTCGGAAGCGGCCCACGACGCCTTCAAGAAGCTGTACGAGTTGCGCCTCGAAGCGGCGATCGCCGTGCTGAAGGAGCGGATCGCCGACGGCACCTTCACGAAGCTCGACTTCAAGCGTGTCGCAGACGCCGTTGCAGTGCTCGACAACCTCGAGTTCGTGATGCAGCCCTACACCTGCGGATCCTGAGTCCCGCAGGCATCGGAGGCTCTTCGAGAGAGAGAGTCCTCCTTCGCGCCGGACCCGAATCGATTCGGGTCCGGCGTTCTCTTGTTCAATGCTCGGAGCCGCTCTCGTACGCTCTCTTCCCGATGAAAGGCGAAAGCACTCCGGCGACGCCGCGCACCGCGGGGGAAATGGTGGCCATGGCGCGGGCGTTCCTGACGCGCAAGGGCGTCGAATCGGCGCGGCTCGAGAGCGAATTGCTCGTCGCCCACGCGCTTTCCCTGACGCGATTGAAGTTGTTCCTCGAACTCGACCGGCCGATCCAGCCGCACGAGATCGACGCCGCCCGCGACCTCCTGGTGCGCCGCGGCCGCCGTGAACCGTGCGCGTACATCCTGGGTGAGCGCGAGTTCTTCGGCCGCGCATTCCGCGTCGGTCCCGGAGTCCTGGTGCCGCGGCCGGAGACGGAGCACATCGTCGATCGCGCGCGCGACATCGCGCGCGAGCGGGCGGCGCGCGGGGAACCCCTGCGGCGCGCGGCCGACCTCGGGACGGGCAGCGGGATCCTGGCCGTGACGCTGGCGCTCGAAATCGAGGGCCTCGACGTGCTCGCGGTCGACGTCAGCGCGCAGGCGCTCGACTTCGCCCGCCGCAACGCCTCGAGCCTGTGTGCCGAGCGCGTGACCTTCGTCGAGGGGGACGGCTTCGAAGTGCTCCTGTCGGAGGCCAGCGGGGACAAGGGGCGCTTCGACCTCGTCGTCAGCAATCCGCCGTACATCCCACGCTCCGAGCGCGCGACGCTCGCCCCCGAGGTGGCCGAGCACGAGCCCGAGATCGCCCTCTTCGCGCCCGAGAACGACCCCGATCACTTCGCGCGACGCCTGCTCCTCGAGCGCGAGCGTCTGGTGCTCCCGGGAGGCGTGATCCTCGTCGAACTCGGGCACGATCAGGCCGAGCGTGTGCGCTCGCTCGCGCGCGACTGTGGCGCGACCATCCGTCTCTGGCGCGACTACGCCGGACACGAGCGCGTGCTGGAAATCAGCGCCTGACGTCACACGACCTCGTACGGAGGGGTGACCTGTCTCGATCTGTTCGCGAGATCGCAGTCACGATTGCCGCGTGAGCTCCGCGCCACTTGAAGCCGTCGTCAGTCAGCCTGTCAGGGGAGAGCGATCGTGACGGACTTCGTACGGCCCGGTTCGACCTCGACGAACTGCCAGCTCGGGGCTGCCGCGTTCGTGTGGACGGTGAAGGAATGCGGCGACGCGGGCAAGTTCTCGATCACGTAGGGAGGCCGGCGGAAGGACAGGAATTCGCCGTTGAATGACTGTTCCATTGCGGACCGCGCGGGATCGTAGGTTCCGGCGCCGAGGAAGAGCACCAGCTCACCTTCGTAGTTCGAGCCCGCCGCATCCTTGGGGTGGAGTTCGATCGCACCGAGCGTCGAGCCGTCGTACGAGAGGACCAGGGGTTTGGGGCCGACCTCGATGTAGCGCTCCTTCTCGTCAGGCGCGGGGATCAGGCGCTGCGACGACAGGACGCGCAGCACGACGCGGTACTTTCCGAACGGCACGTTTTCCACGCGGTGCCGCGCGAGTCGCGCGTCGAAAAGGGTGAAATGCCAAGCCAAACCCTGCTCCGGGTAGAGCGAAAGCACGGCGAACGGACCGATGCGGGTGTCCGCGATCGCGTTCGGCGAGCCGCCGACGCGCTCGATTTCGATCACTCCGAAATCGGTTGCGAGCTGCGCGAGCGTCAGCCGCTCGGGACGCATGCCCTCCGACAAACGCGTGAGCGGGACGTCCGTCCGGACGAGTCCATAGCCCGGTGGCTGCATGTGCAACTGGAGCGTGACTTCGGGCAACAGAGCCGGTGCCGAGACGACGTACACGAGGTCGAAAGGCTCCACTCGCGCTTCGAGCGCCACACCCGAGAGCAAGGCATAGAGCTCCGCGTGCTGGACGAAGTGAGCTTCCTTCTGCACGAGCCCGGCCGTGGCTCCGATGCCCGTTCCGAACACGCGTCCCATCCGCGGCGCAGCTCCCGTCGGGTCGCGCAGTTCGATCCGCACGGCGTACCCGTACGAGACGACGAGTTCGACGTCCGTCGCCCCGGGTCGAATGTCCGCGACCGGAGCGTCCTGCACGAATCCGCGGCCGCCGGCGACGATCTCGTAGTGCTGCGCAGGATCGAGGTCGAGGATCATGAACTGTCCCCGTGCGTCGGTGCGCGCTTCGGAGACCTCGGGCTCGTCCCAGATTCTCTGTGGTGCGTCATGGAGGGCCAGGGCGCGCCGCTGCGGCAGAGCCAGCACCACCAAATCCTCACCCGCCGCGAGCTTGTCCTCGAGGACCACATGCCCGGAGATCGTCGTCGCCGCGGACAGGTGCAACACGCACTCGGTCGGTGCGGGAGATCTCAGCACGGCATTCGCGACCGCGAACTCAATCTTGCGCGCGACGATTTCGAGCCAGGCTTCGTCCGGAAGCACGACAGTGGCCTCGCCGTCTCCATTCGTCGTGCCGACCGGTTTCGACCCACCGTCGTCGCGCAGGTAGAGACGAACTCCGGCCAGGGGGCGGTCGGCCGTGTCGAGAGTCCGGACACGCAAGGGACCGCGCGGCATCGTAGCGGGCGAGCTCTTGGTCCCGTCGAGTTCGGCGGACCGAGCGGCGCTGCTGCGCCCTGATTCGAGGCCGGGACTCGTCGCGAGCTCGTCCCCCTGATGCACGGCGGCCGCGGTCGCTTGGGCTTCCACTCGCGGCGGGACGACTCGCTCCGGCCAGGCGAGGAAGAGAACCACTCCGAGTGCGATCAGCAACCCGAGGACGATGCTCGCACGCGCTCGACCTCGCTCGCCTACTGTCAAGGCTCGCCCGCTGACGGGAGCGAGCTCGCACCCACGCTGCCGGCCACCCATGCGCGTCAACCGAGCGTCAGGACTCGCTAGTTGGACCCGACGCAGTGAGTCGTATAGGAGCTCACACCCCCGGTTGTGGGGTCTGGATTCGGCACATGCACGTACTCGAGGTTGCATGACGTGCCCGCCGGGCAGTACCCACCGCAGTCTCCGAACGCTGTCGCCCAGGGGGAGCCGCCGGGGAGGAAAGCAACGGTGCAACAGAAGGGTTGTGGACCAATGTAGTTGCAAGTGCAAATCTGTCCCTGCCCGAAAGCTGTGGTGACTTGCATCTTCGCGCAGCCCGGCGAACACGCCACCGGTGTACACGTGAACGTAGGATACCGAGGAGGCAGGGGACTTGGGTTGATTCGCTGCTGCACCACGCCCTTGCACTCTCCGTAGACGCTGTCACTGCCCTGCGCCGGTCCGGCCTTCGCCGTCCAGCCAACGCCCAGCAATCCGAGAAGAATCGCAGTCCAAACCCACTTGCTCGAATGCTTCAGCATGAAGAACTCCTCTGGTTGACTGTTTCAGGCCGGTTCCGTCGAAGGGATGAATCGTTGCGGGTCCGCCGCCTCAAGTCGGACGCCTGCGCTTGATCGCGGTCGGGAAGCTACCACAGTTCGACCCACGTGGGGCGTAGGAAGTCCAAGCGCATGACCATGGGTAGCAACCTTCCCCGCCGCCAGGATCTCGCGCTCCTCCGTCCTCGCCGCCGGCCCCGCCGGGCCATCCCGCGCGCCTCTTGTCGCCCGCGAAGGCGATCCCACCTGGAGTTCCGCGTACGCTGAGCACGTTCTCACCGCACACCGACACAGACTCCCGCGCACGCACCCGCCCTGAGTGCGCACCGATCGAGCCCGGCGCCCCGCACGTCGCCGTCTCCCGCCTACCAGGTGAACACGCTCTCCTCGAGCGCTCTCGCCGGCGCCGGGATGGGAGGGTCGCTGTCGAGGCCGAGGTGAGCGAGGAACTTGCGCACCACGAATCCGTCGGTGAGGAAGGCGATGAGCTTGCGCTGGCCTTCGCAATAGGGGCAGACGAGCACGTCGATCTCGAACACGCGCTTCATGAGCTCGGCCCAGGGGTCACGTGACGGTCGAGCGGGCCTGCGATTTGGATGGGCGGCCGTTGAAGGACGAAGAGGGCGAGAAGAAGCTCGCGGCGCTCGCCGCCGAGCTCACCGGCGGCGCTCCCGCGACGAAGTGACGCTCGGGCACCGGCCCGCCACGACCCGCGGTCCGACGCTGGGCGCGGTCGCGAGCTCCACGGCCGGGTCGCCGCCCGGCGGGCGGGTCCGTCTCCGTCGTCAGCGCAGCCACAGCACGCGCCCGGCGCTCGAGAGGTTGAACGTCGAGGCCGTGCAGAAGCTCGCCGCGTCCCGGTACCACAACTGGTACGCGCGGAACCCGCCGCCGACGGGGAGGCCGCCCTGGATCGAGATCGGCGCGTCGCCCGCCTGCGGGTAGCTCGCGAAGCCGGCGGGCGCGGCCTTCACGGCGAGGCGCACGACCGTCCCCGAGACGCACAGGAGACCGTCGCCGAAGGCCAGCGGCGTGAGATTCGCCCCCGTGCCCTGGAAGAAGAGGCCCAGCGTCCCCGGCGGCAGGTTGAAGGCCGAGATCTGGAACGTGTCCTGGCTGACGAAGGCGTTGCCCTGGAGGAACAGGTTGGAGCCGTTCGTGGCGGAGTTGGCGCAACCCTTCCCGCTCCCGCCCGCGTTGCCGCAGGGGCAATTCGCGCCCGCGCCGTTGCCGTAGCAGAACGTCTCGTACGGCGCCGGCTCGTAGTACGCGCCGACGTGGGCGTGCTCCACGGAACCGGCGCCGCCGCTCCAGGCGAGACCGTAGTAGGCGACGCCCTGGTTCGCGTTCGTCAGGCTGCACGAGACCTGCGGGAAGCGCGTGTCGAGGGAGTTGGGATCGAAGACCTGGTGGGGCTCGTCGACGCCGATCACCCCGTCCGCGAAGTGGAGCGTGGCGACGTACGCGTCGTGGTCGACGGCGCTGCCCTGGTAGCTCTCGCCGTACGCCACGACGAAGCGCTGGCCGTTCGAGTCGACGTCGGGGTCGACCTGGTCCTCGAGGAAGACGTTTTCGTACACCGACACGTCGAGCTCGGCCTGGACCGTGCCGCCCGTGAGGACCTTGGCGTACACGTCCCCTTCCGTCGCAAAGGCCCTGCGGTAGGTCACCATCCAGGGACGAGTTCCGGTCGCCCCGTCCAGCAGCGTGGACGCGCTCGGATAGGTGTCGTCGTAGGTGGTCTGGTCGATCGGGAAGGCGGGCGTCGTGACGAATCCGTCCCAGTGGACCTGCGCACCGTAGACGTCGCCGCTGCGCATCCACACCACGTTCCATTCCTGCGTCGCGAACGGCGCGCGGCCGTCGGTCTTCGAGACGCGCGGGAACCAGTCGAAAGCCGTCGTGTTCGCGAGGTAGATCGGGCTGGTCCCCTGGGGAGTGCCGTCGAAGGCGACCAGGCGGGCGTGGATGTCCCAATCGCTCGAGCTGAAGTTGCGCGTCCACGCGACCAGGAAGTAGGTGGGGCCCGACTGGACCGGATCGCCGCCGACGTCGGGATAGAAGCACGAGCCGGCGAGCGCGTTCTGGATCAAGGTCGGGGTGAACTGCGACGTCGATCCGCCGGTGCGCGCGCGGCACCAGATCTCCGAGAGCGAGCTCGGGGTGGCGCGCACGGCGCACACCGTCAGGTACGTGTTGTTGAGCGCGTTGTACGCGATGCGCGGGAAGCCCCATGAGCTCGAGGTCGCGTCGACCCAGGTTCCCGATCCCGCGACCGGGTTGCCGTAGGAGACGTCCAGCGTCCAGATGTCCGTGTCCGTCGCGCTGTAGGCGTACTGGTAGACGGCGGCGAACTTGCCGGTGGCGTCCCCGTTGGCGATGTCAGGAAGCGAGGTCACGGTCGAGGACAGGTCGACCGCATTCGTCGAGAACACGGGATCGACCACGAGCGGGTAGCGCGCGCTGGCGAGCAGTTGCGCGGGGACCTCCACGGCCAGGGCGCCGTCCACGAGATGGCTTTCGACCGCGTGCCGCGCCCCGGCGGCGTCGACGACCACCACGCCCGAGATCGACACGCCGCCGTGCTCGCCCGCGAGGACGACGCCCGCGGCGGTCTCCTCGGGGACGAGTTCCGACGTGAGCGCGATGCGGAGCGCCAAGTCGCCGACGGCGGCCGGCCGCTCGTCGAGGACGAAAGTCTGCTCGGCGCCGTCCGGTGCGAGGCGCCACGTCTCGTGCAGCACGTCGCGCGAGAGCGTCACCTGGTCGCCGTGCAACGCGAGGCCGCGCACCTCGGTCGACAGGCTCGCCTCGCCGATGCGC
>JBGATY010000134.1:0-10509 GCA_044228955.1 Planctomycetota bacterium | reverse complement strand
CCGGCAAGGCGACCGTGCTGCTCGCCGGCGGAGACGCGAAGGCGGCGGTGCCGCTGCTCGAGGCGGCCATCAAGAAGGAGCCGGGGCGCGCGGCCCACCCGACGAACCTCAGCTACGCGCGGCTCGCGCTCGGCGACGCCGCGGGGGCGCGCGCCCTGCTCGTCGGACTGCGCCCCTGGCTCGGCCCGCTGCCGGCGGGTCTCTTCGCGTTGCGCGACGCGCGGCCCGAGTGGCTGCCGTGTCTCGCCGGCCGCACGCCGGGCGACCGTCCGCCGCCGCGCGGATTCGCCGTGCGCGATCGCCACGACGTCGGCGCCGCGGTGCTCGCCGTGTTTGCTTTCCGCCCTCCGGCCGGTGCGAGCGCGATCCACCTGGACGCCGCGCCCGCCCTGCGCACTCGCTCACGAGCCTGGGTGCTCGAATGCGCCGACGCCCACGAAGTCGCCGGTTCGCCCGAGCGGCGCGGCATCGCGGAGGCCCGCACCATCGTCGACCACGCGGCCGGCGAGAGCGGATTGCGCTTTTCGGTCGCCGGAGCCGCGGCGCGTTCGCGCGCGCTCGTGCCGATACTCGACGACGAATCCGAGGTCGCTGGCTGGCTGTACCTCGAGTGCGAGCACCACGTGCTTCCGGGGCCTCTGCGTCTGGAAGCGCTCGCGCGTGGCTGGCGAACCGCCGTGTTGCTCGCACGAGAACGCGGAGAAGGCGTGGGCGAAGCCGAATCCAAGGTCCTTCCCGACCCCGAGGATGCCGCGCAGCCTTTGGCGCGTGTGTTCCAGGATCTCGTGGCGGCGCTCGGGATCAAGCTCTACCAACGCCTGTGGAGCGGCTTCTCCCTCGAGCAGGGTTGCACTCGACGGGTCGCGAGCGGCGGCGAAGGCGTGGGCTTCGAAGCGGACCGCCCCGGCCGAGCGCGCGCTCTGGCGCGAGCGGCCGCCACCGGAGGAACCATCGCCTTCGACGAGCCCGACGAGCGGCTGTCGTTGCACGCCCAGGCGGCGTCGGGATTCGTCGCGCCGCTCGTCGCCGAGGATCGTGCCGTCGGATTCCTGGTCGTCGAATCCAGTCGCCGCCGCGACTTCAGGCCGAAGGACGTCGAGGCCTGCGCTCATCTCGCGGCCGCACAGGGTCTGGCCCTGCGCATGGCTCAGTTCGGCGCGTGGCACCGCGTGCGTTTCGAGTTCGAACCCTGGTTCGATCCCGCGCGCGCCGACTTCCGTTCGTTCGCGACTCACGCCATCGCAGCGGCGCGTTCGCGTTCGGCGGTCGTGCTCGCCGGGCCGAGCGGGGCCGGGAAGCTCGTGCTCGCGCGCTGGATCCACTTCGAGAGCTCGCGCGCGGCGGGCCCGTTCAAGGTCCACGGAGCGGGCCGCGAGACCGGCCCGAGCACGAGCCTGGCGGAGATCCTGGGATCAGCAGCCGGCGGGACGATCGTGTTCGACGACGTCGACGAACTCAGCGCGGCGCACCAGGAGGAGCTGTTGCGCATCCTCGAGCGCGTCGAGCGCGCCACCGATCGCGAGGGTCCGAACGATTCCTGCGCTCGGGTCGTGGCCACGACGAGACTCGGTCTCAAGGCCGCGCGTGACGCCGGGCGACTGCGACCCGATCTTGCCGCGCGCCTCGATCGCGTGACCCTGCTCGTGCCTGCTCTCGCGCAGCGCCGCGAGGAGATCCCCGCTCTCTTTTCCGCCATGGCCCGGCGCTTCGCGGACGAGGAAGGCTCCGCGCCGCCCCATCCGAGCGACGAGGCCATGGCGCTCTTGTGGCGTCAACCCTGGCACGAGAACCTGCGCGGGTTGGAGAACGTCGTCTACAAGCTGGTCCTGCTCCACGGTGGCGATGCCGTCGAACCGCCTCACTTGATCCAACTCGCGCGCCATTTCGGGCTCGACCTGGTCAAGAAGATCCCGTCGCGTCATCCCGACCCGCGCGATCTGCTGGCCGCGCTGCGCACGACGCGCACCAGCGGAGGGCGCGTGAACAAGACCCGCGCGGCGCTGTACCTCGGCTGGGATCCGGACACGCTGGTCGCGCGCCTGCACTCGGAGGGAATCTCCGAGGAGACCCTCGAGGCCGAGGACGCGTGGCAGTTCCATCGAGAAGAGGTCGCGCCCGAGGCCTCGACCGGCGCCGATATCTCGGCCGAACCCGAGCAGAAGATCTGAGAGATCCATCACCCTGGCGCGGACGGCCCGCTCGTTTCCAACCGGCGGCCGGGCCGGTTGCGGAGCCACTTCTCGTGTGGACGGGCTCCACTCGCAGGCCAAGAAAAAGGGCCACCGGCAGTCTTCGTTGCCAGCGGCCCACTGATCCGGCGCCTGGCCGATCTGACCCGGGTCGCCCCGGGATCTCGTCGGCCAGGTGGTGGGATGAACCCACCGCCGTGATCTCTTCCTCGAGAGGAAGGTCCGATCGCCTCCGTGGCCCCCCCGGGCGCGGAACGATCGGGGATCCGTTTGGATCCGCGCCTACATACGACAGACTGCTCGAGTTCATGAGTGCCCAATCGGGACTTTTTTCGGAAGCACCGCGCGTGGAACGAACACGCGCGCTGCGCTGGGTAAAACGCGCGTGAACGAGCGTTCGGCGCGAGCACGCTTCGCGTGGGCGGCGCTCGTCGTCGTGCTCTGTGTCGGCTTCCTGGCCGCCATCGGTCCCTGGCGCGGCGCGCCGTGGGCCTGCCTCGGCGCCTTCGCGCTGGCCGGATCGGCCTGGGTACTCGCCGTGCTGTGCGCCGAGCGCGCGCGCGTCGGGCTCGGCCTCGTGTGCGGCGTCGCACTGTTGTTGCGCGTTCTCGCACTCGGTTCCACGCTCGAGCTTTCCGACGATGTCTACCGCTATGTCTGGGAGGGCGAACTCTCGGCGCGCGGCATCAGTCCCTATGCGTTCGCGCCAGGGGATCCGGCGCTCGACGCCGTGCGCGCCGAACTGCCGACGCTCGCGGCGCGCGTGGCGCATCCCGAGGTCCCGGCTGTGTATCCTCCCCTCGTGCAGGGCTGCGCGACGCTCAGCGTGCGCGTCTCGCATGCCCTCGGCGTGCCCTCGGAGCGGGGGGCCGTGTGGGTGTTGCGCATCCTGCTCGCCTGCGCGGACCTGCTCGTCCTCTGGCCGCTCGCTCACCTCGCGCGCAGATCGGGGCGGACAAGGGAAGCCCTCGTCGCGTGGGCGTTCTGTCCCCTGGTCGTGTTCGAGTTCGCCGGCTCGGCGCACTTCGACGCCGTGGGGATCGCGCTCTTCACGACGGCCCTCTTGGCCCTCGCGCGCGCGGACGAGCAGCGGACCTTCGCTCGAGAGGCGGGGGCGAGCGCGCTCATCGCCGGTGCGATCTTGTCGAAGTACCTGCCTGTGTTCGCGCTGCCCTGGATCGGGGCGGGGCGCACACGCTGGACGCGGGCTTTCCTGGCGGCGGTCTTCGTCGGGCTCGCGTTCGTGCCGTTCCTGTTTCTCCATGGGGGCGAGCGCGGTTTCCTCGGCGGTCTGCACCAGTACCGCGATCGTTGGGAAGCGGGCAGCCTGTTGTTCCGCTTCGTGCGCGACGGCGTGCACGCCTTGTACTCGTCCAGTCCGGATCCGGAGCGCGACGCGCGCCTCGTGGTGGCGCTCGCGTGGTGCGCCTGGGCCCTGATCGTCTTCGTCCGCGTGCGTGAGCGCGTGCGGGGCGTGGGACTCCTGCTCGCGGGCTTCCTGGTCCTGACACCCACGCTGCACCCGTGGTATTTGACGTGGCTGTTGCCCTTCGTGGCGCTGGGACCCGGGGCAGCGTGGTTGTGGATCTTCGCCGCCGCGCCGATCCTGTACGTGCCTCTGGCACGCTGGCAGAACGAGCAGCAGTGGATCGAGCCGGTCTGGATGTGGCCCGTGTTCGCGGTGCCGTTCTTCGCGCTGCTGATCTTCGCGCGCAGGCGACCCCTGACTGCGCCATCGAACGCATGAGAGCTTCCGACTTCGACTACGAGCTGCCCGCGAGCGCCATCGCGCAAGTACCCGCCGAGCCGCGCGATTCGGCGCGCCTGATGGTCCATCGCGTGGCCAGGGACGTCACCGAGCACAGGATCGTGCGCGATCTGCCCACGATCCTCGCGCCGGGCGACCTGCTCGTCGTGAACGACACGCGCGTGCGGCCGGCGCGGCTCTTCGGCAAGCGCGCAAGCGGCGGACAGATCGAATTGCTCCTGCTCGCTCGCGAGGGCGAGCTGTGGCGCGCGATGGCGCGGCCGGCGAAGAAGCTCGAACCGGGAGCGGAGGTCGAACTCGAGGACGGGGCGCTCTTCGCGCGCGCCGTGACGCGCGTCCTGGACGCGGCCGGCGAAGTCGGAGCGGAATGGCTGTTCGAGCTGCAGCCCGCCGCGCGCTTCGCGTCGACCGACGCCGCTCTCGAGGCCGCGGGTCGCATGCCGCTGCCGCCGTACATCCGCCGCGAGCGCGACGACGAGCGCTCCACCGCGGATCGCACGCTCTACCAGACTGTCTTCGCGCGCGAGCCCGGCGCCGTCGCCGCGCCGACCGCAGGCCTGCATTTCACCCCAGAAATCATGCGCGATCTCGAGCGCGCCGGCATCCACGTCGCGAGCGTCACGCTGCACGTCGGGCTGGGCACGTTCCAACCGATGCAGACGGAGGAGATCGAGGAGCACAGGATGCACGCGGAGGACTACGTGCTCCCTCCAGCGACCGTCGCCGCGATCGAGGCCGCGCGCGCCAGGAAGAACCGCGTCATCGCGGTCGGCACGACGAGCGCGCGCGTCCTCGAGAGCTGCGCGGACGAAGCCGGACGCCTGACGCCCGGCACGGGCTCGACGCGGCTCTTCATCACGCCTGGCCGGCGCTTCCGGGCGATCGACGGCCTGCTCACGAACTTCCACCTGCCAAGGAGCACGCTGCTCGTGCTCGTGTCGGCGCTGGCCGGACGGGAGCGCGTGCTGCGGCTCTATGCCGAAGCGCTCGAGCGCGGCTACCGCTTCTACAGCTACGGCGACGCGCAGCTCTACCTGTGACCGTGTTTCAGTCCGTCCCGGATTCGAGCAGCGCGCGCAGTTCGCGCGCCGCTCGAGCCGGGTCGGCAGCGCACAGGATCGCGGACGCCACCGCGGCGCGGCCGACACGCGAAAGCTCGCTCGCGGTGTCGTGGTCGATGCCGCCGATCGGGAACAGCGGGCGCGCGCTCGCGGACGCCGCGATCCAGGCCTGTTCGGTGCCGATCCCGCGCTCGTAGCCCTTGGTGTCCGTCGGACGAATCGGCCCGAAGCCGAGGTAGTCCACGCGCTCCTCCTCGGCGGTGATCACGTCCTCGAGCGAGTGCGTCGATAGGCCGATCAGCGGCCCGGGACCGAGGAACGCTCGCACAGCCGCCGGCGGCATGTCGTCCGCTCCGACGTGCACCCCGGCGCAGCCGCGCTCCCACAGCGCGCCCGCCACGTCGACGCGGTCGTCGACCAAGACGAGCACGTCGAGGCCAGGTCGATCCGCGAGCAGGTCGAGCAGGCGCACGGTCCAATCGAACGAGGCCTTCGCTTCGCAGGGAGTCTTGGCGCCGGGTGCCTTCGGACGCACCTGGATCACGTCGACTGCGCCCAGCACGGCTTCGAGGACCTGCAACGGATCGCGCTCCGCTGCGCAAACCTGCGGCGTGAAAAGGAGCATCAGACGGGCGCGCTCGAGCCGGTCGCGCAGCAGGTCGGGATCGGGTCGCATGGGGTGGGGGGATGGAATTGTTTGCGCCTCACGCCGCCCCGGCCAGCGAAAGTAGCCGGATCGCGTCGATTTCCCGGTGCGGACACGGTGACGGTTCGCGCGGGTGGGGTTAGCTTCTATTGAGATATCTCTCCGTTCCCCACGGCCCACCTCCCGCGTTCCCACCTCTCCTGGGTCCGTGGCTCGGTAGGGGGCCTCAAACCCAGGCCCTCTTTTTCGATGCGCAACATCTCTCTCTTCGTCGCCGGTCTCGGCGTATCCGTCGTCCTCGGTGCCGCGGCACGCGCCCAGCAGTTCCAGGGTGCGACCAACTTCCCCGACGGCACGGGCAACTACTCCGAGGGCATCGAGTGCGCCGACGTCGACAACGACGGCGACCTGGACGTGATCGTCGCGGACGGTGACGGATTCGTCTCGGGCACGGCGCGCCAGAACAAGCTCTACATCAACAAGTTCATCGAAACGGGGACTCCGTGGGTGATCGTCGACGAGAGCGCGGCACGTTTCGGCACCGTGTTCTCGGACGCGAAAGGGGTTGCGACGGGTGACGTGAATGGCGACGGCTGGGTCGACGTGATCTTCGCCAACACGGGTGCAGCTGGAGGAGTGCCGTCGCTGTACATCAACCAGGGCGCAGCGAATCCGGGCTTCTTCACTCTCGAGAGCGCGACGCGAGGTTTCACGACGGCGTTCTTCTCGGGCTGCGCATCGTTCGCGGACGTGGACGACGACGGCGACCTCGACGTGGTGCTCAACGACGCATTCAACACGACGCCGACGAAGAAGCTGCACCTGTACATCAACAACGGAACGGGCTTCTTCACGGAGAACGCCGCTGCGCTGAATTCCCCGAACCGCACCTCGCAGATGGACGTGCAGACAGCGGACATCGACAACGACTGGGACATCGACGTGCTCGGATTCACCAAGATGTCGGTGGCGGGCGGTTCGCACATCCTGCTCTTGAACAACGGAGCGGGCACGTTCAGCGACAGTTCGTCCCTCATCACGCCGTCGAGCGGCGGCACGTACGAAGCCGACGTGGCCGATCTCGACGGCGACAACGATCTCGACATGTTCTTCATCTCGTTGTCGGGCCTGAACGACGGCCCGGTGCGGAACAACCTGATCGGGCTCGGCTCGCTGACGTTCACGAACGGGACGGCGGCCGGCGGCGTCGACGACAACGAGGCCGCGTTCATCGACTACGACAACGACGGCGACTACGACGTCCTGATCGGCGCGCTGCTGTCGGCCGAACGCATGCTCCGCAACGACGGCGGCATGGTGTTCACGACCGTGGCCGGGGTCATCCAGGTCGTCAATGATTCGACGCTCGACTGCACGGTCGCCGACCTGAACAACGACGGCAAGTACGACATCCTCTCGGCGAACGGCGAGTCGGGCAGCTTCATCAACCGCTTCTACAAGAACACGGGCACGGCCGACACGCTCGCGCCGGTGATCACGGGGACCAATGCTCCCTCGAGCGCGGTTTCGGGTTCACCGGTCGTGGTCAAGGCCAAGATCCGTGACCAGGTCCTCGACGACGGCGTGAACTACGTCAAGCCGAGCGGCGACTACGTCATTCTGACCGCGCCGCAGGCCGCTCTGATCCAGATCAACGCCGGCGCGTTCTCTCCGGCGGCCCTGGTCGTGGCCGCGGGCACGACGGTCACCTTCCAAAACGTGTCGGGAGTGGCGCAGGACGTCACGAGCACGAGCGCCCCGTACACCTACGCCTCCGGCGCGATCGCCAACGGCGGTGCCTACATGCGCACCTTCGTACGTCCCGGCACCTACAACTTCTCGAGCGTGCTCGGCGGATTCGCCGGCACGATCACGGTGACGGGCACGGCGAGTGCCGCCATCCCGCTGCACATGGGCGGGCAGATGTACCGCTTCCGCATGAACGACACGGCGGGCGGCCTCGGTATCCAGCTCTGCTACGAACTGCGCTTCAAGGACTGGCCGGGCAACATCCGCGTCAGCGATTCAGGATGCATCCCGCTGACGGGCGCCAACACCGGCACCGCGTTCTGCTTTGGTGACGGCACGGGCGCGGCTTGCCCGTGCGCCAACAACTCGGTCCCGCTCGCGGGCGAGGGTTGCCTGCACTCGGGCGGAACCGGCGGTCGGTTGTACGCGACCGGCACGCCGAGCCTCAGCGGGGACACGCTCCTCCTGCAGGGTGTGCTGATGCCGAACGGCCCGACGCTCTACTTCCAGGGCAGCGCTCAAGCAGCCGCTGGCGCCGGGATCGCTTTCGGCGACGGCAAGCTGTGCGTGGGAGGCACGATCACGCGTCTCGGCGTCGTGTTCAACGTCGCGGGCGCTTCGACCTATCCCTCGGGCGTGCTGCTGCCGGTCTCCGTGCAAGGCCTGATCGGCGCGCCGGGCACGTACCACTACCAGGGCTGGTATCGCGACGCGGCTGCCTTCTGCACGGCCAGCACGTTCAACCTCACGAACGGGTTGACGGTCAGCTGGCTGCCCTGAGCGCCGAGTTCAGCGCACTCCGACGCTGAGGATCGCGTAGTTCCGCGTTCCTCCGTCGGACGTGCGTCGAGCGGAGACGACGATTCGATCCACTCCCGGCGGTGTGCCCGCCGGGATCGTGACCCTCAGTCGGAAGGGAACCGAGCCGCCAGGGGACACGGGCGAGGTCGTCGTCGAGGCGAAGGTCATCGGCCACGGAACGCCATCCGCGAACAGGTCGTAGCTTTCGAGCGACGAGTCCGTGTTCATGATGGAGCCGGTGAACACGACATCGTTCCCGGGCCAGGCGCTGCGACGGAAACTCGCGAGCCGCAGGAAGCAACCCGTGTCGAACGTCGTGATCACGCTCGTATCGGCCTTCATGACCTCGCCCCAGACGTCGCTCCACACCGATTGGTTGCCTCGCAGATAGAGCTCGAAGAATGTCGTGAGCTTGCGCCGCGCGATGGCGAGTTGCGTTGCTTTCGGAATCGAGCCCGAATCGCAGCCGAGCCCGCCGAACGAGGGCGTGTCGACGAAGCCGCAGTGGTAGCCGCCGGTGATCACCGGCAATTGCCGCGGCGCCTTCGCGGCGGCGTACATGAGCTGGCCATTGGTCGCCACCGGCACTGTTCCGTCCTGCGAGCCCGAGAGGAGCATTTGTGGACAAGCGACGTTCTGGATCGCGGCGATCGCCGAGGGACTCGTCTCGGCCGCCGCCATGTTGGCGAGAGCCTTCACGCGCGGATCGGCCGCGGTGGCGAGGATGCTGCAGCCGGCACCCATCGAATGGCCGGACATGCCGAACGCGTTCACGTCGATCTGCGCATGCCACGTCGAGGTCGCGCTCGCGTTCTGCGCGCTCAACCAGTCGAGGCACGAGCGCATGTCGTTGGCGAGTCCCTGGTGGCTCGGCGCGAAGGACCCTTGTGATTCGCTCGCGATCACGAAGTAGCCCCACGTCGCGAGGTGCTGCAGGGAACCCTGGTACGCACTCGGTGCTTGCAGGAATCCGTGTCCGAACGAGATCGCGGGATAGGGCGCGCCGAGGTTGGAGTAGGCCGCGCCGGCGCCGGTGGTGAGCGCCGGGTAGAAGAAGCGGGCCGTGAAGGTGGTGTTGTCCGGCCGCGTGACCGTCACCGTCGAGTATCCCGCGCCGTAGGGGCCGGGAACGGAGTAGTCCGTGGCGCCGGCAAGCCGCACCGGAATCAGGCACAGGAACAGAACGAGGATCGCACGCATCATGTTCGGATTGTACGGGCAGTCGATACCGTACGGGGGTGAACTGCGTGTCGGCGATCTACAGCTGCGTTCTCGGCGCCTTGCCGATCTCTTCTCTCTTGCCCGAGGATCCGTCTCCTCCGGCATTCCAGAGCATCGGCGGACGCGCGTTGCCCGGAGTCGTGACCACGTGCGGTTCGAGCGCGAAGGACTGGATCGTGGAGGTCAACGGCGGGGGTGTCCTGCTCGGGGATTTCGACCTCGACGGGAACGTCGACTGCGTGATCGTGGACGGATCGACGCTCGAGCGCGTGGAAAAAGGAGAGCACGGATTTCCGCCGCGACTGTTCCTGGGCAACGGGGACTGCACGTTTCGTCCGGCGGGAGAAGCGTGGACGATTCCCGCGGGCCGCTGGGGCATGGGCGGAGCGACCGGGGATTGGAACGGGGACGGACGACTCGATCTCGTGATCACCGAGTGGGGCGCGACGCGGATCCTCCTCAACGTCGCGGAGAAGGGCTTCGTCGCGGTCGAGAAGTCCGGGCTCGCGCAGGGCGAGTGGGCGAGCAGCGCCGCGGCACTCGACTTCGATCGCGACGGCAAGCTCGACCTCGTCGTCGTGAACTACCTCGAGTTCGATCCGCGCAAGATCCAGAAGAAGGGCGCGGGCGACTGCAATTGGAAGGGACACCCGGTGATGTGCGGGCCCGAGGGCCTCACGCCGACCTTCGATCGCCTGTACCGCGGCAAGGGCGACGGCACGTTCGAGGACGTCACGGAGAAGGCGCGATTCCGGCCGAAAGAGGCCGGTTTCGGACTGGGCGTGATGACGCTCGACTACGACGACGACGGAGACACGGACATCTACGTCGCCAACGACTCGACCCCGAACTTCCTCTGGGAGAACCAGGGTGACGGCACGTTCGCGGAAGCGGGCTTGCGCCGCGGCGTTTCCCACGACGCCAACGGGCGCGAGCAGGCTTCGATGGGCATCGCGTGCGGAGATCTGAACGGCGACCGTCGTCCGGACCTGTTCGTGACGAATTTTTCGGGCGAGAACAGCGCGCTGTACTTGTCCTCGAGGAGCGGTGGCTTCCGTGAGCGCTCGACCCAGG
>JBGATY010000133.1:0-10679 GCA_044228955.1 Planctomycetota bacterium | reverse complement strand
TCTTGCTCGGGACGAGCGGGCGCCTCATCACGCCAGCCGCGCCGCAGAACCGCGCAATCGACTCGGCCATCGTGTTGTCGTATTCGACGACGACGAAGATGCGCGCGCGCGTCTTGCCCGACAGACGCCGACAGTTCTCGTAGACGTTGCTGTTGCGCAGCCAGCCGTCGAGCAGGATCACGTCGTTCGGACTCGGAGCCGAGGACATGAGGTCCGCGAGCGTCCCCCGCACGATGACCTCGAACCCGCCGAGCGGCAGAGCCGCGGCGCGGGCCGATGCGGCCAGCGTCTCGTCAGTGGTCACCACGTGGATCGTGCGCAATCCGTCGCCCATGGATGGGGATGTCCTCTCTCTGATCTCGAACGGCGTCCGGAGCGAACGCCCGAGGCGAGAGCTTCGCAAAACCACCGGATGGGGATCAACCGCGAACTGTCGCGATCAGCCGGACAGTTCTTCGAGCCAGGCTTCGGGAATCTCGTAGTTGGCGTAGACGTTCTGGACGTCGTCGAGATCCTCCAGTGCCTCGATCAGCTTCAGGACCCGCTTGGCGTCGTCCTTGTCCGTGACCGGCACGGACATGTTCGGCATGTACCCCATCTCCGCCGAGTGCATCTTGACTTCCTTGGCTTCGAGGGCACTCTTCACGGCCAGGAACTCGGTCGCGGGAGCCAGGATCGTCACCACGTCACCTTCGACGCGCACGTCGGATGCGCCGCACTCGAGTGCGAGTTCGAGCCAGTGGTCCTCGGTCTTCTCGTCGCGATCCGCGATCACGATCGTCTGGAACGTGAACATGAAGCCAACCGAGCCGGAGGCGCCGAGGTTGCCGCCGTTGCGGTCGAAGATGAACTTCAGGTCAGGCGCGGTGCGGTGGCGATTGTCCGTCAGGCAGGAGACCATCAGCGCGACGCCGCCGGGCGCGTAGCCCTCGTAGACGAGATCCTCGTAGGCATCGCCGATCTTCTCGCCCGCGGCGCGCTTGATCGCGTGCTTGATCGTGTCCTTCGACATGTTGCCCGCACGCGCTTTTTCGACCGCGTACTTGAGCTTCAGGTTCGAGTCGACGTCGACGCCGCCTTGGCGAACGGCGGACATGATCGCGCGCGAGAGCTTGCTGAAGTTCTTGGCGCGCTTCTTGTCGACGGCGCCTTTGCGGGCGGCGATGTTGGCGCTGTGACTGTGGCCGGCCATGGCAGTCGGGGAGTTTGACAGGATCGCCTGGTAGCGTGAAGTGCGAAAGGGAGAGGACGGACCTCTCCCCCTCCATGGCGCTGTCGCGCGAAAGCGCGCGACGGAAGCTCGCGCTTAGCGCTTGCTGAACTGGAAGCCGCGACGTGCGCCGCGACGGCCGTACTTCTTGCGCTCTTTCATGCGGCTGTCACGCGTCAGCAAGCCGTGCTGACGCAGGACCGCGTCGAAACCGGGGTTGACCTTCTTCAGGGCGCGCGCGAGTCCGAGCAGGACCGCTTCGGCCTGGCTGATCGGGCCACCGCCGTTGACCGTGCAGGAGACGTCGTACTGGCCCAGCGTCGCGGTGGCGCGCAGCGGTTCCGTGGCGCGCGTCTGTGCGGCGAGCACCGGGAAGAACTCGTTCAGCTCGCGATCGTTGACTTGGAACCCGCCCGCTCCGGACTTGATGCGGACGCGAGCGACGGCGGACTTGCGGCGGCCGAGGGCCCAGGTGATGTTGGCGCTCATGAGCGGATCTTCTCGACCTTCGTGGGAGCTTGGGCGGTGTGCGGGTGTTCCATGCCGCCGTAGATCTTGAGGCGGCGCTGCATGTCGCGGCCGAGGACCGACTTCGGCAGCATGCGCTTGACGGCCTGCCGGACGATTTCGTCGGGGCGGCGGCCTTGGAGGTCCTGGAAGTCGATCTCCTTGCGACCGCTCGGATACCCCGTGTAGTGGAAGTACTGCTTCGCCTCGCTCTTCTTGCCGGTGGTCTTCACCTTGTCGGCGTTGACGACGATCACGAACGCGCCGTTCATCTCGCTGGCGGTGTAGTTGGGCGTGTCCTTGCCCATCAGGTTCATGGCGATCTGCGCCGCGAGACGGCCCAAGGTGAACTGGGACGCGTCGTAGAGGAGCCAGCGCTCCTTCAGATCAGCGGATCGGACGTGTGTGGTCGCGTGCATGGTTCGAAGGCAGAGTACGAGGGTAACCGTCGTCCGTGGACCGGATTCCGGGGCGCAAGAAGGTAGCGGGGCCCCGATTCCCCATCAACGCCTTTCCCCGCCTTTCTCGGGGGAGAGTTCGCGCCGCGCTAGAGTCCGGCGACCCGAATCCAGGTCGAGGAACGGGCCGCGGACGGCCTTTCGCGGGCCAGGAGGATCGAGATCCCCTGCGGGAGCGCGCTCGCCAGCCATCCGGGCGGGAGGGCCGTGTCGAGGGGCGCTGGCAGGGGCGCGCCGAAATCCCAGGCCCCGAAGTGCTTCCAGGCACCGTCCTCGCGCAGCCAAGCCTCGTCGAAGGCGGCGAGGCGGTTCGCGGCGCGGGACAGCGAGCCGGAGCTCACCTCGACGACGCGGGTCGCAAACAGCCGTGCCCGCGGCGCGCGAGCGGAGAGCGGCCGGGTGGGATCGAGCGGCGCTTCCCAAGTGACCATGCTCTGCGCGGGATCGGTCGCGAGTTCGAACGCACCGGCTTCCGGAGCCACCACGATCCGATCGAGAGCGGCGTCGATCTGGCGCCAGTTCGTCTCGTCGACGTGGCCGTCGACGAGCGTCACGGCGGCCCCGGCCTCGCGCACGGGCGAAGTGACCAGGGAGGCCAGTGCCGCCGCCGCGAGGAGTGCAGCGGCGAGGGCGACGAACGGCCGGCGGCGCAGGAACAAGACCACGATCACGGACAGGAGCAGCACGAACGGCGCGGCGCGCGACACTCCGAGCGGCGTCTCGAGGAGCGCCGGACGCGCGCGCGCCTTCAGCCCGGGACTCAGACCCTCGAGCGGCGCGGGGTCCTTGCGCCAACCGACGAAGCGCGCCGAGCCGCGTGGGCGCGAGGGGTCGGGGTCCTCGTCGAACTTGATCGTGGGTGC
Source organism: Planctomycetota bacterium (assembly GCA_044228955.1). Lineage (GTDB taxonomy): Bacteria > Planctomycetota > UBA1135 > UBA1135 > JAEUIA01. The sequence goes on along the minus strand of JBGATY010000133.1, from coordinate 7,641 downwards.
AGCCGTCGAGCGATCGGGGACGGAGAGCGGAACGGCGACGAGGCGCGTCTCCCCCGCGCCGAGTGCGCCTTCGATGTGCGTGCGTCCCCCGCCGCGCGCCTCGAGCACGACGTTCGCGAGCGGCCCGACGAGTTCGATCTCCGCGAAACGCGCGAGCTCGAGCGCGGTGACGCCGCGCGCGACGAGCACGAGCGCGACGAGCACGAGGAGCGCGCGCTTCACGGCGCTCTCCCGGTGTCATGCCGCGCGCGCGCCGCCAAGAGGCCGAGCGACACGAGGAGCACGAGCGTGGCGAGCGGCAGGTACGGGATCGCGCTCGCGAGTTCGTCCACTGGCAGTCGCGCGCAGATCCACTGCAGCGGACTCGCGGCCGCGATCCGCGCCAGGATCGCCGGCGGCGGACCGAACAACGACGCACCGCCGAGAGCCAGGGTCGCGCAGAGGATCGGCACTCCGGCCACGAACGCGAACCAGAGCCACGCGTAAAGACCGCGCGCGCGCCGCTCCGACGCGGCCTCGCGCGCGGCGAACGAGAGCGCGGCCGTGAAGACGAGGCTCGCAGCGACGATCAGCCCGAGGTGCGCGCGTTCCATGCCCGCGGCGAGGTCGAGGCGGGCTCCGAGGGCGAGCGGCGGCACGAGCAGCGCGATCTCGACGGCGATGCCCCCAAAGCCGCCGCCTCGGTCGCGGCGCGGCAGTCCCGCGACTGCGATCCACGGCAGCGCGGCCAAGGCGGCGCGCGACACGCCCTCGAAAGCGCTGGGCGCGAAGAAGAAAGGCGCCGCGGACAAGATCCAGGTCACGCACGCTCCGAGGAGAGGAGTGTCGCCGACGACAGCGACCCCGACGGCAGCGCCGCGTGCGTTCATGGCCGCTTTTTCGGCGGCTCGGGCGGCGACGCGTTTTCCTCGCGCCAGGTGATGTCCGCCGTGTCCCAGCGCACGTCGAGGAAGGCCCAGTCACGCGCTCCCTCGGTGGGCGGCGTCGTGCGCAGCTTGCGCAGGAACTCGAGCGCGTGCCGCACGTCGGCCCACTTGGCGTCCTGCGGTCGTTCGCCGATCGCCTCGACGTTGGGCGGACGGCCGAACTGGATCGTGCGACGCGCTTCGAGCTGGAGCAGCACGCCCTTCGAGGCCACGGGATCGAGACGGGCGGCTGTCGCGTCGATGAGCGGCGGACCCATGACCTCGAAATCAGCTTTCGTGAGCGCCGCGCGCATCGAGATCGCCACGGCGAGCGCGTCGAGGTGGCGCATCTCCTTCAGGCGGTCGCCCGGGCGGACGCGCTCGAACGCGCCGTCGTTGGGACCGATCACGGGCAGGAAGCCCTCCGCGGTCGGGCTGGTCGCGACCCACGGTGGGGTCGGCCAGCGTCCCGGCAGGAACACGCCGTCCGCCGAGACCGGCAGGAATTCGTTGCCCTGCATCACGCAGGCACTCGGCGTGCGCAGGCGCAGCGGCACGTCGATGCTGTCCGGCCAGATCACCGTCGCCTCGCCCACCGCCGCCACGAACGGCAAGGCCGCGACCGACGCCCGGATGCGTTGGATGGCGGCCGCGTCGTGGATCGAGGTCGTCGGCAGGGACGCGAGCGAGCGCCGCATCACGTCGTCCCAACGCGGGTCGCAGAAATCGCCGTGCGCCTCCAGGCGGCTCGAACGCGGATCGACGCGTTCGAAACCGGCGGCCACGACGCCTTCCGACATGCCGTCGAAGACCCACACGAGGGCGGCCGCGGCGATGCCCAGCGGAATCCACGTCGGGACGCGGCCGGAACGCGCCGACGCAGGCAGCACCGAAGGACTGTCCGACACCCGGCCACTCTGCATGGGAATGAACTCTCCTCGCGCGGCGTGGGACACGCCCGTGGAGGTCCTAATTGCGGACTTCGATGTTGCGCGCCGTGACGAGTTGCGGCTCGGAGGTCGGCGAGCCCATGGAGGTGCCGGCGCGGCGCACGGAATCCTCGATGTAGATGTCGAGGGTCGTCTGGATCTCGAGCACTTCCTCGCGCGAGAGTTGGATCGTCTTGGCGTTACCTTGCGCGTGCAGTTCGTGGCCGAGCAGGCGGGAGAGGATCTTGAGCGTGGTCAGTTGGCGGATCGTCGGGTTCATCGGCTTCGCGGTTTTCTCGAGGTTCGGCCGGCCTGGATTCGCGATCCGTCGGTCGTCGCTCGTTTCAGCGTGTCTTGTGCGGGGAAAAGCGGTCGGTGCGCTCGCGCGGAGTCGGCCCCGGGTCGGAATTGTGATTCCGTCCGCTCGCGCCTCCTGATACCTCTGTGACGAGCGAAGCTCAAGCACGAAAGACGCAGGCACCGCCGTCTTTTCCCCTGCTCGCCGCGCCCCGCCATGGAAGGCCAAGCCCCGATCCCGCCCGAAGACGAGCTCGAACGCGACAAGCCGCCGAAGCCGCGCACGCGAACCGAGCGTTTGCTCGCGCGCGAGCGCCGGCGGGCCGAGGCGAACCGCCTCATCCGGGCCGAGAAGAAGACGGCGAGACCGCATGAGGATCTCGTCACACCCCCGGAGAGCCGTGAGGTGCTCTTCAAGGGGAAGCGTCTCAACTCGTTCCAGGTCCAGGCCGTCGACGCGATCGCGGCGGGTCGCGACGTGCTGGTCAGCGCGCCGACGGGCGCCGGCAAGACGCTCGTCGCCGAGTACGCGATCCACGACGCGGTGCGGCGGGGCAAGCGCTGCATCTACACCGCGCCGATCAAGGCGCTCTCGAACCAGAAGTACCGCGACTTCCGCGACGACCCGGAGATCGACGTCGGCCTCATGACGGGCGACGTCACGATCCATCCCGCCGGCCGCGTGCTCATCATGACGACGGAGATCCTGCGCAACGCGATCTTCGACGCGCCGGAGCACCTCGCCGACGTCGAGTACGTGGTGTTCGACGAAGTGCACTACGTCGACGACCACGAGCGCGGGTCGGTGTGGGAGGAATCGCTGATCTTCGCGCCGAAGACGATGCGCTTCATCTGCCTGTCCGCGACCGTGAGCAACGCCGACGAGCTCGGCGCGTGGCTGTCGGAGATACGCGGACGCGAGACGGTCGTGATCCAGAGTTCTCGCCGGCCGGTTCCCCTGGAGCATCGTTTCTTCACGGCGAAGAGCGGGATCATCGACGCGGGCGACCTCGATCGGGCGCGCAAGCGCGAGGCGCTGGCCGACACGTTCAAGAAGCGCGGTGGCGAACGCCGGCACGAGCGCGGGCGCGGACGCGCCTTGCAGGAACCGCCCGACGCGCGACCCCTGTTCGACTTCCTGCAACGGCGCGAGCTCCTGCCCACGCTCGTCTTCGCGTTCAGCCGCAAGGACTGCGAGCGCCAGGCCTTGGCGAACGCGGGCCGCGAACTGCTCGCAGAGGACGAGCGCGAACGGATGCGCGTCCTGCAGGACGAACTCGTCGCGCTGTTCCAGCTCGACAAGGGGATCCTCGGCGGCGAGATCATGTCGATGGCGCGGCGCGGAATCGGCTACCACCACGCCGGGATGTTGCCGATCCACAAGGAACTCGTGGAGCGGATGTTCACGTCGGGCCTGCTCAAGATGCTGTTCACGACCGAGACCTTCGCGCTCGGCATCAACATGCCGGCGCGCACCGTGGTGTTCCAGGCGCTGCGCAAGTTCGACGGCGTGACGTTCGACTACCTCTCGACGCGCGACTACATGCAGATGGCGGGACGAGCGGGTCGGCAGGGACTCGACGACGAGGGCCTCGTGTATTCGCTGCTCTCTCCAAAGGACCTCGTCGAAGCGCCGCTCAAGCGCTACCTCGCGGGTCTGGCGGAGCCCGTCGAGAGCCGTTTCGGCCTGTCCTTCAGCTCGATCCTGCACCTCGTCGAGCGCCTGGGCCGCGAACGGCTCGTCGAAGCCTGGGAGAAGTCCCTGAACGCTTTCCAGCACCGGCGCGGGACCAAGAAGCAGATCGAATCCAACCGCCGTGAACAACGTCGTGCCCTCGACGCGCGGGTCGAACTGCTCGACGAACTCGGGTACCTCGACGGGAATCAGCTCACCTCCCGCGGCCGCATCGCGAAACTGATCAACGGCTTCGAGCTGCAACTGACCGAGCTGTGCTTCGGGGGCCTGATCGAGAACCTGCCCGTCGACGCGCTCGCGGTCGTGTTCGTGGGCCTGATCTACGAGGAGCGGCGGCGCGGCGAGGTCGGCTGGGTGCCCTCGAAATTGCACGGCAACGTGCGCACGAGCGTCCAGCGCACGCTGCATCAACTGGTGATCAAGGCCGCGGAACTGGGGGTCGGGGGAGAGATCAAGCTGCCGGACTGGGGCATGACCCAGGTCGCACAGAACTGGGTTTCCGGCGCGAACTTCGACGACCTCGTCGAGAACGCCGAGCTGACCCCCGGCGACATCGTGCGCACCTTCCGCATGGCCGTTCAGCTCATGCGGCAATTGAGACGCGCGATCGATCCGGACTGGGACCTCTCCGACCGCCTGATGCGCGCGATGGAAGCCTTGAATCGCGACGTGGTCGACGCGCGCGCGCAGCTCGAGTTGGGCTAGCGCCCGCCGTTCTCTCCGCCCCCGGACCGAGACCCGCTCCGCGCCCCCACCGCGGCGCGGGCGGCAGATGGGCGTCGTACGTGGACAGGTGCCGGCCTCTCGCCAGTCGCTACACTGAACGGCTCGCGCGATCAACGCGAGCAACACGCGCTCCCTCCCGCTCTCCGCCATGAATCCCGTCCGTTCCGCCGCTCGCGACCTGCTCCCCGACGGCGCGCGCGCGTTCATGCGGCACGTGATGGACGTCGTGAACACGGAGTACCACTACCGGTTCAAGCGCTCCGAAATCCGCGCTCACCTCGAGACCCTGCGGCGCATCCCGCGCGGACTGCACGTCGAGGGCACGAACATCTGCAACGCGGAGTGCGTCTTCTGCGCCTATCCGCAGATGGAACGCAAGAAGACCGTCATGCCGATGGAGGACTTCCGGCGCATCGTGCTGGAGTATCTCGCGATGGGCGGTCGCCACGTGTCGCTGACGCCGATCGTCGGCGACCCCTTCGTCGACAAGCACGTGTTCGAGCGCCTCGATTTCCTGATGAACGAGCCGCGCGTCCTGGGCATCAGCTTCTACACGAACGCGATCCTCATGAGCCGCGAGAAGAGCGCGCGCCTGATGCAGTACGCGCCGAAGCTGCACGTGCACGTCTCGTGGGGCGGCTTCGACGAGAACACCTGGAACACGATCATGGGCGTCCCGAAGTTCGCCGCCGCGCGCGACGCCGTGCTCGGCTTCCTCGAGGAGAAGCGCAAGTCGGGCTCGAAGATCCCCTTCACGCTCGCGCTGCGTTGCCCCGACGGTGCCAAGGTCGGGCCCTTGTGGGAGACCTTGAGGGCGGCGCGCGACGAAGGGCTCGTCGAGATCGCGGGGATGCCCGACTACGATTCCTGGGCCGGCAAGGTGAAGGACAGCGATCTCGAGAAAGTCGGCCTGCGCCCGCGCAAGATGCCGTTCAAGCTCGGCGCGTGCGAGCTGCTCTTCACCAAGCCCGTGGTGCTCGCCAACGGCGACGTCAATGCGTGCGCGTGCCGCGACGTCGAGGCCGAATTGATCGTCGGGAACGTCAGGGAAGAGCCGCTCGCGCGCATCTGGGCCGGACGCAAGATCGACGAGCTCATCGAGGCGCACGAACGCGGCGACTACCCCGACGTCTGCCGGCGCTGCACGTACTTCGTGAGCGTCTACAATTCGCGCCGCTCGCGCACGTTCGACGACCGCGGCAAACTCGCCGGGAATTGGGCCGAAGATTGAACGAGAACACCCTCGAACTCCGTGACGAAGACTGGGAACGACTCGCCGCGATGCGCGGCTCGTTCCTGCGCCAGATCGGGGAGACGGCTCCCCTGCCCGACTATTGGTCGTCGACGCGCGACCTCGAGATCTACGACGCGACGTTCGGAGCGCGCATCCGCTGGAAGTGGAACGCCGTTCTCGAGGAGATCAAGCGGCGCGGCGTCGAGGTGCCGAGCGGAACGATCCTGGACTTCGGCGCCGGAACCGGCGTCGCCACGCGCGCTTTCCTGGCCGCTTTCGGCACAGCGGGCCGCGGCGTGCGCTTCATGGATCGATCGCGCGCGGCCGTGGCATACGCACAAGAGGTGACGCGCGGCGAGCACCCCGATCTCGACGTCGAGGCGCCCGACCCCGCGGCAGCGGACGTGATGCTCGCGAGCCACGTGCTCGACGAGCTCGATGACGCAGGCCGAGCGCAGTTCGTCGCCCACGCCAAAGCGGCGAAGCTCCTGATCTGGATCGAGTCGGGCGCCAAGTCGACGTCGCGCGCGCTCTCCGCGGTTCGCGACGCATTGCTCGACGACCTGGATCCCCTCCTCCCCTGCACGCACCGCTCGGCTTGCGGCGTGCTCGCCGCGGGTCGCGACGGCGACTGGTGCCACCACTTCGCACCGCCCGCGCCGGAAGCGTTCACGACGCTTTTCTGGCGCACGTTCTCGCGGAGGTTGTCGATCGACATGCGCGCGCTGCCCTACTCGTACCTGGTAGCGCAAAAGCGCGCAGCCGCGACGCAGTACGATCCCGACGTCGTGCGGGTGCTCGGCACGCCGCGGTTCGACAAGGGGCGCGCGACCCTCCTCGCCTGCGGCTCCGCGGGGGTGCGCGAGGCGGTGCTGCTCGAGCGCCTGGACAAGCCGCGTTTCAAAGCCCTGGAGAAGGGCAAGGGCGAGCGCCGGATCTCGATTTCGGAGGACAGGGGGCGCATCACCCGCATCGAAACCCGGTGAAACGGGCGTCCCTGGGGTAGATTTGTTCGGGCAGGCCCCCCGCCTCGCCCACCATGTCGAACCTGTTCACGTCCCTGCGCCGAGCGGCCCCGCTCGGCGTGTTGCTGTTCCTGTCCGCTCCGGCCTCCGCGCAATGCGGCACGGAGCGCGTCAGCGTCGATTCGTCGGGGGCGCAAGCCAACGCGGATTCCGGCCTCGGCGCTCCGAACGTCAACCGCAACTATCTCTCGGCCAACGGTCGCTACGTGGCCTTCTGGAGCACCGCGTCGAACCTCGTTCCGAACGACACGAACGGAGTCGCGGACGTGTTCGTGCGCGATCGAGTGGCGGGGACCACGACTCGCGTCAGCGTGGACACGAACGGAGTCGAAGCCGACGGCGCGTCGACGGACCCCGCGATTTCCGCGACCGGTCGCTTCATCGTGTTCGCGAGCGCGGCGACCAATCTCGTCGCGGGCGACACGAACGGCAAGACGGACATCTTCGTGCGCGACGTCACGCTCGGGACGACGACGCGCGTCAGCCTCTCGAGCAGCGGAGCCGAGGGCAACGGCGACAACGCCCGCCCCGACATCTCCGCCGACGGACGCTTCGTGGCGTGGCACGGGACGAGTTCGAATCTCGCGGCGCAGGACACGAACACGACCCAGGACGTCTTCGTCACGGACCTCTTGACGGGCATCACGAATTGCCTGTCCGTCGATCCGAGCGGGGTTTCGGGCAACGCGTTCTCGGGCAATCCGGCGCTGTCGGCGAACGGTCGCTACGTCGCGTTCCACAGTTCTGCTTCGAACCTGGTCGCGGGCGACACGAACCTGGTCGTCGACGTGTTCGTGCGCGATCGCGGGACGTTCACGACGACGCGCAT
>JBGATY010000132.1:0-10936 GCA_044228955.1 Planctomycetota bacterium | reverse complement strand
GTTCGATCCAGGCCGGCGCGTCCGAGAGCGAGGCGATGAGGGCGCGCAGGTCGAGCTCGACCGCGTTGGGATCGACCAGCACTGCCGCGTAGCTGTGCTCCTCGAGCAGGCGCTTCGCGCGCACGGCCTGGTGACAGATCTCGACGGCATACCCTGCTCCACGCAGACAGTGCGCGACGTCCTCGGCGCTCTCGGCCGAGTCGATCACGAGGAGCGTGGCGGCGCGCTCGAGGGCGGTCATGTCCATTCTTTTCGACGCCCGGGACAGTCGGAGTTGAACGGGTCCGACGACCGTATGGCTCCGACGTCGAGTGATCCCGACAGTCTGGACCATCCCGGAAAGCCCTTCCCAAGAGCCGACACGAACGCCGATCGCGCATCGTCGCAGCCGTTCCCCGCGCGGCGGTCGGCCCGCGCGCAGGGTCGGTCACTGGATCAGCTCCGTCGCGTCACGAGCGTCGTGCTGGCCTGGGCGGAAGCCCACATCACGATCTCGCCGATGTTCACGTGGGGCGGTCGCGTCACGGCCCAGACGATCGCGTCGGCGACGTCGTCGGGCGTGAGCGGCGAGACCCCCTGGTAGACGGCGGCCGCGCGTTCGACGTCGCCGCGGAAACGCACGCGGCTGAAGTCCGTCTGCACCATGCCCGGATCGACGGTCGTGAAGCGCACGCCGCTCCCGGCCATGTCGAGGCGCAGCGCCTCGTAGAGAGCGCGCACCGCGTGCTTCGTCGCGCAGTAGATGCTGCCGCCCGGGTAGACCTGCCGTCCCGCGACGCTGCCGAGGAACACGTGGTCGCCGCGCACTTGCCGCGCCATGAACGGCAAGGTCGCGTGCGCCACGTGGAGCACGCCCTTCACGTTCGTGTCGATCACCGTGCTCCACTCGCGTGCGTCGCCGAGCGGCAACTTCTCGGCGCCGAGAGCCAGCCCGGCGTTGTTCACGACCAGATCGCATTCGAGCGGCGCGAGCGCGCGGTCCACGGCCTCGGCATCGCGCACGTCGAGCACGACCACGCTGGAGCGCGGGCACTCGGCCGCGACCTGCTCCAGGCGACCTCGATCTCGACCGACCAGAAAGACCGCCGCGCCAGCGCGGCTCAGGTGGACAGCGGTACGCGCGCCGATTCCGGAGGAGGCGCCCGTGACGAGCGCGCGTCGATTCTCGAGGGGTTTCATGCTCGGAACGTACCAACTCGGGCTTCTCCCGTGCACGCGAGCAGGAAGGACTTTCCTCTTGGCCGCGAAATGCGCGAGTGCGCTCCATATCCGGTGTCCGCCGGTCCGATCAGATGGCCAGGTCCCTTTCTCCGCATGTCTCCCCTCAACCGAGCGCTCCTGGCGGTCCTCGGCTGGTGCGCCGTCTCGGCGACCGGCCTGGCCCAGAGTACGCCGACGATCTTCCACAACGGACGCATCGTGTTGAACGACCAGAAGGGTACGACCGTCGAAGCCCTGCTCGCGGCGAACGGAAAGGTCGTAGCAACCGGTTCGTTCGCGAGCCTGTCGGTGCGCCCCGACGCGCGCGGCGCGACGCTGGAGGACCTGGGCGGCGCGGTCGCCGTGCCCGGCCTTCAGGACGCTCATGGAGATCTGAGCGCGTTCGCGCGCACCTTCGAAGCGCTCGACCTCTCGGGGACGACCTCGTACGAAGACGTGATCGCGCGCGTCAAGGCGCGGGCGGCTCAAATGAAAGAGGGCACCTGGATCCGCGGCATCGGCTGGAACGAAGCGGACTGGGGCACGACGGAATACCCGCATCATTTCCTGCTCTCGACCGCCGTGCCGAAGCACCCCGTGTACCTCGAGCGCACTGGCGGCCATGTCGCGCTGGTGAACTCCGCCGCGCTGGCGCTGGCGAAGCTGGACACGATCTTCGAGCCCGAGTTGAAGATCCAGGGTGGATACGTCGTCCTCGACGAGGGCAAGCGCGCCAGCGGGATCCTGCTCGACACGGCTTGTGACCTCGTGGAGCGACTCGTCCCGGAAGCCGACGCGACGACTCGCGCCAGGCATTTCATGTCTGCGCAGGCGGCGTTGATCTCGAAGGGCATCACCTGCGTGCACGACATGGGCATGTCGCGCTCGACTCTCGCGCTCCTCGATGACCTGCGCCGTCACCAGAAACTGATGGTGCGCGTCGTCGCGTACCTCGACTTGAAGGGCGAGATCAAGCCCGACACGCTCACTGGCCTGCCCAGGGCCCCCGATCCACTCGACATGCTCTCGGTACCGGGCGTGCGCGTCGTCGTCGACGGCGCGCTCGACTCCCACGGTGCCGCGTTGTTCGAGGACTACTCCGACGCTCCGGGACAAAAGGGGCGACTCGCGATCAGCGAGGACGTCTTGAACTCGCGTCTCGCCACGGTCGCTCGCGCGGGGCTGCAGCCCGCCGTTCAAGCCATCGGCGACCGCGCGAACCGCATGGTGCTCGACGCCTTCGCGCGCATGGCCGTCGCCGTTCCCGGCTTTCGCGACCTGCGACCGCGGATCGAGCACGTGCTCGTCGTCGCTCCGAAGGACTGGCCGCGGTTTCCCGAACTCGGCGTGATCCCGTCGATGCAGCCTTCGCACGCGGCCACCGACTTGCCCTGGATTCCCGCACGGCTCGGACCCGAGCGCACGCGCGGCACCTACGCCTGGCGCGCACTCGCCCCGGAACTTGGACGGCTCGCGTTCGGCAGCGACTTCCCGTACGAGAACCCCGATCCACTACGCGGCCTGTACGCCGCACGCACGCGGCAAACCCTCGAGATCGGCGATCAATCGATCGTCTTCGACCAGCGGCTCGAAGGGGCCGCGGCGCTCGCGGGCTTCACGAGCGGAGCCGCGTTCGCGGCATTCCAGGACGATCGACGCGGGCGTCTCGAGCCGGGCTACGCCTGCGACATGACCATCCTCAGCGTCGACCCGGTCTCGGCCGAACCGGAAGAACTGCTGAAGGGGTCCGCGCGCGCGACCGTGATCAATGGCGCCGTCGTGTGGCGCGCACGCCAGTAGGCCGCGTAGACTCTGCGCGATCCAAGCCAAGGAGGCGTCGCGCGTGGTCCAGATCCAGATGAAATACGAAGGCGGCTTGCGCTGCGGGGCCGTGCACGCGCCGTCGCAGACGAAGCTCGTCACGGATGCTCCGGTCGACAATCAGGGCAAGGGCGAGAGCTTCTCGCCGACCGATCTGGTCGGCACGGCGCTCGGCACGTGCATCCTGACGACGATGGCGATCGTCGCGGAGCGGCACGGGTGGCGCATGGAGGGATCCGAGGCAACCGTCGTGAAGCACATGGTCGCCGATCCTGCGCGCCGCATCGGCAAGCTCGTGGTCACCATCCGGATGCGCGGCGCGTTCGACGCGCGCGCGAGAGAAACGCTCGAGCGCACGGCGCTCACCTGTCCGGTGCACAAGTCCCTCGCGTCCAACGTCGAGATCCCGATGACGTTCGAGTGGGATGCCTCGGGCGTTCGCGCCTGAGGGTCGCTTGGACCCGCGAGCCATTCTCTCGGGGCGCGGACTCGCCTACGCGTATCCGGCCGGACCGCGTGCCCTGGACTCGGTCGACGTCGACGTGGCACCGGGAGAACTCGTCGTCGTGATCGGCCCGAACGGGTCGGGCAAGAGCACGCTCGTCAAGGTCTTGTCGGGGCTGCTCGTTCCTGGTCGCGGCACCGTCACCTACGCGGGTCGTGGCCTGACCGACTTCGATGCGAGCGAGCGCGCCCGACGGATCGCGCTCGTGCCGCAGTTCCTGCCCGCGCTGCCCGAAGTCAGCGTCTCCGCGTTCGTCACGAGCGGCCGCTATGCCCATCGCCTGCGCGGCCTCTCAGCGGCGCTCTTCGGTCGGGCGCTCTCGGCGAGCGACGAGTCCGCGGCGCGCGCGGCCCTTCAGGCGTGCGACGCGTCCGACCTGGGCGATCGCGCCATGACCGCGCTGTCGGGCGGCCAGCGCCAGCGCGTGCTCATCGCGCGGGCCGTCGCGCAGGACGCGGCCGTGCTGCTCGTCGACGAACCGACGAACGCGCTCGATCCGGAGCACCAGATCCAGGTGTTCCAGCTCATCCACACCCTGTGCGGGGAGGGCCGAGCGGCGCTCGTGGTCACGCACGACCTCAATCTGGCCGGTCAGTTCGCGTCGCGTATCCTGCTCTTCGACGAGGGGCGCGTGGTCCTCGACGCGGCGCCTGAACAGGTCTTGCGGCGCGAGGTGCTCGAGCCCGTCTACGGGCGTCATCTCGAGTATCTCGCGCGCCCGAGCGGTTCCTCGGTCCGCGCGCCCATCGTCGTACCGTCCCGCGGAGTCTCCTGATGTCCGACCATTCGACCGTGCTCTCCGCCGCTCATTTCCAGTACGTGGCCGAGCGCGCGCGGCGTGACGACGCGTTCCTCACCGACCTGAAGCGTGCCGCCCGGGAGGCCTCGATCCCGCCGATTTCGATCGCCGCGGAACAGGCGGCGTTCATGCGCATCCTGTTGCAGGCGACGCGAGCGAGAGTGGTCGTGGAAGTGGGCACCCTCGCCGGGTACGCGGCGATCCAGATGGCCCGCGCGCTGCCGGATGGGGGACGCGTGCTGACGATCGAGCGCGAACCGAAGCACGTCCGCTTCGCGCGCGAGTGGATCGAAAAGAGCGACGTCGCTTCCAAAGTGACCGTGCTCGAAGGCGCAGCGGCGGACGTGCTCGGGACCCTGGCGAGTGCGTCCGCGGATGCGATGTTCATCGACGCGGACAAAGGCAACTACCCGCTCTACCTCGAGCACGCGCTGCGCATCGTGCGGCCGGGCGGATGCGTGCTCGTCGACAACGCCTTCGCGTTCGGACAGGTGCTCGATCTGCATCCGCAGGACCGGGAAGCACCGGCCGTCCAGCGCTTCAACGAGATCATGGCCCGCGAGACGCGTCTCGAGAGCGTGATCGTGCCGCTCGGGGACGGACTCTGGGTAGGCGTCGTCGCCTCCCGTCCGGCGACGTGAGACGAGTTCGGCCGCGGGGCGGTGAGCCACGCGGCCGAGTCGGATGTCTGTCGGATGGGCGGATGGGACTTCGTCAGCGTCCGCCCGGCGCGACTCACGAAGCACGCTCGCCGGATCGAGGCCTCGAAAAGGGGCGAACCCCAACCGGGCCTCGCATCCAGCAGCAGCGGAAGAACCCGTCAACGGGAGTTGACAGGTCCATCCAGGTCACGGTCCCCAGGTCAGGCTCAGTCCCTGCGTGAGATCGAAGTTCTGCGGATTGCAGAGTCCAGGAACCGAGCGGTACCAGCACTGGTAGTGACGGACGTCGCCGGCCGCCGTGCCGCCCGCGATGTGGATCGGGGCGGGCGTCAGACCGCCCGGGTACGTCGCCACGCCGGCGGCCGGGAACACCACGCCGAGGCGGACGATGCCGACCGCGGCGCACAACAGTCCGTCACCGAAGTTGATCGGTGTGCCGGCGAGGCCGGACGACTGGAAGAACAGTCCCGGGCCGGGAATGTCGGTCGCCGTCAGCATCAGCGTGTCGGTAACGGCCGAAGCGCCCGCGATGCCGGTGCTCGACAGGATCGCACCGCTGGCGAACGCGCTGCTCGCGCAGCCGCGTCCGGCCGCGCCCGGGTTGGCGCACGGGCAGGCCGCGCCCGTGCCGTCGCCGAGGCAGAAAGCGGTCGTTGGCGTCGAGAACGGGATGTCGAGCGTCATGATCGCCGCCGTGCTGTCCGAGAAGGTCACACGCAGGCCGATCTTGCCGTTGTGCATGAAGGTCAGGCTGGCCCCGTCGGTGTTGTTGTAGGAAATCTCACCGTAGGGGATCGTCCCGCCGATCGTCTTGAAGACACCCGTCGTGACCTCGACCGTGTTGCCAGGCAGGACGACGGGCTTGCTCAGATTGAGATTCGGCTCGTAGAGCCACAGGCTGTTGCCCGGGTTCGTGCCGCCGGTGAGCGTCATGCGGTACAGCAAGCGCCCTTGATCGTTGATGTGCATCCCTTGTGTGTTGGTGATGTTGAAGCTGCCGATCGTGCCGCCCGTGACAGGCTCGATGCTGCCTTCGCGTGCGATCAAGCTCATCGAACCGATGGACCCGTACCACAGGCCCGAGTCATTGGCCGTCGTCGAAGTGCCGCCGGTCAAGAGACCGTTGAAGACGATCTTGCCGGAGTCGTTCATCATCACGCTGTCGACGTCCCACGGGCTGGTCCCTGATGCCGCTCCGAAGAACGCGTCGGTGCCCGGAGCCGGGTCGCCCTTGCGCACGACCATGATCAGCCCGCCCACGCCACCGCGGTAGATGGCGCGATCGTTCACCACGCCGTTCGGCAGGGTCGTGACGTCACCGCCGCGCAGTTCGGCGGTGAAAATCGTCTGGTTCGAGCGCGTCCAGCAATTGGGAGCCACGACGGGTACCCACGCGTCACCCGTGACGGCGTTGAACGTCGCGACCGGGGAAGTGCCCGGGGCAGGGTCGCCCTCGCGCACGATGACGGCGCTCGTGCCGGTGCCCGGAGTCACGCCCGGCGTGTATTGCATGAGCGCCCAGTTGTTCGCGACCGTGGCCGGCGGAGTGCCTTGCGTCGTCGAGAGCGCGAGGTCGTACAGGATGTTGCCCGCGCCGTTCATCTGCGTGAACAAGTTGATCGACGTCCCAGTGTCGATGACCACCGCGCCGGGGATGCCCGGGGCCGGATCGCTCTTGCGCGCGACGAGCTCGAGCGCGCCGGGCATGCCGGTGAAGATCCCGGTCTGATTGTTCATACCCACGGTCGTGACAACGCCCGTGCCCGTCAGCGCGCCGTTGAAGTACACGCGACCGCTCGAGTTGATGCCGCTCTGCGTCAAGCTCAGCGACGAGAACGCCTGCGTGAAGGTGACGCCCACAGGGCAACCCGGAGCCGGATCACCGCGCTGCGCGAGCAGTCCGAGGCTGCCCGGCGCACCGCCGAAGAGCGCGCTGTCGTTACCCGAGAGGATCGTGATGCTGTTGTCCCACAGGCTCGAGCTGAAGTAGCCCTTGCCGTTCGGCGTCAATTTCACGGACGAAGACAAGCCCGTGGAGAGGGTGCCCGCATTGCGCAGGAGGACTCCCGGAGTCATGCCCGGCGCTTGATCGGCGCCACGCACGACCATCTTGAGGTTCGTGCGGTTGCTGCCGTAGAAGTACGCGCGGTCATTGGTCGCGTCACCGGGGATCACCTGGGTGAACTGACCGAGGAAGAAGACATTGCCGCTTTCGTCGACGGCGCAATTGTTCCCCAGGCCGTTGCTGAGGAAGTTCAGGCCCGGGATCGGCGTGCCGGTCGTGTCCGGCACGGCGTCACCGCTGTACGCGACGACGACGCCGCTCGTGGAGATGAGGCCTTGCGCGGAGACGGCCGTCGACAGGCAGGTGACTCCGGCCGCGAATGCTGCCCAGGAAAGATTGCGCTGTTGGATGTGTTGTTTCATTTTGTGTCTTCGTCGGATCTGGGTCTTCGTGCAGGACCCGTGGGGTGTGTGCTGGCCCGAGGTTCTTGGTCGTGCCGGTCTGGAAAGGGCCGGACGACGTGGTGGAGCGCGCGCATCGCCGCCATCCAACGTGAACCGCCTTGGGACGGGTCGCGCGAGGACGTAGAGCCCGCGAAATCTCTACACAGAGCTTCCCAGTCGCCCACCGTTTGTGCCAGTGCCCCTTCGGGCAGCCGAGGTACCTCTGGGCGCAACGGGCGCTTGGGTCCGGCTCGTGGATTCAGCGCATGGCGAGCACGTGATCGATCAAGAGACCGACCAGGACCTCGTCCTGGGCCAGGACGGGCGGCATCGGCGTCATGAAGCTCCGGCCTTGTTCCTTCAGGCGCGGATCCTTCGCGGCGTAGCCCTTGGGATCACGCAAGTACGCGAGCAAGGTGTCGCGCGTCCAGTACTTCTGCTTCTCGAGGAGCGACGGGCCGAGCCCGGACACGCCGACGCCGCTCTCCGCGTGGCACTGGACGCAGCCCCAGGCGTTGAACAACTCGGGTCCGGTCGTGGGAGTGGCATCGGAGCAGCTCGCGAACCATGCGCCGGCGGCGAGAGCGAGGATCGCGGGGGAGAGCCAAACACAGCGGGGCATCGACATGATGCCCCGCTTGTATCACACGGAACGTGCGAGAGTCAGTCGGCGGTCACGTTCGGAACCTGCAGTCCGGTCATGTCGCGCTGAGCGTTCTGCGTGTAGGCCCAATCGCTCGCGGCGACGCGCTTCAAATAGCGCTTGCGTCGCGCGCGGATCTCGAACAAGTCGCCGATGATCTCGGGGTGGCGAATCATCGCCATCAAGCGTTCGGCCTTGCGCTTCAGCTTCGGGACGAGGCCCTTGGTCGCGCGCGCGTGAGCCTTCAGCAGACGATCGCGCTCCTTGTGGAGTTCCTCGTGCGTGAAGTTCGGGTGCTTGAAGGACTCGGTGGAGTGCCAGTAGTGGAACTCCATCTCCGCGACGTCCTTGGTCAGGTACGGCTTGAGCTCCTCGTACACCTCGGTGCCCGGGATCGGCTGCAGGATCGAGCAGCACACGGCGTCGCAACGCGTCTCGGCGATCAATTCCTCGGTCAGGCGGTGATCCTTGACCGTGTCCTGCGGGAATCCGTAGAGGATGAAAAACTTGAAGTACATGCCGAGCTGGCGATTCAGCTTCGCGCCGGCGCGCACCTTGTCGGGTGTCACGCCCTTCTTCATCGTCACGAGCATGTCCGGTGACCCCGACTCGAGACCGTAGTAGATCTTCACGCAGCCGGCTTTGCGCATCCAGCGCAGCATTTCCCAGTCCATCGTGTCGACGCGGGACTCGCACACCCACTCGAAGAACAGGTCGCGCTTGATGATCTCCTTGCAGATCGCGATCACGCGCTTGCGCTGGATCGTGAACAGGTCGTCGAAGAGCACGAGCTGCGGCGGGTTGTACTTCTTGACGATCATCTCCATGAGATCGACCGTCCGCTCGGGATCCATCGCACGGTACTGGCGCGGCGTCATCTCCGCGTCGCAGAACGTGCACGCGTACGGGCAACCTCTCGACGTGATCAGCGTCACGCCCGGGTTGACCATCAGCTTCATGAACTTCGGGATGTCCCACAGGTGGTAGGCCGGGAACGGAATCTTGTCCATCTTCTTGATGAGCGGGCGTCGCGGGGTCGCGAACAGCACGCCGTCCTTCAAGAAGGTGATGCCCTGGATGTTCTCCCATGCCGCGCGATCGTGCAGGTGCTGGATGATCTCAGGCAGCGTCTCGTCGCCTTCGCCCTGCACGCAGATGTCGGCCGCGCCCGAGTTCAGGAAGAACTCGGGGTTCGTGGTCGGATGCGGTCCGCCCATCACGACCGGGCGCTTGATCTCGTCGCGCGCGATCTTGCCGAGCTCGCGTGCGCGGCGTGCGTTCGGCGTCAAGGACGAGATGCCGACGAGGTCGGCCCACACCATGGCCTCGCGCAACGTCTCGAGGTCCTCGATCGAGTCGTCGAACAGCTTGACCTGGTGCCCGAGCGCCTCGAGTTCGGCGCCGAGGATGCTGATTCCAAGCGGGGGATAGATCTCGTCGCGAGCCAACTCGCCCTTCTGTTTGCTCTCGTCCGCGAAGACCTCGGCGGCCTTCTGGCGGATGGCCTGCGACTTGGCGTAGATCAGGGCAACTTTCATGCGGGAGACCGGTTGCGAGTCAGGATGACTGGAGTGGCGTTCCTGCGACGTGACCTTCCAGGGAGCTGGAGAGTTGGGCCGCGGAGAGAGAGGCGACGGAACGCGTATCGGATTCTATCCCCGCCGGCCCACAGCGGCAATGCGCACTGGTCCCTGCCGGGCTCCAAAGCCGGCACTTGGGGAAGACCTTTCCGAGCCCAAGCCGTTCGGGGAAGAAGTCGGCCCATCGCACGGCCCGGGCCCCTCCCGCGTCCCTCGACCGCCCCCAGGGCATCGGGGACGCCTGATTCGCGGCGAGAGTCGACTTCCAGGACGAGCTGCTAGACTGGGCCGGAGCATGTCCACTCTCCCGAAGAAGTCCGAGACGGCTCCCGCGACCGGATTCGATTCCCGCCTGGCGCGTCTGGAAGCGATCGTGACCGAGTTGGAGAGCGGCGGGCTGGCCCTCGAGTCCTCCATCGATCGCTACCAGGAGGGCGTGGCCCTGCTCGGGGAGTGCCGCACGATCCTGTCGGGGTTCCAGAAGCGAGTCGAGGAACTGTCGGCCGAGGCCGAGGGCGCGCTGCGGCCCTACGCGGGCGATCCGGACGCCAAAGAGCGCTCGTGACCGTGTCCTCGGTCCACAGACGAGAGGTCGAGAGCTTCCTCGCGCAATCGAAGATCTGGGCCGACCGGGAACTCGAACGGCTGCTGCCTTCCGCACTCGACGAACCGCGCGTGTTGCACGAGGCCATGCGCTACGCGGTGTTCGGCGGCGGCAAGCGCCTGCGTCCGGCGCTGGTGCGGCTCGTCGCGTCGCACGGCGGCGCACGGGACGAAGTGTGCGCACTGCCGGCGGCGGCGATCGAGTGCCTGCACACGTACTCGCTCGTGCACGACGACTTGCCGTGCATGGACGACGACGATCTGCGCCGCGGCCGGCCGACGTGCCACAAGGTGTACGGCGAGGCCCTGGCCGTGCTCGTGGGAGACGCGCTGCAAGCGCACGCCTTCGCGCTGGTCGCCCGCGACGAGCGGCAGGCGGCCGCGTTGACGATGTGTCTCGCCGAGGCGGCCGGTTCGCGCGGCATGGTGGGCGGTCAGGCGCTCGACCTGTCGCTCTCGCGTGAGCGCGCGAGCAGCGCCGATGTCTCCCTGGTCCACGAGTGGAAGACGGCGGCGCTGATCGCGGCGGGGGCCGGCCGCGCGCGGCGAGGGCGCGCCCCGCGCGGCGATCTCCGGCCCGCGTTGACCTCGGCCGGACGCCGGGCGACCTTCGGACACGTGAGCACGTGGCGACGCTGGGGGCGAGCCGGCGCGCCAGAGGACGGGGGAGAGCCC
>JBGATY010000131.1:0-11096 GCA_044228955.1 Planctomycetota bacterium | reverse complement strand
GACCTCGCTGCTTGGAACCCGTCGCATCGTGTTGCCGGCGTTGATCGCCATCGGCCTGTCCTGGCTCTCGGCGCGCAACGCCGGCAACTACACCGAAGCCGGCGCGGTCGTCACCCGACTCTCCGCGGACCTGGCCGCCGCCACCGTGGCCGCCGGCGGCGAGGGCCGCGTGCTCGTCGTCGTTCCACCGACCCGCGTCGCGGGCTTCGATCTCGGCACGCGCGCGATCTTCGACACCGTCGAGGGTCCCACGGCCGGCCCGCCTCAAGCGCTCCCCTCCGAGGCGATCCCGTTCCTCTCGCGCACCAGCGAGTTCGCGGAGTGGCGCAAGCACAAGATCGCCTTCCTCGAAGAGGGGCCGAGCACAGCCGTGCCGTCGCAGGTACACGTCGTCGCGCCGACCGTCGGCACGAAGCCGCCCCCGCCCTGGTTCGGCGAGAGTCGTTCGTCGCTCTTCGACCTGGATCCGGCCGGCGTGCGCTTCGCCCGCGTGCGAGCGCTGCCGGGCACCTCCTCGGCGGAAGCGCCTCGCTTCGCCTGGCGCGCGAGCGAGCCGGCGGGCGAGTGGGTCGTCGCCGCGGGTGTGTGGATCGAGGACGAGAAGGGACTGGTCGCGCTGTTCGATCCTTGGCGGCACGAAGCGTGGTGGACGGCGTCGACCATCCGGCGCGTGCGCGCCGAAGACCCGCTCGTGAACGTCGCCCTGTTCGAGCTGCTCGACGACCTGCCGCTCGCGATCGAAGGCGCAGCGCCGCGCGTCGTCGGCCCGGACTGGGTCTTCGACGTCCGCGAGGACACGCTCGCCCGGCCCGTGCGCGGAACGGCGCAATTCGTCTTCGAACTCCTCGCGGAACGGGAGCGCGGATCGCTCGAGTACGTGCGCATCGACTGCGAGGATGCTGGCCCAAACGGCCTGCGCTCGATACGCGCGAGGGGAGCCGCGGGGGCCGTGGCCGCCTACCGTGGCACGAGTGGCGGGTTCTTCGCCTGGTCTCTCGAGCGGCGAGTCGGCGAAGTCGTGGTCGCGCGCGCCGGCGGAAACCGCGCCCCCTGATCGTGTAAGCTCGTCAGCGATGCAGAAGACGTCCAATCAAGCTCTCGAGTGGTTCCCGAATCCCGCCGTCGGCCGCGATTTCGAGATCCGTTTCGATTGCCCCGAGTTCACCTGCCTTTGCCCCAAGACGGGCCAGCCCGATTTCGCGACGATCCGGATCCGGTACACGCCGAACGAGCGCTGCGTCGAGCTCAAGAGCTTGAAGCTGTACTTGTGGAGCTACCGCGACACGGGCGCCTTTCACGAGGCCGTGACGAACAAGATCCTCGACGACATCGTCCGCGCGATCCAGCCGAAGCGGCTCGTCGTCGAAGGCGATTTCCTCGTGCGCGGAGGCATCCACACGGTCGTCGAAGTCCGCCATCCGTGAACGGCGGGCACGGATGAGCGAAGCGGTGAGCAGCGCGCCCGTGGAAGCGAGCGCGAAGCCGCGCCGAGCGTGGCTCGCGCTGAGCCTTCTGCTGCTCGCCGCGTTCCTCCTGCGCGCCGCCGTCGTTTTCGCACCGCCCAGCGACGTCTTCGAGAAGGACCAGGTCAATCAGGAGGAACTCCTGCGCGGCATCGCCGCCCAGGAACTGCTCGACGGTCCGGTCGCCCCGCTCTTCGAGTACCAGGTCAACCACTTCTGGGGCGGCTCGCTCGTCGTGTCGATCGTGGCGGTCCCGTTCTACGCGGTGTTCGGCTCCAGGATCGTGGCGCTGCGCCTCGTCGGGGTCCTGTTCGCGCTCGTCGCCGTGTACTGCGCGTTTCGCCTGCTGGACCGTTTCGCCGGGCGAACGGCGGCGTGGATCGGGGGAGCGGTCATGGCGCTCTCGCCGCCGGGCTACACGTACCTGTCGTGCATGGTCTTTGGCACGCACATGGAGAGCAACGCCCTGGCGCTCCTTCTGGCGTGGCTCTACTTCGAGTGGCGGGCGCGCGAGCGCGCCGGTCCCTGGCGCACGGCGGCGCTCGGATTCGCGTCGGGATTCGCGCTGTGGTTCGGGTACGGGCTCCTGCTCGTCCTCGTGCTGTTCGCGGTCTTCGAATTCGTCGAGGACCCGTGGTTCTGGGCGCGCCGGCGGGCGCTCGCGTGGCTGGCGGGGTTCGCCGTCGGATTCACGCCGTGGATCCTGTACGGCCTCGAGTGCGGCTTCCGCGGGTTCGACGTGTACGACGCGGGCATCCTCGAGCACTTCGTGCACGGCGTGAAGCACGGCACCGCGGTCGACATGCACGGCGTCGTGCGCTACACGCTCCTCGAGAAGGCGGGGATGATGTTCGACGTCGACTACCCCGAGGCGCTGTGGTTCCACGACAGCCTAGGAATCGAGACGCTCGACATCGCTCGCGCGGCGACGCTGGGCATCCTCGCGACCGTGCTGAGCGTGGGTTGGCGGGCGCGGCGGCACGCCTTCGGCGTGGTCTCCGGCGTCGCCACGCGCGCGCTCGGCGGGAACCCCTCACCGAGACTCCGCGAGGACGCGCGCGACCTCGGCCTGTGCGCGTTCGCCTTCGCGGCCCTGTACTTCGTCGCCTACGTGGCGAGCGACTTCGCGATCGGGCCGCGCGGATGGGTGCTCAACTTCCGCTACCTGATGCCGATCTGGCCCTTCGTCGCGCTGTGCCTAGGCATCGGACTCGGGAAGCTCGTCCGCGAGCGCGGGTTCGTGCGCGGCGCCGCGCTAGTCGGGCTGCTGGCGTTCTGCGGACTGTCGACGGCCTCGGCGCTCGATCGATGCCGGCCGGAGATCGTGGAATCGAACTGGGAGCGTCCGGGGACTTCGACGACGTGGTTCGCGCGACTCGTGATGCTGCACTTCGGCACCGACCCCGAGAAGATGACGCGGGTCGTCGAGAACATCGAGGCGAAACGTTCACCCGCCATGCAGGAAACTCTCTTCCGCCTCATCGGCAAGGGCCTATCGACCTACGGGAAGGGCGAGGGCGAGTCCAAGAAGGACAAGGCCCGCAACGTGCTCTATCGGCGGACGCTCGCGGCGCTCGAGGCGCGCGCCAAGCCAGAACACCGGGCCTTCTTCGCAGAGCCTGCCGGAGAGTGACCGCTACTTGGTGAGCGACGCGCGCAGGTCGGCGTAGCCGGGCTTGATGCGCTCGAAGATCACCTGGATGCGCTCGTCGTAGTGCGAGAAGGCGCTCTTCATGCCGTTGATCGCGATTTTTTCCAGCTGATCGAGGGTCAGTCCGAACTGGTCGTGGGCGAGCAGGTACTCGTCCGTCATGCTCGTGCGCGACATCAGACGGTTGTCGGTGTTGAGCGTGACGCGGTAGCCCTTCGAGAGGTAGTGCGGGAAAGGGTGGTCGGCGAGGCTCGGCGTCGCGCCCGTGTGCACGTTCGACGACAGGCACACTTCGATCGGAATGCGGTGATCGAGCACGTACTGGGCGAGGGGGCCGATGGAGATGACCTTGCCGTCGTGCACGACCATGTCCTCGATCAGGCGCGTCCCGTGTCCGATGCGGTGCGCGCCGCAGTACTGGAGCGCCTGCCAGATGCTCTCCGGTCCGAAGCTCTCGCCCGCGTGGATCGTGATCGCGAAGTTCATGCGCTTCACGAGGTGGAACGCGTCGATGTGGTGCTTCGCGGGGTGCCCGGCTTCCTCGCCAGCGAGATCGAACCCGACGCAGCCCTGCGTGCGCCAGGCGACCGCGAGCTCGGCCATCTGCATCGAGAGCATCGCCGAGAGGTTGCGCATCGCGCACACGATGGTGCGCACTTCGACGCCGAAATCCTCGCGGCCGCGCGCCAGGCCTTTCGTCACGGCTTTCATGACCGCGTCGAGGCCCAGTCCGCGCTGCGTGTGGAAGTGCGGCGCGAAGCGCACTTCGGAGTACACGACGTTGTCCTTCTGCATGTCTTCGACGTATTCGTAGGCGACGCGCTCGAGCGCCTCGGGCGTCTGCATCAGGGCGATCGTGTGGCGAAAGCCCTCGAGGTAGAGGGACAGGCTTCCGCGCGCGGCGCCGGCGGCGAACCAGTCGGCGAGCTTGACCGGATCGGACTCGGGGAGCTCGGTGTAGCCGGCACGGTCCGCGAGTTCGAGGACGGTTTTCGGGCGCAAGCCGCCGTCGAGGTGCTCGTGCAGCAGGACCTTCGGAGCGCGCTGGAGGATCGGTCGCGTGAGCTTCACCATGGGCTTCGTCATGCGGCGGTTGTAACCCGTTTTCCCCGCGCTCCCAAGAAGTCGCTGCGCGCACTCGCTATCCTGCCCACGCCTTGAAGGAAACCGCCACCTTGACGAAACCGATCCGCGTCCGCTTCGCGCCCAGTCCCACCGGAAAGCTCCACATCGGGGGCGCGCGCACCGCGCTCTTCAACTGGGCCTACGCGCGCGGCCGGGGAGGCAAGTTCATCCTGCGCATCGAGGACACCGATCCGGAGCGGTCCACGAAGGAGAACGAGGTCGCGATCCTCGAGGGCCTGCGCTGGCTGGGCCTCGATTGGGACGAGGGCCCCGACGTCGGCGGGCCGTTCGCGCCCTACCACCAGACGCTGCGTCTCGAGCGCCACAAGGAACTCGCCCGCGTGCTCCTCGAGAAGGGCGCTGCGTACCGCTGCTTCTGCACGCGCGAACGGATCGAGCAGTTGAACGCGGATCTCGCGGCGAA
This sequence comes from Planctomycetota bacterium, assembly GCA_044228955.1. Taxonomy (GTDB): domain Bacteria; phylum Planctomycetota; class UBA1135; order UBA1135; genus JAEUIA01. Next base: position 6,433 of record JBGATY010000131.1, on the reverse strand, counting down.
GAAAGAGCGCATCGCCTACGACCGCCGCTGTCGGGCGCTCTCCCGGGCCGAGTCCGAGCGGCGAGCGGCCGCGGGCGAGTCGTCGACGCTGCGCTTCGCCGTCCCGGCCGGCACGACGCGCTTCAAGGACCACGTGCGCGGCGACGTCGAGTTCGCCAACGAGGAAGTGGAAGACTGGGTCATGGTGCGCAGCGACGGCAACCCGACCTACAACTTCGTCGTCGTGTGCGACGACGTCGACATGCAGATCACGCACGTCTTCCGAGGCGAGGAACACCTCGTCAACACGCCGAAACAGGTGCTGCTCTATCGCGCGTTCGACCGCGAACCGCCGGAATTCGGGCACCTGCCGCTCATGCTCGGCGTCGACAAGAAAAAGCTCAGCAAACGCACGGGCGACACCGCGCTGCAGGACTATCGCGACAAGGGCTTCCCGAAGGAGGCGATCGTCAACTTCCTCTGCCTCCAGGGCTGGGCGCTCGACGGGTCGACCGAGGTGTTCGGCGTGGACCAGCTCGTCGCGAAGTTCGACATCAAGGACGTGAACAAGGCCGGCGCGATCTTCGACGTCGAGAAGTTCACGTGGATCGCCGGCGAATACATCCGCCGCGATTCGCTCGAGCACCTCGCCGAAGTCGCACTGCCCTGGGTCGTCGCGAAGGGACTCGCGACCGAGGCTGAACTGCGCGCGCGCCGGCCCTGGTATCTCGCGGTCGTCGCCGGGGTGAAGGAGCGTGTGCACACGTACTCCGAACTCGCCGACCAGATCGCGTACCTGTTCGTCGCCGACGAGCAACTCGTCTACGAGGAGGCCGCCGAGAAGGGAGCGCGGAAGCACGAAAGGCGCGTCGACACGCTGCGCGCGTTCCAGTCCTGGATCGAGCCGCGCATCGCAAACGGCATCGAACCCGCGCCGTTGCGCGACGCTTGCAAGCAGTGGGTCGCCGATCAAGGACTCAAGATGCCGGCGCTGTTCCAGCCGTTGCGCTGTGCCCTCACCGGGCAGGCCGGCGGTCCGGACCTGTTCGACACCATGCTGTGGCTGGGCCAAAAAGGCACGCTCCGGCGCATCGCGCTCGCCATCGAACGTCTGGCCTGAAGACCTTTCTCAAGCCGCCGCGCGATTGTGCCGATCGAACCAGGTGCGAGAGCGAGTGCATGGCGGCTTCCAGGAACGCACCTGAATTGACCTGCGACGAGGCGCGCGTGGAGGTCCGTGCCTTCCTGGGCGGCTCGAGCGTTGGCGCCAAGTCGCCGGCCCTGCGTGCCCACCTCGCGGCTTGTGTCGAGTGCGACTCGTACTACCGCGAACGGGTCGTCGGCATGGCGCGCATCGCGTCGGGCGCCCGCGGCGCCGCCCTGGTGCGTCACCAGGACGAAGTCGAAGCGACCGCGCGTCGCAGCCTCATCGCTGCCGAGACGAAATTCCGTTTCAGGCTCCCGAAGTCGCTGCTGCCGCTCGCGGTCCTGGGCCTGATCGTGCTGCTCGTCACGAAGAGCGGCGCGAACGGGGTGAACATGCGCTGCCTCGAGGGCACGGTCTACCGCGGCGCGCAGCTCCTCGCCCCCGGCGAGCGGATCGCGTCCTCGAACGGCGACGGCTGTTCGACCGGCGTCGACGGGCGGGCCGAGTTGGCCCGCGGCGCGGACACGATCCGCATCGAGCCCGAGACGAGCTTCACGATCGAGCGCACCGACCGGCTCGCGATACGCCTGTTCGACGGACGGGCCTACGTCACGGGCAACGCCCTGATCGTGTTCACGAGCGGTGCGCTCGAGGTCGAGGCCGGTTCCGCTCGCATCGCCGTCGACGACGTCGGCATCTCCGTCGAAGCCTCGAGCGGCAACGTGGAGTTCACCGACGCCATGGGACGCACCGTGATCCCGCCCGGCGGATCGAGGACGATCGAACACGTCCACGTCGCCGCGCATCACTGAAGCCGCGCCGGGCCCGAGGCGCGGGGCGACTCCGAGGACGAAGGTACAGGGGACGCGCGCTACACTCTGGAGCTCAGATGGCGTCGCCCGTTTCGATCCAACCGCGTGTTGCGCCGCGCCGCCATTCCCAGTTGCGCCTCGACACGTTCAGGGCCTTCGAGCGCGCCTCGGCCTTCTGCGCGGGCCGGCGGCTGTACAAGCGCTTCGCGCTTTCTCCCGGCCGGTTCGTGGTACGCGAGGAGCGCATCGGGGTTCGCGGACTGCCCGCCGCGCTCGAGGGCTTCACGATCGCGCAGCTCTCCGACCTGCACGGCGGTTCGTTCCTCGGCGCGGGCGACCTCGAGCACGTCGTCGCGGCCGTCGCGGCGCGAAGGCCGGATCTCGTCGTGTTCACCGGGGACTACATCACCCACGACTGGAGCGAGGCCTTGCCGCTCCTTGCGGACTGCGCGCGTCTTTCCGGCGCTCGACACGGCGTGTTCGCGGTGTTCGGGAACCACGACTACCGCGGCCGGCAGGAAGGACGGATCGCCGAAGCCTACGGCGCGCGCGGCATCCGCTTCCTGCGCGACGAGTGCGTGCGGCTCCCGGTAGGCGGCGCGACGCTCGCGCTCGTGGGACTCGAGGATCTCGAGGAGGCGAAGGACGTGAACGTGGCGAAGGCGCGTCTCGCGGTCGAGCCGGGCGACGTCGAGATCATGCTGTGCCACAACCCCACGAGCGCGCGACTGCTCGCTCGCGAAGGTTGCGCCGCGATCTTGTCGGGTCACACGCACGGTCTGCAGATGGACCTTCCGTTTCTGCGGACCCTCGGGCCGAAGCACCCCGGGATTCGCGTTCGTGTCGGGCCGACTACGCTGATTGTCAGCCGCGGACTCGGCGTGGTGGGGGTGCCCCTGCGGGTGTTCGCGCCGGCGGAAGTCGTGATGATCACGCTGCGGCGCGCACTCGAGGAAGAATCGTGAACGGCTGTCTCGCGCGGCAGGGCGGCGTGCTGATCCTGGCTCGCCATGCGCGGACGGTCGAGATCCGCACCTACGACCTCGACGGCGCGCGCCTCGGCGATGGTTTCCGCTTCGCAGGTCTCCACGGCGATCGAGCCCGTGCCGACGGCATCGCGGTCGACCGCGACATGCGCCTGTTCGTCGCCGACTCGGCGTCGCGAGCGGTGCGGCTCTTCACGGTCTTCGGACGCGAACACGGCCCCATCGTCGCGACGAGCACCGAGGACGCGCCCGGCAACGTCGGCGAGCCTTCCTGCGTGGCTGTCGACGGACTGGAGGGGGACCTGCGCATCCTCGTCGGCTCGCAGGGCGCGCGTCGACATGCCGTGCAGCTGTTCGACCGCGCGGGGGCACATCTCGCGTCGCTCCGCTCCCGAGGCGACGTGCACGAGACCTTCCGCGACGTCGTGCGTGTCGCCCTCGACGGGCGCTTTCAGCTCGTGTGCGAGGCCGGAGCCGGTCTCGTGCAGGTGTTTCGCGAAGGCGAATTCCACTTCGCCTTGAGACCGCCGCGTCCGCGCGGCGCGCGCGCCGACGCGATCCCGACCGCGGCCCGCCGGCTCTCCGACGGGCGCATCGTCGTGGCCACCGGGGGAGCCTCGACCGGCGCCGTGCACCTCTTCGAGCCGACCGGCCGGGTGATCCACACGATCGCCTACCCCGGAGAGCGCGCGTCGGAGGTCTTCGAGCCGACCGACATCGTGATCGACGAAGGCGCGAGCGATCGACGCACGCGCGTCGCGGTCGTCGATTGCGACGGCGACCGGGTCCAGGTCTTCAACCTCGAGGGCGTGTGCTTCGGCTCTTTCGCGGACCTGCCGCGTGCCGAGGGCCCGCGAGCGGAGGAGTCGACGTGACGAGCGCTCCGGTCGGTGCCATCGATCTCGGCACGAACACGGCCCTCCTGCTCGTCGCGCGCGAAACGGAGCCGGGAGGGTTCGAGGTCGTCCTGGACCATTGCCTCACGCCGCGTCTCGGCGCGGGCCTCGCCGAGCGTGGGACGCTGGATCAAGCAGCCGTCGAGCGCGCGCTGGAGGCGCTCGCGACCTTCGCGCGCCGGCTCGCCGAGTTGAACGTGGACGCGCGTCGCACACGCGTCGTTTCGACGGCGGTGTTGCGGCGCGCGCGCGACGCACAGGCCTTCGTCGAATTGGCGCGCGCGCGCACCGGTCTCTCGATCGAGATCGTGTCGGGCGAGGAGGAAGCACGCCTGGGCGAGATCGCCGTCGCGGCGGAAGGTGTCTCGAGAGACACCGTCGTGGTGGACGTCGGCGGGGGGAGCACCGAGGTGTCGTGCGCGGCGCTCGGATTCCGTCATTCGCTCCCGCTCGGCGCCGTCGTGCTGGCGGAGTCCTCGCCGCCGGAGCGCTACCTCGATCTTGCGACTCGCGCGGCCGAGGCTCTGCCGCGCGGTCTCGCCGCGGGCCGCGACGTGGTCGTGCTCGGCGGAACGGGGGTCAACCTGGCGTGCCTCGCGCTGCGGTTCACTCGCTTCGACCACGAGGCTGCCGAGGGAGCGCGCGTCGAAACGTCGGAGGCGCGGCGCTGGGCCGAACGGCTCGCCGCGACCCAGCTCGAGGATCGCTACGCGCTCCCGATCGAGCGCGAGCGCGCCGGGATCCTCCCGGCAGGACTTTCCGTGCTCGCGGCGGTGCTCGAGCGCTCGGAGGCGAAGAGTTTTCGCGCCACCGGAAGAGGTTTGCGTTTCGGCGTGGCCCGCGAGCTCCTGGCACGCGAACGAGGCTGAAAAAGCCGAAGGATGCCGCCCGGTCAGCGGCCGGGCGCCGTTTACGAAGGCGTATTCGGCGTCGAGCCGGATTCGTGGGCTAGAGTATTGTGGGACCCTTCGGCAGATCACCGCGCATGCTCCATCGACTCCTTTCCGGCCTCGGGCTCTGTGTCGCACTCGCCGCGTGTTCGGGAGGCGGGACGGAGAGTCTGGCGCCCGCGGAGGGGGCCCTCGGAACGACCACACCGCCGGCGCCCGAATTCGCGGCCGACGTCGCCGACACGAACGACCTCCTGCGCGGACCGGGCGGTCCGGGCGGCTCGCTGACCGACGACGTGGAGCACCTCGATTTCTCGACGCTGACGCCCACGCAGGTGGCGGCGATCCTGGCATCGCCGACTCCGCGCTATCGCTACCGCGCGATCCCCGGCTATCCGGGGCTGCTCGAGTTCGCGGTCTTCAACACGGGCTCGGGCTACGAGGAGCGCTTCCTGCTGCAGACGCCCACGGTCGCTCCCACCGGTCCGACGCCGCTCGTGGTCGCGTTCCACAAGTACGGTTCGTCGCATGGTGATCTCCTCAACACGGGGCTCATTCCCGAGGCGATCGCGCGCGGCTGGTACCTGCTGTGCCCGCTCGGCGCGCGCCAGAAGCACTTCGGCAACTTCGAGAGTCAGATCAACACCGCGGTCGCGCTCAAGCTCGTGCGCCAGCTCTGTCCGATCGACCCGCTGCGCGTGTACGCGGTCGGCTTCTCGATGGGCGGCGGCGCCGCGGCGAACTACGCGGCGCGCCACCTCGATCCGAAGGGCACGCTGTTCGCCGCGGTGTGCGACCACACCGGAGGCGTTTCCCTGGGACACACGTGGTGGAACGAGACCGACGACAACGATCTCGACGACAACGTTCCGAATCCCGGCGACAACCTCGAAGTGCCCGACGTGCTCGAGAGTCTGTTCGGAGGGACGCCCACCGCGAGCCCGTTCGCGTACCAGCGCTGCTCCTCGATCGACCTCGACCCGTTCACGGGCCTGATCGGCGCCGACACCGATTTCGCGCGCAATCTCGCGCACATTCCGACGCTCGTCTGGCGCGCGGCCAACGATCCGACCGCGTTCCTCGTCACGCAGACCGACCGCTTCGACACGCACATCCAGCCGCTGAACGTCGGCAACCAGTACCAGCAGGTTCCCGGGACGATCCACGCGTGGACGACGCTCGACGCGAACTACGTGTGCAACTGGTTCGCGACGAAGTCCCTGGCTCTGCCCACTTCCGCGCGCACGATCGCGGACGAGGACGGCAATTGGCTGTACTTCTTCGTCGAGCAGGACGCCTCGGGCGCCTTCACGCCGTTCACGTGGTCCGTCGACACGGCGCTGAAGACGATCGACGTGTCGGCCACGAAGAACCTCAAGCGCTTGAAGATCACGCCCGCCGGTTTCGGGCTCACGCTCACGGGCGTGGTCACGCTCAAGCTCTCCACCGCCGATGCGACCGGCGATCGCTTCCAGTTCCTCTACGTCCAAAACGCCCCGCTGTCCGTCACGCGCGACGGCGTGCCGGCCAGCGGTTCGTGGGATCCATTGGCGCGCACTTTCCAGGTCACCGAGACCGATGGCGCGTTGCACACGTGGGTGCTCACGTTCCCTTGATCTGATCCGGGCACCTGTGCGCGTCCGCGTACGCTGCTCTGGCGTTCGGCGGTCTCGACTCGGCCCGCGACGAGCATTCGCTCGGGACACGAAGGGGGCCGATGGTT
>JBGATY010000130.1:0-11217 GCA_044228955.1 Planctomycetota bacterium | reverse complement strand
CGCCGCGCTTGGGTTTCATGCCAGCGCGAACGTAACCCGCGCACTCAGGAACGACCGGTCCATCCATCCTGTTTGATCGCGGCACGCTCGCCGCGTTCTGCCAGGGAGGATTCCGCGACGGGCAGGTGTCGTTGAGCACTTGCCGGCCTCGACCTCTCCGGTCCCTGGACGGACTCTCTCGACCCGGCCGCATGGCAACTCGCCCTGCGGCCGGGTTCTTGTGTCCCAGCGAGACCGTGCGCAGTCCGCCTGCCTTCTCTGCCCACTCGTGCGGATGGCCGAGTTCGCCGGGCCCCGTCACGATCCGCTTGGGTGCCCGCTCGGGATGGGGCCCAAAGAGGCTTCCGTGCAAATCACCGGCTGGGTCTTCACGGCCCCCAACGAACCGATGCTCGAGGACCGGCGCGAAGAGTCGCCGGGAGCAGGCCAAGTCCTCGTCGAGATCGCCGGCTGTGGCGTGTGTCACACCGATCTCGGTTTCTATTACGACGGCGTCCCGACGCGGCATCCGCTGCCGCTCACGCTCGGCCACGAGATCAGCGGCAAGGTCGTCGCCACCGGCGCGGGCGCGGAGAGTTGGACCGGACGCGAAGTGGTCGTTCCTGCCGTCATCCCGTGCGGGCAGTGCCGCGCGTGTCGAGCCGGTCACGGCTCGATCTGCCCAGAACAGATCTTTCCGGGCAACGACGTCCACGGCGGCTTCGCGACCCACGTGCGCGTGCCGGCCACCGGACTCTGTCCCGTCGTCGGCCTGGCGGACAGGAAGCGCAATCCCCTCGGCATCGACCTCGCGTCCCTCTCCGTCATCGCCGACGCCGTGTCGACGCCGTATCAGGCGATCGAGCGCGCGGGTCTATCGAAAGGCGACACGGCCGTGTTCGTCGGCGTCGGCGGCGTGGGCGGGTTCGGCGTGCAGATCGCGGCCGCGCGCGGTGCGCACGTCGTCGCGATCGACGTGGACGAGAAGAAGCTCGGCGAGATGCAACACCACGGCGCAAGTCTCGGTCTTCTGGCCGGCGATCCGCGCGAGTTGAAGAAGCGGATCGCCGCGTTCTGCAAGGAGCGCGACGTGCCTTCCTGGCGCACGTTCGTGTTCGAGACCTCGGGCTCGAAGGCCGGGCAAGAGACGGCCTTCGCGCTGCTCGGTCACGGCGGATTCCTGTCCGTCGTCGGCTACACGCCCGCCAAGGTCGAGTTGCGGCTCTCGAACCTCATGGCCCTCGACGCGACGGCGCAGGGCAACTGGGGTTGCCTGCCCGAGCACTATCCGGCCGTCGTCGAGCTCGTGCTCTCCGGCGCCGTGGCGGTGAAGCCCTTCGTCGAACACCGCGCGCTGTCCACGATCAATCAGACCTTCGCCGACATCCACGCACGCCGTGTGTCGCGACGGGTCGTTCTCGTTCCCGGGAGTTGAGCGATGAAGTTCATGAATCACGATCTGGTCGAAGGCGCCACGAAGAGCGGCGTCGTCTACGAGGAATTGCCGCTCGTTTCACCGACGGGTGAACGCGGCGAGGGCCTGCACTGGGTGCGCATCGCGCTCGACAACCCAAAGCAGTTCAATTCCTACACGACCGAGATGGTGAAGGGCGTGATCCTCGGCATGCGCCGCGCCTCGAACGATCGCGGCTGCGTGGCGGTCGTTTTCACGGGCACCGGCAACAAGGCGTTCTGCACCGGCGGGAACACCGAGCAATACGCGACCTACTACGCCGGCCATCCCGAGGAGTACCGCCAGTACATGCGGCTCTTCAACGACATGGTCAGCGCGATCCTCGGGAGCGACAAGCCCGTGATCTGCCGCGTGAACGGCATGCGCATCGCGGGGGGCCAGGAGATCGGCATGGCCTGTGACTTCTCGATCGCGCAGGACCTCGCCAACTTCGGCCAGGCCGGTCCGCGGCACGGTTCGGCCCCGGACGGCGGGTCGACGGATTTCCTGCCGCTTTTCGTGGGCGCGGAGGCGGCGATGCAGAGCTGCACGCTGTGCGAGCACTGGAGCGCGCACAAGGCGATGCGCCTCGGACTGCTGACAGCGATCGTGCCCGCCTTGAAGGTCGACGGACGTTTCGTGGCGAACCCCCTCGCGGTGACCGAGCGTTGGACGGACGAGTTCGGGCGCATCGTGCACGGCGAGTTCAAGACCGGCGACGAGCGCGAGAAGGCGAAGCAGACGCTCGCGCGCGGCGAGGTCGACTTGTCGCTGCTCGACAAGGGCGTGACGGAACTGGTGTGGAAGCTCGCGCACACGATGCCGGGTTGCCTCACGAAGACCCTCGAAAGCGTGCGCAAGCACAAGCTCGAACACTGGGACCGCAACAAGGAATCGAATCGCGCCTGGCTCGCGCTGAACATGATGAACGAGGGCCGCGTCGGATTCCGCGCGTTCCACGAGGGCACGAAGGACTGCCGCGAGGCCGATTTCCTGCTCCTGCGCAAGCGACTCGCCGAGGGCGCCGACTGGAACGAGGCCCTGATCGAGGAAGTCATCGCGCGGTGCCGCGGCAGCGCCGTGGCGAAGGGTTGAGGTGACGCCTTGACCACTCCAGGCACCAGCGCAGCGATCGGCGGGCCCGTGCGCCGCGAAGTGCTCGAGGACGGGGCGGTCTGGAGGCTCGTCCTCGCCACCCCCCAGGCCCACCAGATCGACGCGGCCAAGATCGCCGCGCTCACCGCGGCTTTCCGCGCTGCGGCGCTGGACAAGCATCTCAAGTGCGTAGCGATCGAGGGCGACGGTGCGCACTTCTCGTTCGGCGCGAGCGTCGACGAACATCTGCCCGGCCGTTTCGGCGCGATGTTGACCGGTTTTCACGACCTGTTCCGCGCGATGTTCGCCGCGTCCGTGCCGACCGTGTCCGTCGTGCGCGGGCAGTGTCTGGGCGGCGGGCTCGAGTTGGCGAGTTTCTGTACACGCGTGTTCGCCGCTCAGGACGCGGTGCTGGGCCAGCCCGAGATCAAGCTCGGCGTCATGGCTCCCCTGGCGAGTTTCTGGCTGCCCGAGCGCGTCGGGCGCGGCGCCGCGGAAGACATGTTGCTCACGGGGCGCAGCGTTTCGGCGGCAGAAGCCCGTGCCATGCGACTCGTGGACGAGATCTCTGACGACCCGGCCGCGGCCGCGCTCGCGTGGATTCGCACGCACCTGCTGCCGCTCTCGGCCTCGAGCCTGCGCCACGCTCAACGCCTGGCGCGCGCGGGCGTCGCTCTGCGATTCGAGCACGAGATCGCCGCCGCGGAGCGCGCGTACCGCGACGAACTCATGCAGAGCACCGACGCGAACGAAGGCCTGCGGGCGTTCATCGAGAAGCGCGCGGCGCGCTGGAGCGACTCATGAAGGAGACCCTTCTCGCGCTCACTCAGCGGGCCGAGGAACTGTGCCGGGACTGGCGTCTGCCCAGCGTCCGCGCGTGGAAGGAGCGCGTCGGCGGACTGGCGATCGGCTACTTGCCCGTCTACGTGCCGCGCGAGGTGTTCCACGCGCAAGGCGTGCTGCCCGTGGGACTGACCGGCGCCGGCGACGACCTCGAGATCATCAAGGGCGACGCGTTCTACCAGTCCTACATCTGCCACCTGCCACGGAGCACGATCGAGCTCGGTCTGAACGGCAGCCTCGACTGCCTCGACGGGATCGTCTTCCCCGCGACGTGCGACGTCATCCGCAACCTGTCGGGCGTGTGGCGCATGCAGTTCCCAGGAAAGATGTCGCGCTACCTCGACGTGCCGCAGGACTTCGACCGCGAGATGGGCGGCGTGTTCTACGCCCACGAGATCGAAGACATCGCCCGCGAACTGCACGAGCGCGGCGCCAAGAAGCTGGAGCGGGAAGCGCTGCGCGCCTCGATCCGCGTCTACAACGAGAATCGCGCCATCGTGCGCGAGTTGCTCGAGCTGCGGCGCGATCGGCCGTGGAAGCTGCCGACGGCCGAACTGTACGTCGCGCTCCGCGCGGGCCTCGTGTTGCCCGTCGAGGAGCACACGCAGTTGCTGCACGACTACCGCGATCTCGCGCTCGCCGAGGCCGAGCGCCGCCCGCTGGACCAGGCCCGCGTCGTGCTCACGGGCTCGTTCTGCGAGCAGCCGCCGCTCGGCCTGATCAAGACCCTGGAACGCGCCGGCTGCTACATCGTGGACGACGACTTCGTGCCGGTGCTGCGCTGGCTGAAGAGCGCTGTCACGACGACGGGAGATCCACTCGACGCGCTGGTGCAAGCGTTCCTCGAGGATTCGATCGAGAGCCCGGTGCGCTACTGCGGCAACGGGACGAACGGCGACGACCTGGTGCGCCGCGTCGAGGAGAGCAAGGCCGAGGGCGTCCTGTTCTGCGCTCCGAGCTTCTGCGACCCGGCGCTGCTCGATCAGCCCATGGCGCAATCCGCGCTCGACCGGCGCGGCATTCCCTGGACCAGTTTCAAGTACTCCGAGAACACGGGGCAGTTCCAGGTGATCCGCGAACAGGCGGGCACCTTCGCCGATTCGATCAAACTGTGGAGCGAGGCATGAAGACGAGCACGAAGTCACCGGTCGTCAAGGCCGCCGCGAAGGACGACAGCCAGGTCCGCCAGAAGGAGATGATCGCGGCGCACTTCTCGCGTCTGGCGCGTTCCCCGCAGACCGGCGAGAAGAACGTGTACACGTTCGTGCCGGGCAACTTGACGGAGCTCCTGCGCAGCTTCGACCTCCTGCCCGTGCTGCCGGAGATCAACGCGTTGCAGTCGGGGATGCGCGGCAAGTCGGCCGACTACATCGCGCTGGCCGAGAAGCTCGGCCATTCCGAGGACGTGTGCACCTACGTGAAGTGCGACATCGGAATGTTGAAGTCGGGCAACGTCGGGCCGACCGGCGAGCGTTTGCCCGATCCCGACCTGCTGCTGCTCTCCTACACCGGCTGCTTCACGTTCATGAAGTGGTTCGAACTGCTCAAGCAGGAATACACCTGCCCCGTCGTCATGCTGCACGTGCCCTATCAGGCGGACGGACGCATCACCGACGCGATGCGGGACTACGTATCGGCGCAGATCAGGCGGAAGCTCATTCCCGCGCTCGAGAAGGTCTCGGGGAGGAAGTACGACGAGGATCGCCTCAAGGAGTGCCTGAAGCGTTCCGCGCGCGCCGAAGACGACCTCGTGTGGGTACTCCAATCGGCGAAGAACCGTCCCTCGCCGATCGACTCGTGGTTCGGGGCCGTCTATTACGTCGGGCCGATCTTCAGCGCATTCCGCGGCACGCAGGAGGCCGTCGACTACTACGCCGCGCTGCGCACCGAGATCGCGGAACGCATCGCGCAGAAGCTCGGGCCGGTGACGCCCGACGGCCTCATGACCGAGGAGAAATACCGCCTGGTGATCGAGGGGCCGCCGAACTGGACGAGCTTCCGCGAGTTCTGGCGCATGTTCGCCGAGGAGGGCGCGGTCGCCGTGGCTTCGACCTACACCAAGGTCGGCGGCACGTACGACTTCGGCTTCCGGCACGACTCGGAGAGGCCCATCGAGACGATGGCCGAGTACTGCATGGGCTGCTACACGAACCTCGACTTGCCGACGCGTGCACGGATTCTCGAGAACTACGTCAAGGAGTACGAAGCGGACGGACTGCTCGTGAACTCCGTCAAGAGCTGCAACTCGTTCAGCGCGGGGCAGCTCGCGATGCTGCGCGAAGTCGAGGCGCGCACGGGCCGACCGGTCAGCTTCATCGAGACCGACCTGGTCGATCCGCGCTACTTCTCGGCCGCCAACGTCAAGAACCGGCTCGAGTCCTTCCTGCAGATGATCGCGCAGAAGCGCGGAGGCGCGGCGTGAAGTACTGCGTCGGCATCGACCTCGGGTCGACCACCACCAAGGCCGTCGTCGTCGACGAGGCCGGTCACGTCCTGGGCCGGGGCATCACGAACAGCCGCTCGAGCTACGACGCCGCCTGCCAGGTGGCCGTGACGGAGGCGCTGCACGACGCGCGTTTTGCGCAGATCGTGGGCGAACTCGACCGCCTGGGCATCGATTCCGATCGCCGGACCGCGTGGGTGCGCGACATCGAGCGCGGCTTCCGCGAGCAGCAGTACAAGGCGCAGCTTGGCACCCTGCGCGAGTCGCTCGCCGGCGGACTCGCGGATCGCGAGAAGGATCCCGCACTCCTGAAGGCGCTCGCGACGATCCAGGAGCGCATGGAAGGCGAATCCAAGCAGCTCTTCGCCGCCGATGCGAACCGCAAGAGCGACTTCTTCCGCGATCTCGCCGGGAGCCGCTATCTGGAGCACGCGGAGAAGCTCGCGCGCAAGAAGAACTCGGACCTGTCCTTCGACACGCTGGTCGGACTGTTCGACAAGGCGATCCTCGAGGTCGAGGCCCGGAGCACGGGGCACGGCGCTTTCGCCGAGCACGCGCTGTTCGCTGCGCGCGACCTGCCCGAGCAGAGCCCCCAACTCGAACGCGCGATCGAGGCCGCCGCGGCGATCCCGATGGAAGAGGCCTCGAGCGTGGGCACCGGCTACGGCCGCGCGCGCCTGCCGTTCCCGAAGGAGCGGATCCGTTCCGAGATCCTGTGCCACGGGCTCGGCGCGCACCTGATGTTCCCGAAGACGCGCACCGTGCTCGACATCGGCGGCCAGGACACCAAGGCCATCCAGGTCGACGAGGCCGGCATCGTCACCTCGTTCCAGATGAACGACCGCTGCGCGGCCGGGTGCGGACGGTACCTCGGGTACATCGCGGACGAAATGAACCTCGGGCTGCACGAACTCGGCCCCATGGCGTGCAGCTCGAAGCGCGCCGTGCGCATCAACTCGACTTGCACCGTGTTCGCGGGCGCCGAGCTGCGCGAGCGCCTGTCGCTGGGCGAGAAGCGCGAGGACATCCTGGCCGGGCTCCACCGCGCGATCGTCCTGCGCGCCATGTCCATCCTGTCGCGATCGGGCGGCGTGAAGGACGAGTTCACGTTCACCGGCGGCGTGGCCCGCAATCCGGCGGCCGTGCGCGCGCTCGAGAACCTCGTGCGCGAGAACTACGGCAACGTGAAGATCAACATCAGCCCCGAATCGATCTACACGGGGGCGCTGGGAGCCGCGCTCTTCGCCTGGCGCGAGTGGAGCAAGAGGGACGAGGTGGCCGCATGAGCACGCAACCCGCATCTCCCCTGGACGTGGTCGGCATCGACGTCGGATCGTCGGCCGTCAAGGTCGCCGTGCTGCGCGATTGCGGTCCGCTCGGCGCCGAGCTGCGTTTGGGGCGCGTCGAGCGCATTCGCCGCCGCGACCCGCGCACGCTGGCGGCGGAGCTGTTCCATCAGTGCGTGACCGAATGCGGGCTCGTCGAGAAGGACCTCGGCTACGTGGCCACGACAGGCGACGCGGACGAGCTCGAGTTCCGCACCGGGCACTTCTACGGCATGACGACGCACGCCCGCGGCGCCCTGTTCCTCGATCCGTCGGTGCGCGCCGTGGTCGACATCGGCGCACTCCACGCGCGCGGCGTGCAGATCGACGCGCACGCCAAGGTGCTCGGTTCGCGCATGACGAGCCAGTGCGCGTCCGGGTCGGGGCAGTTCCTCGAGAACATCTGCCGCTACCTGGGCATCACGATGGAGGAGATCGGTCCGTTGTCGCTGCAGTCGAAGAAGCCCGAACCGTGCTCGTCGATCTGCGCCGTATTGGCCGAGACCGACGTGATCAACATGGTCTCGCGCGGCATCCCTTCGCCCGACATCATCAAGGGCATCCACCAGTCGATGGCGGGCCGCTACTTGAAGCTGCTCACCTCGCTTTCGGTCGAAGGTCCGGCGTTGGTGACGGGTGGCCTCGCGTCCGACGTCGGCCTCATGAACGCGTTGCGCGAAGCCGCGCAGGCCGGCGGAGGGAAGATCGACCTGCGCGCGCATCCGCAATCCGTGCTGGCCGGAGCGATCGGCGCGGGATTGTGGGGCGCCTTCCGCGCGCGCAAGCTCGCCAGCAAAGGCCTGGCGTTCACCGCCGGAGGTCGCGCATGACGGATGCGCGCATCGCACGGCTCCTGTCGCTCGAGGGGCGCACCGCGCTCGTCGCCGGCGGCAGCGGCGGCATCGGGGCCGCGACGGCGACCCTGCTGGCGGCGGCCGGCGCGCGTGTTTTCAGCGTGGACCAGAGCGGACACGTCGCTCCCGAAGGGACCGAGGGAATCGCCTGCGATCTCTCCGATCCGGGTGCGTACGCCGCGCTCTTTGCCGAACTGAGAGGCCGCACGGACACGCTCGACTTGCTGGTGCACTCGGCCGGCATCACGCGCGACGGCGTGTTGTGGAAGATGCGCGACGAGGACTGGTCCAGCGTGCTCGAGGTGAACCTGGGCTCGGCCTTCCGGCTGCTGCGTGGGGCGACGCCGCTCTTGCGCGCGCGCGGTGGAGGCTCGGTCGTGCTGATCTCGTCCATCAACGGCGAGCGCGGGAAGTTCGGCCAGGCCAACTACGCCGCGAGCAAGGCCGGGATGATCGGCCTGGCCCGCAGCGCGGCGCGCGAACTGGGGCGTTTCGGCGTGCGCGTGAACGTGGTCGCGCCTGGACTCGTGATGACGCCGATGACGGCCTCGCTGGGCGCGGAACACGTGCGCGCGGCGGTCGACGAGACGGTGTTGGGCCACGCGGCCCAGCCGACGGACGTCGCCAACGCCGTGCTCTTCTTGTGCAGCGATCTCGCGCGGCAGGTCACCGGGCAGGTGTTGCGCGTCGACGGTGGACAGCTGATGGCCTGAAGGACAAAGGAGGACGATCGTGAAAGCCCTGGAGCATGATCAAGACACGTGCCGCGTGCGCCGCCTGCGCCCGGCCGATCTCAACCGCGTCGTCGCGGTGGACAAGCTGGTGACCGGCCGCGAGCGGCGCGGTTTCTTCGAGCACAAGCTGAAGGAGAACCTGCTCGACACCAGCGTGCAGGTCTCGCTCGGCGCCGAGGTGGACGGGATCCTGGTCGGATTCCTCCTGGCGCGCGTGTGGACTGGCGAGTTCGGCCTGACCGATCCGGTCGCCGTGCTCGACACGATCGGGTTGCAGCCGCAGTTCCGCCACCTCGGCATCGGCGAAGCGCTGATGCGCCAGCTGGCCATGAACCTGCGCGGCCTGAACGTCGCGACGCTGCGCACCGAGGTCGGCTGGGACCAGTTCGAGCTGCTGCGCTTCTTCCACCGCCACGGGTTCAGGCCGGCGCCGCGCGTGTGCCTCGACCTGGATCTGACGCGGGCTCCGGACTGAGGGCGACGGATCGATCGCGCATCCTCGCGTGCCCTCGGCTCGGGACGCTCACCTGCTCTCGCTCGTGTACGTCATCAGGGTGCGCATGTAGTTCGCGCGTTCGTACGCAGTTGGATCAGGGCAGTTCTCGCGGCTCATGCTGCCGCGCATCTCCCTCACCGAGACGTATTCCTTCGCTTCCATCCAGCGGACCATCTCGTCGAGGAGCACGCGCGCGTGGGCTGGGCCGCGGCGTAGGAGCGATGACGTGGCCATCACGACGTCCGCGCCGACGAGCAGGAGCTTGAGCGCGTCGGACGCCGAATGGACTCCGCTCGAAGCGGCCAGCGAGAGCTTCGTGTGCGATCGCAGGATCCCGATCCACTGCAGCGGCACGCGCGACTCGACGGCTTCCGACAGTTCGAGCCGCGGTACGAGCTCCAACTTCTCGAGATCGAGATCGGGCCGGAGCATGCGGTTGAAGAGCACGAGGCCGTCGGCTCCGGCGCACTCGAGCAGCAGGGCGAAGTTGGCGGGTGCGCTAAAGGCGGGGGCGACCTTCACGCAGAGCGGGATCTTCACGGCCGCGCGCACCTTCGTGACGAGATCGACGTAGCGCTGCTCGACGTCGGCGCCTGTCTCGGTGGGATCGACGGGTACCCAGTAGATGTTGAGCTCGAGCGCGCTCGCACCGGCCTCCTCCATGCGCTTGCCGTGGCGCACCCAGCCCCCGGGCGAAGCGCCGTTCAAGCTCGCCACGACCGGGATCGAAACGGCCTTGCGAGCCGTTGCGATCTTCTTCAGGTACTCGTCCGGGCCGCTGTTGTAGTTCTGGAGCGCGGGGAAGTAGTCGAGCGCTTCCCCGAACGAGTCCGAGCCGGTCTCGCGCAAGCGCAGCATCTGGCTCTCCTCGTGCTCGATCTGTTCCTCGAACAGCGACGGCAGCACGACGGCGCCTACGCCTTGCTCTTCGAGACGGCGCAACACGTCGACGTCGCCCGTGATCGGAGACGCGGACGCGACGAGGGGCGAGCGCAAGTCGAAACCGAGGTAGCGCGTGGACAGATCGGGTTTCACGAGGTCTCCTCCTTCGATCCGCGATCGATGCCGGCCATCTGTTCGTAGAGGCGCCATTGCTCGTCGATGTCCGACTGCGCCAGCGCCAGCAGTTCCACGGACGCCTTCGGATCGCTGTGTTGCAGCGAGGCGAAGCGGCCTTCCTGGACCGCGAAGTCCTTGAACGGGATGCGGGGCTTCTTGCTGTCGAGCTGGAACGGGTGCTGTCCGGCGCGGGCGCGGCGCGGATCGAAGCGGAACAGCGGCCAGAAGCCGGAGTTCGTCGCGTCGCGCTGGTGGCCCATCGACGTCGACATCTCGATGCCGTGCGCGATGCAGTGGCTGTACGCCAGGATCAAGGAAGGTCCCTTGTACGACGCGGCTTCGTGGAACACCTCGATCGTCTGCCTCGGATGCGCCCCGAGCGCGATCTGCGCGACGTAGACGTGGCCGTACGAAGTCGCGAGCAGGCCGAGATCCTTGCGGCGCAGCTGCTTCCCGCCTGCAGCGAACTTCGCGACGGCGCCGCGCGGAGTGGCCTTCGAGGCCTGGCCTCCGGTGTTCGAGTACACGCCGGTGTCGAGCACGAGGATGTTCACGTCTCGGTCGGAAGCGAGCACGTGATCGAGCCCGCCGAAGCCGATGTCGTAGGCCCAACCGTCGCCGCCGACGATCCACACCTGGCGCTCGACGAAGTGGTCGCACAGGCGCAGGAGCTCGAGCGCGGCGGGCGTTCCGATGCGCACGCAGCGGTGCTTCAAGTCCGCGATGGCGGTGCGCTGCGCCGCGATGCCCTTGTCACCGTGCTGGTCGGCGTCGAAAAGCGCGCTGACCAGTGCCGCCGGCAGCTGACTCGAAAGCGCGCCGAGCAGTTCGCGGGCGCGCGTCGCCGGGTGATCGAGGGCGAGACGGATCCCGTAGCCGAACTCGGCGTTGTCTTCGAACAGAGAGTTGCTCCACGCCGGGCCCCTGCCGAGCGCA
>JBGATY010000012.1:0-40768 GCA_044228955.1 Planctomycetota bacterium | reverse complement strand
CATTGACGCGCCGTGACGGTCACGAGGACGTGCTCGCGGGCATCGAAGCCGCCGCGAGCGCCGGTTTCGGGAACACGAAAATCGACACGGTGGTGATGCGCGGCGTGAACGACGACGAACTCGTCGACCTCGTGCAATGGGCGCGGCGTTTCGATGCCGAGGTGCGCTTCATCGAGTACATGGACGTGGGGGGCGCGACGCGCTGGTCGATGGGCGACGTCGTCAGCCGAAAGGAGATGCTCGAGGTCCTCACGCGGGCGTATGGGCCGATCACGCCGCTCGCCGCCGATTCCAGCGCTCCGGCCGAGCGCTTCATGCTCTCCGACGGGTACGTATTCGGGATCATCGCCTCCACGACCGCTCCGTTCTGCCGCTCGTGCGACCGCAGCCGCCTCACGGCGGACGGGCAGTGGTTCCAGTGTCTCTACGCGAGCCGGGGGACGGATTTGCGCACTCCCTTGCGCGCGGGTGCCTCGATCGGTGAACTGTCGAACCTCCTCGGGCGTCACTGGACTGCTCGCAACGACCGTGGCGCGGAGGAACGGCTGGCCGCGAACACGCGATCGGCATTGGCGGATTCCGAGACGTTGCGGGCCAATCCCCATCTCGAAATGCACACCCGCGGCGGATGACACGAGCGAAAGAGGATCCGGGCTCGAGTTCACGCGCAACGTGGTTCGCAGTCCTCTTGGCGATCGCGATCTTCGCGTACGCGTCGTTCCTGTCGTCGCGCTCGACGCTGTTCGACCGTGACGAACCGCGGTTCGCACAGGCCTCCGTCGAGATGCTCTCGACCGGCAACTGGCTGTATCCGACGTTCGACTACGAGCTGCGGCCGGACAAGCCGATCCTCGTCTACTGGCTGATGGCCGGCGCGATCCGCATGTTCGGCGCCACCGCCTGGGCGGCACGCTTCTGGTCGCCGGTGTGCCTGGCCCTCGCGTGCTGGCTCGTGTTCTGCATCGGGAAGCGGCTCTTCGACTCGAAGGCGGGCTTGATCGCGATGGGGCTCCTCGCCGTGTCGCCCCTCGCCCTGATGGAGGGCGTCGTCGCGACGACCGACGCGCTGCTGCTCCTCTGCATCACGTTCGCGATGTCGAACTTCGCCCCGGTGCTCACGAGCGGCGGGAGCGCCATGCGCCACCTCGGAATCGCTCTCGGCACAGCGGGCGCGCTGCTCGCGAAGGGTCCCGTCGGACTCGCGATCCCGGCCCTCTCCATCGCTTTCGCGCTGTGGTTCGCTCGCGCCGAAAAGGTACCGAGCCTGCGCGACAGGAAGCGCACCTGGTACGCCCTGCTCGCCGCGCTCGTGGTCTTCCTCGTGTGGGCCATCCCGGCGAATTCCGCGACGAACGGCGAGTACGCCTCGCAGGGACTCGGACATCACGTCGTGGACCGCTCGACCGAGGCGCTCGAAGGACACGGAGGCAACTACCTCCTGTGGCTGCCCTTCTACCTGCCGATCGTCGTCCTGGGTTTCCTGCCCGGACTCCTGTTCTTGCCGGCGGCGTGCGTGGCATTCCTCGATGATCGCGCCGCGTCGCTGCGCGCTCGGGCGCTGATCGTCGGCTGGGTGGTGCCCTGCTTCCTGTTGATGACGTTCGTGCCGACGAAACTCCCCCACTATGTCTTGCCGATCTTCCCCGCGCTCGCGCTGGGCTCGGCGGCCGTCATTCGAGCGATGGAGAGAGACGAGCTCTCGGATCGCGAGCGCGCCTGGGTCTCGAGCGGCACCTGGATCTTCGGTGCTGTCGCGATCCTGCTCGCGGCCGGCTTCGCCGTCGCTCCCCGTGTCTTGGAGTTAGAGGGTCTTCAGGTGCCCGCACTCGTGATGGCCGCGATGTCGGGCGCCACCGCGCTCACCGCGATGTACGCGCATCGCAAGGGGCGTCTCACGGTCGCCGCGCAGACGACGATCGCAGGATTCGCGGCCACGTGGCTCGCGGGAGCGTGGCTCGTTCTGCCGGTCGTCGAGGGCACGAAGGTCGCTCCCGCCCTCGCCGCCGCGATCCGGAGCAGGGTGCCGAAGAGCGTCGTGGTCGCACGCTGGAAGTTCAATGAGCCGAGCTTCGACTTCTATCTCGGGCGACCGCCGATCAAGGATTTCGACGACGAGCAGCAGTTCCGCGCGTGGGCCGCAGAAACGTCGCCAGCGGTGCTCGTCGTTCCGCGCGACAAACTCGAGGCGTCGCGCGACGTGCTGCCGGCCGCGCGCTGGACGGAACTCGCCGCGGAAAAGGGCTTCAACCTGTCGAAGGGTCGCCCGTTCGAATTGGTCGTCCTCGCACGCGAGTTGCCCACGACGCACGAGCGATGATCCGGTGCGAGACGGCCGTCGTTGGCGCCGGCCCGGCCGGAGCTGTCGCGGCCCTGCATCTCGCTCTGGCCGGGCGTGACGTCGTCTTGATCGACAAGGCGGCGTTGCCGCGTCCGAAAGTCTGCGGTGGCGGCGTCGTGAAGCGCGCTCTGCGACATCTGCCCGCGGGCATCGACCTGCCGGTCGAGCGCGCCTGCCGCCGCGTTTCGATGCGTTTCCTCGATGGCGCCTTCGCGCATGCCGTGGAGCGATCCGACGCGATCGTCTCGATGACCATGCGCGCCGACCTCGACTTCGCGCTGGCTCGCGCCGCCGAGGCCGCCGGTGCGAGGCTCCTCGCGCCATGCACCGTGACAGCCTTCGATCGGCGCGAGCAGCACGTCGATCTCGCGACAAGGCGCGGGAGCGTGCGGGCGGATTTCGTCGTCGTGGCCGACGGAGCGACCGGACACTGCGCGCGGATGGCCGGCTTCGAGGACGTGCTCTCGACCATTCCCGCGCTCGAGGCCGAAGTGCGCGTCGACGACGCCACGCTGCGCGAGCACGCCGACACGGCTGCGTTCCACTTCGGCGGCGTGGTCCTCGGCGGCTACGGCTGGGTGTTCGGGAAGCGCGACCATCTCTCCTGCGGCGTCCTGTCGATGCACCGGGGTCGGGTGCAGTTGCGTGAACGGCTCGAGCTGTACTTGCGCACAGTCGGCATCCGCGATCCCGTGTCGATGGATGTGCGCGGCTACGTGATCCCGAATCGGCCCCGGGCGAGCGGCTTCGCGCGCGGACGCGTCCTGCTCGCGGGCGACGCGGCCGGACTCGCCGACCCGGTCACGGCGGAGGGCATCTCGCTCGCGATGCAAAGCGGCGCAATCGCGGCGCGCTCCGTGATCGAGGGTGCGGATGCGCGCGCGGTGGCGCGAGCACACGAGCGGACGGTGCGGAGCGAGATCACCGCGGACTTGCGCGTGGCCCGTGTCCTGGCACGACTGCTGTACGGCCACCCGCGGGTCGCACGACGACTGTTCGAGCGCTCCGGATCGAGCCTCTGCGAGGCGATGACCGGCGTGTCGCTCGGCGAGCGCACCTACAGCGGGCTCGCCCTCGATCCGTTGAACTGGCCGCGGCTCGTCCTCGGTCGCGGAGTCAACCGCCGAACGCCTTGAGGCGCTTCTCGAGGTCGGCATTCCGCGGTTCGAGTTCGATCGCGCGGCGCAGGAGGCGGAGCGCGTCGTCCTTGTGCCCGTTCATGAAGTACGCTCCCGCGACGAGATCGAGCGCTTCCGCGTCCGCGCCACCGAGCTTTTCGATCCGCGTCGCGACGTCCAGCGCGAAGCCCTTGTCGTCGGCGCCGAGCTTGTCCTGGTTGGCCTCGAGCTCGCGCAGCACTTGCAGGCCGAATTCGAGCGCTTCGCTGTCCGGAGCGGTGCGCCATGCGGTCACCTGCGCCTGCCGGGCTTCGATGCTGTAGCGTTGGGCGGCCGCGGGATCGCGCGCCTGTTGCAGGAGCCCGCCGTAGATCTGCCCGAGGAGATTCCAGGCGCGGAACTGCACTTCCGGATAGGTCTCCTTGGCGATGAACTCCTTCAATGCAGTCGGCGTTTCCGCGGCTCGACCTTGCCGCCACAATCCGTCGACGCGATCGGTGAGGTCCTGCAGCGCGACGAAGTGCATCGCGAGCGACTTGCCGTCGGGATCCAGCAGTCTGATTGCCGCGATTTCCGCCTCGGCTCCGCGCGGATCGTTCGCCTCGAGAAGTCGCGACGCGAGCGCCCAGCGCCTCTCGACGCTCGACTTTTGCGCGTCGACGGCCGCGCGCAGGTCGGCGACCGAAGGCTTCGCGAGGATGCGCGCCAGATCGAGTTTGAATCGCGAAGGCGACCGGTAGCCGCTCAGCTTCTCGCGCATCTGCCCGTCGGCATCGAGCACGACCAGCGTGGGGTACAGGCTCGCGCCGAAGCGTTGCGCGAGCGGACGTCCGACCGCGCTCTCCGCGTCGACCTTGAGGCAGATCAGGTCCTTCAGCGCCGACACGACCGTGTCGTCGCCATAGGTGTCCCGGTCGAGCTTCCTGCACCACGCGCACGACGTGGTCCACAGATCCAGGTAGACGACCCTCTTCTCGGCCTTCGCTCGCGCCAGCGCTTCCTCGAGCGTGCCGCCGAACCACGGGATCCCCCGGTGGGTCTCCTCGGCGGCGACGCGAGCGGCGGGAATCGCGGTCGTCGATCCGGTCAGGGATGTACAGGCGAACAGGAGGAGGCTCAGCATGTGCGTGTTGCGTGAGGGTCGGTATGGAGGCCACTACTCTACTGGTGTCCGAAGCCAGGCACCGCACCAGACGGTGGACGAAAGCCGCTTCGACCCGCACGATCCTGCGTCATGGAGAGTCTCAAGAGATGGCGGAGCGAGAAGCAGGCGGCCTGGATCTATGGTTTGCTGGCTGGCATCGAGCGCGATCCGGTTCGTTCGGGCATGTTCAAGGCGCTCGCTAGCGCGGCCGAGGAACAGGCCGAGATCCTCCGCGGCGACGTGAAGAAGAGCGGAGCCGACACGCCGGCCTTCGAACCAGGCCTGAGGGCGCGTGTCGCCCTCTCCCTGACGCGCCGCTTCGGGATCACGCGCACGAAGACGATGCTCGCGGCGCTGAAGGTGCGCGGCTTGTCGGCGTACGGCGGTGGCCGTGACGCGGCAACGTCGCATCCCATGCCCGTGTCCGTCGGCGAGATCGGCGCACGGCACCGCGCACGCGGCGGCGGAGGCGTGCTGCGCGCGGCCGTGTTCGGGGTCAACGACGGCCTCGTGTCGAACACGAGCCTGATCCTCGGCATGACGGGCGCGTCGGTTTCGCATTCGACCGTGCTCCTGACCGGCGCGGCGGGCCTGCTCGCCGGCGCCTTCTCGATGGCGGCGGGCGAGTACATCTCGATGCGATCGCAGCGCGAGCTCTTCGAGTTCCAGATCGCCGAGGAACGCGACGAGCTCGAGCGCTATCCCGAGGAGGAGACCGAGGAGCTGGCGCTGATCTACGCCGGTCGCGGGATGTCGCTGGAGGTCGCGCGCGAGGCAGCCGTGAACATGGCCCGCGACAAGGAGCGGATGCTCGACACGCTGGCGCGCGAGGAACTCGGCCTGAACCCCGACGATCTCGGATCCCCGATCGGCGCCGCGGGCTCGTCCTTCGTCGCGTTCGCCTTCGGCGCCACGGTCCCGCTCGTGCCGTATTTCTTCACGAGCCTCGCCAATCCGATCCCGATCGCCTGCTCCATCGCGGCCGTCGGACTCTTCGCCGTCGGAGCCGTCCTGAGCCTGTTTTCCGGCAAGAACGCCTTCTTCGGCGGCGCGCGAATGCTCACCATCGGAGCGCTGGCCGGCTTGGCGACATGGGGCATCGGCAAGTGGATCGGCGTGTCGCTCGCCTGATGTCCTCCACGGCTCGCGAACGCATCGCGGAGTTGCGCGACGCACGATTGCGGCTGCGGACTCTCGTCGACGACCTCTCGGACGCGCAGCTCCTCGTGCCCTTGACCCGGATCGTGAACCCACCACTGTGGGAGATCGGACACGTCGCCTGGTTCCAGGAGTTCTGGACGTTGCGCCATCTCGCGGGACGGCCGCCGACTCGAGGTGACGCCGATCGGCTGTACGACTCGGCCGCGGTGCACCACGACGCACGCTGGCACTTGGTCCTGCCTTCGCGCGAGGAAACGCTCGCGTACATGGACACCATCCTCGACGCCGTGTGCGAGCGCCTCGAGAATGGCCCCCCCGACGCGCTCGACGACTACTTCCATCGGCTCGCCACGTACCACGAGGACATGCACGGCGAAGCGCTCGTGTACACGCGAGCGACGCTCGGGTACCAGCCTCCGCGTAGTGCCGCTCGATCCGGCGCGACCGTGGCGAACGGCGGACCATGCCCCGGCGACGTCGAGATCCCGGGCGGGAGGTTCGAGCTCGGGGCCGATCGTTCGCGACCGTTCGCGTTCGACAACGAGAAATGGGCCCATTCCGTTCGGGTCGCCCCTTTCCGCATCGCGCGCGCGCCCGTGACGCAGAGCCAATTCGCGGAGTTCGTCGACGCCGGAGGGTACGAGCGCGAGTCGTGGTGGAGCGCCGCGGGGTGGAAATGGCGCGTCGACCATTCGGCGCGGCATCCCGTGCACTGGCGCCGCGATGCGGGCGGGGCCTGGTGGCGCGTTCACTTCGATACGCCAGTGAGGCTCGAGCCCCACCGGCCCGTCTTGCACGTCTCGTGGTTCGAGGCCGAGGCCTACTGTGCGTTCGCGGGGCGGCGCCTGCCGACGGAACTCGAGTGGGAAGTCGCCGCCTCCGGTGAACCGGGCGACGATGGCCGGCTTTCGGCCGCGAAACGCGCCTTTCCGTGGGGCGCTGCGCTTCCGACGGAGGAGCGCGCCCACCTGGACTTGCGCTTCGACACGACCTGCGACGTCGGCGCGCATCCAGCCGGCGACAGCGCGTTCGGCTGCCGCCAGATGATCGGAAACGTGTGGGAATGGACGGCCAGCGACTTCCGGCCGTACCCCGGGTTCGTGGTCGATCCGTACAAGGAATACAGCGCGCCCTGGTTCGGCGATCACAAGGTCCTGCGCGGCGGTTGCTTCGCGACGCGTTCGCGCCTGATCCACAACGCGTGGCGCAATTTCTACACGCCGGATCGGCGCGACGTGCTCGCCGGCTTCAGGACGTGTGCTCGGTGAAGGTGCTCGTCTTCTATCCGGGCCCGGTGAGCTTCCGCCAGGCGCAAGTCGCCGCGCACCGCGACGTCTTGCGGGCACTGGACATCGAACTGGTGCTGGCGGACGACTTCGTCACGTCATCCGACGGGGAGTACTTCTCCGACGTGATCGAGCTCCCTCCACCGGCGGCGGTCGGCGAGGCGCTGCGCCGCGTGCGCGCGTGGCTGGCGACGAACCGGGCGCACGCTGTCGTCGCGCAGTCCGAGGCCGGGCTGTGCCTCGGCTCGCTCGTCGCGCGCGAGCTGGGCGTTCCGTGCGCATCGCCCGAGGCGGCGTTCCTCACGACCCACAAGTACCGTTCCCGCGTCGAGCTCGAGCGCGCCGGCGTATCTCAACCGCGGTTCCTACTGGCGCACGACGCAGCGGGCGTGCGAGCGTTCGCCGCCACCGTCGGCTATCCGGTCGTGCTCAAGGGCGTCGCTTCCGCACTCGGTCGTCTCGTGACCCTCGTGCGCGACGAGCGCGAAGTCCCAGACTGCGTCGCGCGCGTGAAGGTCGGCTTGTCGTCCTCGGTCGACATCGCTCGTCTGGTCGATTTCGCGGCGGTCTCGGGCCTCGACTGCCAGTGCGATCCGCTCTCCGAGTTCCTCGTCGAGTCCTTCGCGTCCGGCGTGCCGGTCGAGACCGACGGGGTCGTCGCGGGAACCGAGATCCGCAATTTCGGCGTCACCGAACAGGTGCTCTCGAAGCCGCCGCTCTTTTTCATGGAGGGCTATCTCCTGCCCGCCGATCGGCTCGCGAGCGAGGTGGCGGCTATCGAGGAGACGTCGAACAGCGCGCTGCGCGCTCTCGGCGTGACGAACACGGGATACTCGATCGAGATGCGTCTTCACGGCGGCGTCGCTTCGATCATCGAAGTCAACGGGCGGCTCGGCTGGGACGCGGGCTTCGGCGACATGTTCGCGCTCGTCACCGGCGCGCAGCCGGCGTTCCAGGCGCTCGAGATCGCGCTGGGCGCGGCGCGTCCGTTCACGCGCCGGTCGGATTTCCGGGCGGCGCTGGCGTACGCCACGTGCTACTCGGACAGCCTCGTCGCCAGCGTGCCGTCCGCGCACGAAATCGCCGCGCTCGAGCGCGAATTCGGCGTGACGATCGGCCTCGCCGTGCACGCGGGCGATCGCATGCACGCGCCACCCGATCCCGAGGCGACACCGCATCTCGCGTTCGCGCTGGCGAGCGGTGCACGATCGAGCACGGACAGTTACCACCGCGCGCGCCGCGCGGTCGACGCGCTGCGCTTCGTTCTCGAACCGGTCACTTCACGGTAGCGCTGGGCGACTTCAGCGTGCCGAGATACGCCGCGAGGTCGCGAAACTCCTCGTTCGAGAGCGTGTCGACGAGGCCGGCCGGCATGACCGACACGCGGCTCGCGGTGGCCGCCTTCACATCCGAGCGGCGCAGCACGCGGGACGTGCCGGTCGCGTCGACGATCGTCCACGCCTCGCTCGTCGTCATCACGATGCGGCCGAACGCGAGGGTGCCATCCGCCATTTCGAACGAGGATGCGCCGAAACCGTGCGTGATCGAAGCCGACGGCGCCAGGATCGCGTCGACGATCTCCTCGCGGCCGAGCCGCCGCGCCACCGCCGACAGGTCCGGACCGACGGCAGTTCCGTTGCCGTTGACGACGTGGCACCGCGCGCACATGGGACCGGAAGCCTTGGCGAACACCGCGTGACCGGCGCGCGGGTCGCCCGCTCCGGCGAGCGCGAACGCCCGCCGTGCTTCGTCCTGCTGGCTCAGCTTCGCCCGCGGTTCGGAACGCAACACGTATTTCAAGCCTCCGACGAGATGCGCTTCGAAGCGCGGATCACTCCACACGTCCTCGCCGTGTCCGAGCGCGGTGTAGAACACGCGGCCGGCGCCGAAGGGTCTCGTCCACGCGAGCGCGAAATCGCGATCGGCCCTGTTCACACCGGCGCGTTTCGGATCGGCGTGCTCGGGGTCGAGCGACAGGAGGACGTGCACGTTCGAGCGTTCGAACGGCGCCTTGAACTGGTAGATCTCGTCGACGATCTCGAACGCCTCGCCGAACAGGGGCGTCGCGACGTGCGCCGGATCCTCGACGACGATCCTTACCTTCTCGTGCCAGGGATGTCCGTCGAAATACGCGCCGATCATCTCGCCGTACTCCGGCACGCCGTAGAACGTGTCGGTCGCGCAGTGCACGCCGACGAAACCGCCGCCGCCGCGCACGAACTCGAACAATGCCGCGCGCTGCGCGTCCGAGAGCGGCAGCTCACCCGTCGTGTAGAAAAGGACGGCGCGCACGAGAGCCAGGTTCGACTTCTCGAAGCTCGCCGGATCGCGCGAGAGGACCGCCTCGAATACGCCGCTCCTGCGCCCCCACTCGACGAGCGAGCGTTCGACGAGCGACGGTTCGGCGGGCGTCGACCGCTTCACGACCGAGTGCTCGTACCCCGCGGAGAGCGTGTAGACGAGCACGCGCGGAGCCGTGGCGGCCACGGGTGCCGCCTGCAGGAGAGCGAGGAGCGGGAGGAGCGGGAGCATCCCCTGCGAGGATAGCCGATCAGGCCGCCCCCCCCCCCGACGGCGGGGCCCGTCGAACCCGACCCGATCGTCGCTTTCCCTGAATCCAAACCCGACACCCCCGCGAATATCCAGGTGCGGCCCCGGGTGGACTCTCGCCCTCTCTCGGTGCTCGGTGCCGCCCAACATCCAAAAACGTCGAAGGAGCTCCCGTGTTGTCCCGGTCCAACGAGTACGCGATTCGTGCCCTCACCTACCTCGCGCGGTGCCGACAGTCGTCTGTACCTCGCCCGCGAAATCGCCGACGAGCTCGGTCTGCCGGGGCCCTTCCTCGGGAAGGTCCTTCAGCCGCTCGTGGCGAAGGGCGTGATCAGGAGCCAGCGCGGCCGCTCCGGCGGTTTCCGTCTCGCGCGGCCCGCCTCCGACATTCGCCTGATCGACATCGTGGAAGCGCAGGACTCACTCGGCCCGGAGGACACGTGCCTGCTCGGTCAGCGCGTGTGCAACGACGAGGCTGCGTGCCCGATGCACGAGTACTGGAAGAAGGCTTCGAGCGCCTTCCGTGATCGACTGAAGAAGACGACGCTCGCAGACTTGGTGGCGTTCGCCGACATCCATCCCGAGTGCGCCTATCCGCATCAGGATCGCGGATCGATGAACTCCCTCATGGCGATGCGGCCCGGCGTGCGCTCGGCGATGTAGGATGGTGGCCCGATTCGCCCGGTCGAATCAAAAAACCACGATGACGTCGAATCTCTCGTTCCTCGTCGGCCACGACCTGGCCGTGTACTCGTCGCGAACCTGCCCGGACTGCATTCGGCTCGACCGCTGGATGCAGACGAACTCCGTAGCGCACCGCAAGGTCTACATCGACGACGATCCAGGCGCGGCGGAGAAACTCGAGAACGAAACGGGCAAACAGGCCGTTCCGTTCATCCTGGTCGACGGTCGCACCTGGGTTCGCGGCTACCACAAGGAGGCACTCTTGCTGCAGGAACTCGGTCGGGCTCTTCCGCCCGCGTGACTATCGGGATCGTCAGGTTTGGCGCCGGGACACTCACGCTCCCGATAGGGACGACTGCACCTTTGGGCAGGAGCTTCATGACGCTGTATTCACTCGTGCTCGAGTGCGCACTTCGAACTTGGGAAGGGGCGTATTCGGCTGCTAGCCTTCGCGTTCACGCTCTCCGCAGCCGCCACGTCCGGATCCTCGTTGTTTCCCGCAACCATGCCCGCCCTGAACGTCCGTGTGCTCATCGTCGACGATGAACCCGACGTCTGTCAGTACATCTCCGCGTGCCTTCACTCGGCGGGCGTGCAGTCGGCGGTGGCCAGCAATGGCGCGCAGGCCATCGAATTGATGAGAGCGCAACGCCCGGGCTATTTCGGGCTCGTGTTGATCGACGTCATCATGCCCGAGAAGAACGGGTGGGAGCTCCTCACGGCGCTGCGCGAGGCCGGCGACGAAGTGCCGGTGATCTTCATTTCCGGGCGCGACGCGGCGGAGGAACGTGTCCGTGGTCTGCGGCTCGGTGCCGACGATTTCGTGGTCAAGCCGTTCTCGTTCGACGAGCTCTTGGCACGCATGGAAGCCGTCCTGCGTCGACGCCGATCCCTCGCTCCCCTGTGTGTGGGGGATCTGAAGCTCGACCTCACGCGCCGCAAGGCGGAGCGGTCCGGGAGCCCCGTCGACCTGTCCCCGCGCGAATTCGACCTGCTGCTCGCGCTCGCCAAGAAGCCGGGAGCGGTCCTGTCGCGCACGCAGCTCCTCTGCGACGTGTGGGACATGAACTTCGACCCGGGCACGAACCTGCTCGATGTGCACCTCGGCCGTCTGCGCAAGAAGCTCGACCGCCACGGTCGACCGGCGATCCAAACGGTGCGCGGCGAGGGCTATCGCCTGGCCCTCGAGAACCTGCAGGTCTAGTCGAGGTACCGTGCCTGGGACGGCACCTAGAGCGTCGACCAGATCGGCAGCCGGGCCTCGTGCACCAGGTGATCCAGCCACAGGTTGGAGAGCTTCTCGGAGATCGAGTTCGCGCGCAGGCGCTGCATCAGGTTCTCGAAGTCGACGTGGTCGAGCTTCTGATCCTGGTTGAAGCACGAGAACACCGGCGGCAACTCCTTGCCCGTCTCGGGGTCGACCTGCTTGCACAGGCATTGCGCGCAGATCTCCTTCATCATGCACTGCATCGGCGAGTTGATCGAACCGATGGCGA
The DNA here is from genome assembly GCA_044228955.1 of Planctomycetota bacterium. Classification (GTDB taxonomy): domain Bacteria; phylum Planctomycetota; class UBA1135; order UBA1135; genus JAEUIA01. The sequence continues at coordinate 28,991 of JBGATY010000012.1, read as the reverse complement.
CGTGATCGGGCTTCAAGTACGGCTTGAGCACGCCGCGCCGTGATTCGCGCAACGCGTTCATCATGCGATCGGAGCCGATGACGATCATGCGCTCGCACTCGCTGAGGCCGACCCGCGTCTCGTACAGCTCGCCACGTGCGTACGCGAGCATCGCTTGCACGACGTTTCCGCGGAAGTGCTTGTCGTATGGGCGCAGGCGGTTGGGCTCGATGTCGCGTCCGCCGTCCGTCGACCAGATGACCACGTCGGCGGCGGCCTCGATCTCCTCGCGCTTGAACAGATCCTCGCCCTTCCTGAACGCGGCGAAGTAGATGACCTCGTTGCCGCGTGCGCGCAAAGCCTGCCCGATCGAGAAGAGCACGGCGTTGCCGAGTCCTCCCCCCGCGAGGATGACCTTCTCGTTCTCCGGGATCTCGGTGGGTGCGCCCGTCGGGCCCATCACGACCACCTTTTCGCCGGGCTTCAGCAACGCGCACAGCCGCGAGCTGGCGCCCATCTCGAGCACGATCATCGACAGCAGTCCCCTGGCGGGATCGGTCCACGCTCCGGTCAGCGCGAGACCCTCGAGCGCGAGCTTCGAGCCCGCGACGACCTCCGAATTCACCTCGAAGTTCTGCAGGCGATAGAACTGGCCCGGTTCGAAGCGTCTCGCGGCCGCAGGCGCGTGCACGACGATCTCGGTGATCGTCGGCGTGAGGCGGTTGACCTCGTGCACGACCGCATCGAGCTCGAAATCGAGCTTCAAGGTGAGCTTGCGCCACGCGTTCTTGCGCTCGGCGACCGCCGCCGGCGCATTCGACACCCGCGCGATCCGATCCGCGAACGCGTGCACGACGCTCTTGTAGCCGTCACGCGCGGACGCCATCGCCTTGACCACGTTGCCGGCGTACGCGGGGTGGTTGTCGCCGTACACCGACACGGTCTTCTGGTTCGACGCGTACGAGGTGAAGAACGCGCCACCCCGATCGTCGCGGCCCTTGTCCACGGGCGTGAATTGTCCCGCATCGACTCGGCCGACCTTGAAGAAGCTCTTCCACTTGTCGAGCTGGAAAGTGCCCGGCCGTTCGCGTTCGTACGTGATGTTGGGGCTCGTTCCGGCCGCGACGAGGACGCTGTGCGCCTTCATCTCGATGATCTCGCCGGTGCCCTTCCACTTGCCGTCCTCGCCCTTCTTCTGACGTTCGAACAGGAGCGCGCGCACGGCGCCGTGCTTGTCGAGCAGCGCCTCGGTCGGCGACATGCACTCGACGAACGTGATGCCCTCCTCGAGGGCCTTCACGACTTCCTCGTGGTTCAACCGGTACGCGGGCGAGTCCTCCATGTTCTTGCGGTAGACGAGCCGCACGCCGCCCCAGCCGCGCACGAGAGTGATGAAGTCCGGAGCGGTCCCGGCCTTCGCCGCGCGTTCACGCTCGGCCTTTACGGCGCGGCCGTGGGCCAGGAACTCGTCGAGGTTCGCGAGCTCCTCGGCGCTGAAGAAGCGCCGCACGATCGGCTCGTCGAACCGCTTGCAGAGGACCTCGTAGCGAGCGGCCATCTTCTCGACCTGCAACGGGTAGTACGCCAGCGACTCCGTGGCCGTGTCGATGCCCGTCAACCCGCCGCCGATCACGATCACCGGCAGTCGCAGTTGCAGACACGCCATCGAGTCGCGCTTGAACGCGCCGGTGAGCTGCAGGGCCATCAGGAAGTCCGACGCCTTGCGGATGCCCCGCGAGAGGTTGTTCTTCATGTCGACGATCGTGGGCTTGCCCGCGCCCGTCGCGATCGCGACGTGGTCGAAACCGAGCTTCCAGGCGTCGTCCAGATCGAGCGTGCCGCCGAAGCGCACGCCGCCGTGGAGTTGGAAGTTGCTGCGGCGCAGCAACGACAGGTACGGCAGCGTCAGGAAGTTCTTGTCCCACCGGACCGTGATGCCGTACTCGGAAACGCCGCCGAATCCGAGCAGGATGCGCTCGTCGAGCTCGGCCTTGATGCGCGCGTACTGCTCGACCGGGATCGGCGGAACGTCCTTCTCGCCGCCACCGCGGATTCCGGTCCATTGACTCGGGAGCGGCTCGATCTTGAGCCCGTCCACACCCACGACACCGAAGCCCTCGTTGGCGAGATAGTGCGAGAGCGTGTAGCCGGCCGGCCCCATGCCGACGACCAGCACGTTGATGCCGTTGTACGGCAGCGCGAAGGGCCGCTTGACGCGCAACGGATTCCAGCGTGTCAGGAGGAGGTAGATCTCCGGCCCGAACGGCATGTCGAGCGTGTCCGTGAGCGTCTTCGTCTCGATCAGCGGGATGTTGACCGGCTCAACCTTCTGGAAGATGCAGGCCTTCATGCAGTCGTTGCAGATCCGGTGTCCCGTGCCCGGGCACATCGGATTGTCGATCATGACCAGCGCGAGGGCACCGAGCGGATCGCCTTCCGCGTACAGCGTGTGCATCTCGCTGATGCGCTCGTCGAGCGGGCAGCCCTCGAGATCGATGCCCAGCGGGTTCTTCACGACTTGCCCGGTCTTCTTGTCGAACAGGCCGCGCGAACAGGAGTCCTTCTCGCGCTCGTGGCAGAAGATGCACTGGTCGACTTCGGAGAGCACCTGGCCGTCGTCGCCGCGGGGATCGGTGAGCTTGAAGCCGTCGCGCAAGCGGCGGTGCTCGACGTGACCCTCGATCGCCTCCGGGAAACCCTTGATCGGCCGCACGCAGTGCACGAGCCCGTGTTCGAAATCGAGTTCCTTCAGCTCGCGCAGGCTGCGCCAGCCGTCGAGTTCCGGCGACTGCGCCTCGCGCTTCAACTTCAGCGACAGCGCGAGCACGTCGAGCGCCTGGCTCACGGATTCGACCGCGCCCGGGGCGTAAGGCTCGTCGGCGGTGCGTTCGAGCAGATGGAATACGCGCGAACAGAAACGCTCTTCGCCTTCCGCGTCGACGGCACGACCCGGAACGGCCGCGAGGATCTTCGCCGCGTGCGCGTGCACAGCCTCGGGCGTCGTTCCAGCCGCGAGTTGGACGCGCCGCACGACCTTCTTCACGAAGCGGTCGCGGACCTTGTAGACGATCTGGCGATCGAGGAGCGACGTCTTGCGCGCGCCGACCGCGCCCTCGATGGCGAAGAGCCGCGCGAGGAAGGCGGACTGGTGGCGTGCCACGCCGATCAGGAGTTCGGATTCTGCCGGACCCACGAGCGGCGTGGTGCCCTCGCTGTGCGCCGTCCACGCGTCGAAAAGGGCCGCGTCGCGGCTCTTCAGGAACGCCAGGAACGTCGCGTGCAGTGCGGCGAGGCGCTCGGGCTCGTGCAGGTCGAGGAAGGAATACCCGGGGACCCCGAGGAGGAGCTCCTTGTGGCTCGTTTTCTGGTCCTTCGGTGCGTACTTGCTGGTGATGTCCATGGGGGCTCTGGGGGCCGGGGGGCGCCAGGAAAAAAGGGCCAGCAGTCTACGCGATCCAGGCCTCGGATACCGGCCCTCCACGCGCCATGGACGGGCCCTTCCGGCGGGCGGAGTCCGTTTTCGGCCCTTCCGAGGTCGATCGCGGGCGGTCGGGACGCGCGCGCACGAAACGGGCCGCACCCAGCCTCCACTGCCGGGTGCGGCCCTCGAGATCGGGCGCCCCCGCTACAGGGCCGCCCGAATGCGACTCGCGCTCCGGTTTCGGGCGCGGCTTTTCCGATGACTCACCGGCAGTAGACGACGGTCCGGCCTCGGTTTCGTTCACGCCGTGCAACGTTTGCGCACGGCCGCGGCGCCCTGGCGCGCGTACGGATCCGTCCATCGAGAAGAGAAAGAGAAGCACCGATGTCGATCCACCTTCCGCTTGCGCTCGTGCTGGTCCTGGGACTCGCGCCGACCGTCGCCGCGTACCCGTCCGAAACGGCACCGGCCAACTCGGCGCCCGCTCCTGCGCGCACGCTGTCCGTCGGTGACGCGGCTCCAGCCTTGACGGTCGAGGCCTGGCTCAAGGGCGGGCCGATCGAGTCCTTCGCGCCCGGTCAGGTCTACCTCGTCGACGTGTGGGCGACGTGGTGTGGTCCGTGCCTGCGCGCGGCGCCGCAACTCGGCGCCCTGCAGGAGAAGTACAAGGACCAGGGCTTCGTCGTGATCGGCCTCACGGCCACGGACAAGCGCGGGAACACGCGGCGCGCGGCGGAGAAGCTCCTGTCGGACAAGCCCGACCTGATGTCGTACGCGGTCGCGTGGGACAGGGAGCGCACGACCACGAACGCGCTCATGGCGGCGTCGGGCCGGACGTCGATCCCGACGGTCTTCTTGATCGATCGCGCGGGCAAGATCGCGTTCATCGGCCTCCCCGGAGAGGTCGAGCCCGTGCTCGAACAGGTGCTGGCCGGGAAGCACGACCTCGCGGCGCTCTCCGCCGCGTACAAGCTGCGCGCCGAGGTCGAGGGCCGGGAGGCGACGCTGCAGCAGGCCTACGGAGTGGCCTTCAAGAAGAAGGACTGGGCTGGCGTGCTCGAGGTCGCCGACAAGCTGCTCGCGATCGACGGGGAGAAGTACGGCGTGATGGCGGCGATGAAATTCCGCGTCCTGGTGCGTGAAATCGGCGACTGCGACAAGGCCTACGCCTTCGCGAGGACGTACTTCGAGGGCCCGGGCAAGAAGGACTGGATGGCGATGTCGGCCGTCGCGTTCGAGATCGTGGATCCGGGCTCGAGGATCGCTCGGCGCGACCTCGACTACGCGCTCGCACTGTGCCTCGGCGCGAACGAGATGTCGGGCGGCAAGGAAGCCCCCGTCCTGGACGCAATCGCGCGCGTCTACTACCTGAAGGGCGATCTTCGACAGGCGGTGGCGTTCTGCGAGAAGGCCGCGGCGATCGACAAGAACCTGGTTGGCACGCTCGAGCAGTACCGGCGCGAGCTCGAAGAGAAGAAGTGAAGTTCACTTCGCGAACAGGAAGTCGCTCTCGGCCGACCACGCGGTGAAGCGGTACAGCGGTACCAGCCGCAGCATCTCGTTCACGATCTCGCGCGGGACGTGCGGCTCGAACAGCGCCGCGCGCACACCCGGGCTGGCCGGCCAACGGCGCTCGACGACGAGCGCGTGCTCGGCCGGCTTGTAGTACTTCAAGAACTCCTCGAGCTTCTCGCGGCCGAGCGCGCCGCACGGCCACTCGCCCTTCCAGTCGTCGAGCCGCAGGCGGTAGCCGTCGAGCGCGTTCAGCGCCTTCTTCCAGCCCTCGAGGCCTTCCTTCTTCGTGCGATTGACGAGGTTCGCGCCATCGAACCACGCGTCGGCGTGGATGCGCAGGCTGACTTCGAGCGCGTCGTTCTCGACCGCCGCGCACAAGTAGACGTTGCGATACGCCGCGTCGAGATCCTTGGCCAGGTCGGCGCCGATCACGGACTTCAGGCGCTTCTTCTCGGCCTTCGAGCGCACCGCGTACGCCCAGATGCGCTTGACCTGCATGTGGTTGAACGAACTCGGCGCGTGGAGGCTCGTGCGCACGTCGAACTCGGCGCCGAGGGGCTTCGCCTCGGCCGCGAAGACCTTGGCGAGCGACAGCAGTTTGCGCCGCAACAGGAGCCGGCGGTCGTTGTACTGGGGGTCGCGCGCGAGGGCCGGGGACAGGCAGTGGAAGTCCCCGTCGTCGAACGGGTTGAGCTCCGCCTTCGCCACGGGCTCGGAATCGGGTCGGGTTGCCTCGGCCATGGCCCCCGTTGTGCCAGCCGCGGGACGGAAGCGCCAGAGTGGCAACTCCAAGCGCAACCCGGGCCGATCGTTCCGATAGGATCTGATCGGCGATTCGTCCCCCCCCCCGCCTCTTCGTCATGCAGTTCGCGCACTTCGAATTCGACCCCAAGAAGGACAAGCTCGGCGAAGGTCCCCTCTCCGAGGTCTACAAGGCGGTCGACCTGCAGCTCGGGCGCACGGTCGCGTTGAAGATCCTGCGCGCTCACGTCGAGATCGATCCGGCCGCGGACCACCGCTTCCTGCGCGAGGCGAAGCACACGTCGAACCTGGCGCACCCGTCGATCGCGACGATCTACGAGTACGGCCGTGACCAGAACACCTCGTACATCGCGATGGAGTTCCTGCAGGGGCGCACGCTCGACAAGATCATCAAGGAACAGACGCTCGGCTACGACGAGTGCTTGCGCATCGCGCTGGCCGTCACGGATGCGCTGAAGCTCGTGCACAAGCAGCACCTGATCCACCGCGACCTGAAGCCAGGGAACATCATGGTGCAGGACGACGGCACGGTGAAGCTGCTCGATTTCGGCATCGCGCGCGCGAACAACGATTCGAACATCACGCAGCACGGCATGCTCGTCGGCACGGTGCTCTACATGAGCCCGGAACAGGTGCGCGGCGACGACCTCGACGTGCGATCGGATGTCTTCGCGCTCGGATCGGTCTTCTATCACGCGATGACCGGCGCGCTTGCGTTCCCGGGCAAGAGCTTTCCCGAGGTGTGCATGGCGATCCTGGATGGCAAGCCGCGACTGCCGTCGGAAGTGCGCCTCGGATTCCCGCCCGCGCTCGAGAAGTTCATCATGCGCTGCCTGATGGCGCGTCCCGAGGACCGCTACGCCGACGCCACGGAAGTGCACGGAGTGCTGAGCGCCATCGCCGATGGGATGGGGTCCTCGAACGGCGTCGCGGCGAATCCCAATCTGTCCGGCACCATCGTGATTCCGCGCGTGACCTGCGGCGGCGACATGCCCGACAGTTGCAGCGTACTGGCCGGATCCTTGCGCCGTGACCTGGCGAGCGAGCTCGAGCGCGTGAAGGGATTGACGGTGTCGACGTCGGACAAGGAGGAGCTGCCGAGCGACAAGCCGTTCGACTACGCCTTGCGCTTGAACCTCTCGGTGCTCGACAACGCCGGCGAACTGGAGATCTACCTCGAGCAGTACGACAGGCAGAACGGTTCGCCGCCGCGCCTGCGCGACATGTGGAAGGACCGCGTCGCGTACAAGGGCAGCGACGACTGGGATCTGCAAGCCGGCCTCGTGCGCGGTGCGGTGCGGACGGTGCGCAAGCGACTGACGGACATCGCGCGACGCCCGGCCGACACGGTGCAACGCAACGTCGAAGCCAGCGCGCAGCACGCCGCCCACGCCCACGAGATCCTGCACCGGGGCACGACGAAGCACCTTTTGGCCGCGATCTCGAGCTTCCGCCGCGCGATCGACGCGGATCCGCACTGCGCCGTCGCCTACGCGGGGATGGCGGAGGCGATGGTGCGCAAGTACCTGTACTGGGACGGCGACGTCGCCTTCCTCGACGAAGCACGGGAGAACGCGGCGCGCGCGCTCGTGCTCGATTCGAACTGCGCCGAAGCGCACACGTCGCTCGGTTTCGCCTGGCACTTGTCGGGACATTCGACCGATGCGCAGCGCGAATATCGCCTGGCGATCCAATTGAACAACGACGAGTGGCTCGCGCACCGCATGCTCGGAGCGAGCCTGGCGCGAGCGGGGAATTTCAAGAACGCATCGGGGCTGTTGCAGCGCGCGATCGCCCTCAAGCCGATGCACATCGCGAGCTACGATCACCTGTACTCCGTGCTGCAGCGACTCAACCGCTACGAAGAGGCGATCGAGATCGCCGACCAGGGCATCGCCGCGGCGCGCGCGCACCTTTCCAAGATCCCCGACAGCCAGGAGGCGCGGTTGCACCTAGCCATGCTGCAAGGCCGCATCGGTCTCGCCGAGGAAGCCCGCGGCCACGCGAATCGCGCTCGCGAGATGTTCCCGAAGGACGGCTACACGGCGTTCCACGCCGCGTGCGTCTATGCGATCGTGGGCGACCTCGCCGAATCCGTCGAGGCCCTGGCTCAGGCCCAGCATCGCGGCTTCTACATCCACAGCGAACTCGTGCGCAACACCGACCTCGACGTCCTGCGCGGCATGCCGGAATTCCAGCAGCTCGCGACCTAGTGGACCGTGACAACTGGTTGACCTGCAAAGCGCACGTTCACGGCACGCCATTCCGCCCATGGTGAAGAAGCTCGCCCTGCTCCTGATCGCCGTCTCGCTCGCCTGGATCGGGGCACGCGCACTGCACGGCTTTTTCCAGTCCGACGAGGCCAAGATCCGTGCGCGCCTCGAAGCCGCATGCGCGGGGTTCGGCGATGCCCGCATGAACCCGATTCTCGAATTCCTCGCGCCGCAATTCGTCGACGAGACGTCGGGCTTCCACCGCGACGACGTGCGCGCGGCGATCGCGAGCGCGTTCTTCTCGGAGAAGGATCCCGCCACGAGGGGGTTCCCCTACCGCGCCAGCGTGGTGGCCGATTCACTGGTGGTCGACGTCGCGAAGCCCGCCGGGAAAAGCGCCGAAGTGCGTTTCTCGGTTCGGATCGTCGACACCCGCGGTGGCGGCGAACGCCTGGCCTGGCAGTTCTCCGTGGCGGGCACGATGACGATCGGCGAGGACGGTTGGCAGCTCTCCCGCGCGACGCACGACACGGTGAGCGGCACTTGGAAACTGCGCTGACGGCAAACTCCTGAGCAGGCAAGCACCGCTCGGGACGGGCCCCGCCTCCGCAAAGGTTAGGATCGCCCGCATGTCGCGAACGCTCGTCGTATTCGATACCGAAACCGCCACGTCGCGCGGCGCGCCTCACCTGCTCGAGATCGGAGCCGTGCGCGTCGAAGACGGCGAGATCACCGGGCATTTCGAGGCCCTGGTGCGCCCCGAGGTCGCCATCGACGAGTTCGCGCTGTCGATCCACGGCATCCGGGACGAGATGGTGCGCGACGCCCGTCCAGCGCCGGATGTGATCGGCGACTTCCTCGCTTTCGCCGGCGAGGACTGGCTCGTCGCGCACAACGCGCCGTTCGACGCGAACGTGCTCGCGTTCGAGGCGGCGCGGCACGGTCTCGTGCTGCCCGAGTCCCCGCTGCTCGACACCGTGAAGCTCGCGCGCCGTTACGTGCCCGAAGCCAGCGATCACAAGCTCGGGACGCTGACGGCGCACCTCGACATCGAAGTCGACGTGCACCACCGCGCGCTCGCGGACGCGGTCAGTTGTTGGAAGGTCCTGGAGGCATGCATCGAGAGGCTGTCCGCGAACGAGGCCGGACTCACGGGCGAGGCGCTGTACCTCGAACTGCTCTCACGATCGGGCGGCCGACTGACGTTGCGTTCGGCCGCACCGAAGACGCCGCGCGTCCCGACCCGCCTGCGCGCCCTGTCGCATGCCTGCCGCGACCGCTATCGAATCACGCTCCTCTACGGCGAGGAGGGCGCTACCGCGCGACTCACAGTCGATCTTGGAGTCGTGTACGATCAAGACGTATCGGCTCGATCGGGTGCAGCGAATCGTCGATTGACGGGTGCTTTCGGACCTTCGCGGTTGTCGCGGGACAGTCGTCCGAGTACCTTCTTTCGCCCGATTTTCCGCGGAAAGACGTCCCATGCCCAATTCGAAGAAGCAGATCCGAAACATCGCCATCGTCGCGCACGTCGACCATGGCAAGACGACGCTCGTCGACACGATGTTCCAGTTCGCGGGCACGTTCCGGAAGAACCAGCAGGTCCAGGAGCGCGCGATGGACTCCGACGCGCAGGAGCGCGAACGGGGCATCACCATCCTCGCCAAGAACACGGCGATCGACTACCACGGCTGGCGCATCAACATCGTCGACACGCCCGGCCACGCCGACTTCGGCGGCCAGGTCGAGCGCACGCTGCGCATGGCCGACGCCGTGCTCCTGCTCGTGGACGCGGCCGAAGGCCCGATGCCGCAGACGCGCTTCGTGCTGCGCAAGGCTTTCGAGAACGGCCTGCGCGCGCTGGTGATGATCAACAAGATCGACCGGCCCGACGCGCGCGTGAACGAAGTGCTCGACGAGGTGTTCGAGCTCTTCATCGAGCTCGGCGCGCACGATGACCAGCTCGATTTCCCGGTCGTCTACGGCTCGGGCCGCGACGGCTACGCGATTGCGGACATGAAGGACCCGAAGACGGACCTGAAGCCGCTCTTCGACATGCTCCAGAAGCACGTGCCCGCGCCCGTCCAGGACGACGCCGGCGCGCTGCAGTTCCAGGCCGCGACGCTCGACCACGACGACTTCCTCGGCCGCATCGCGATCGGCCGCGTGAAGCGCGGCACGATCAAGAACGGCATGCGCGTCGCGCTGTGCCACCCCGACCGTTCGAAATCGACGCTGATGCCGGTGAAGGGCCTGTTCCGCTACGAAGGTCTCAATCGCGTCGCGTGCGATGAGGTCAAGTGCGGCGACATCGCCGTCGTCGCGGGCATCGAGGAGTTCCGCATCGGCGACACCCTCTGCCCGCCCGACCAGCAAGATCCGCTGCCGGCGATCCACATGGACGAGCCGACGATCTCGATGGAGTTCTTCGTCTCGAACTCGCCGTTCGCGGGACAAGAAGGCCAGTACGTCACGAGCCGCCAGATCCTCGGACGCCTCGAAAAGGCCGCGCTGCGCGACGTCGCGCTCGTGCTCGTTCCGCCCGACAGCGCGGAAGCGGGCGAAGGTTACGAGCTGAAGGGTCGAGGCGTCATGCACCTCGGCGTGTTGATCGAGAACATGCGCCGCGAGGGCTACGAGTTCAGCGTCGGCAAGCCGCGCGTCATCCTGAAGAAGGTCGACGGCAAGATGTGCGAGCCCTACGAGCGCACGAGCATCGACGTACCCACGGTCTCGGCCGGCAAGATCATCGAGTACTTCGGCAAGCGCCGCGGCGAGATGACCCACATGGAGCCGTTCGAGAACTCGAGCCGCATCGAGTTCCTCGTGCCGTCGCGCGGTCTGATCGGCGCGCGCACGGCGCTCATGACGCTCTCGCAGGGCATGGCGATCCTCTCCCACGTCTTCGAGTGCTGGCGTCCCGATGGCGGCCCGCTCCCGATGCGCCAGAACGGCGTGCTCATCGCCGACCGCACCGGTGATTCGATCCCCTACGGCATGTTCGGCCTGCTCGACCGTGGCACGTTCTTCATCGAGCCCGGCACGCCCGTGTACGAGGGCATGATCATCGGCGAGAACAACAAGGACAACGACCTCGGCGTCAACGTCTGTCGCGAGAAGAAGCTCACGAACATCCGCTCGGCCGGCAAGGACGACAACGTCAAGCTGCCGCCGCCCCACGTGATGTCGCTCGAAGAATCGCTCGAGTACCTCGAGGACGACGAACTCCTCGAGGTCACGCCGAAGTCCCTGCGCCTGCGCAAGCGCGTCCTCTCCGAGATGGAGCGCAAGAAGCAGACGCGCAAGGACAACAAGGCGCGGGTCTGAGCGGATACGGAGCCAGGCTCCGGCTCAGACCCCGAGGTCGAGCCCCGGGTGCGCCGCGCACAGCCTCGTGATCAGGAACTGCTGCTCCGTCGCCATGTCTTCGCTCGAACTGACCATGGGGCGCAATTCCTCCACCAGCGCCGCGCGCAGCTTCGACCGCGCCCGATGCAAGGCCACGTGGAAGGTCGCCACGGACAGGCTGCGCTGGCGCGCCAATTCCTCGGCGCTCACGGGCGCATGGCCGAACAGGCCGTAGTACGCGAGCAGGATTTCGGCGTCGCGTTTCGCCTCGCGCTGCAGCCGTCCGATCGCGTGCTCGAGGATCGCGTCGGCCCAGAGGAGTTCCTCCTCGCCCTCCACCTCGTCCTTCGACTCGGCGGCGACCTCGATCGCGTCGACATCCTGGACGAGCTTCATTCCGTGAGAGCGCTTCCACTGCAGCGCATAGCGCCGGATCACGCCCTGGATGTAGCAGCGGAATCGGCCTTGCCCGGGATCCGCGCGCTCAAGGATCTGGCGCTTCTGGAACAACTCGCTGAAGAAGTCCGCGACAGCGTCCTCGACCGCCGGATCGCCACGCAGGTGCCGACCGAGCACGCGCCGCACGGGCCCCTCGTAGCGGTGGATCAGCTCGCCCCACACGCGATCACGATTGAACGCCGGCGCGCCATTGGACGCATTGCGGATCAAACCCCAGTCGGTTTCGCCGCCCCACGAATCGGCGGGTTGCGGCGTATCGTCCTCGGACGGACTGGACACGTTCGTCACCATGGCGAGTTTCATTCTGGCTGTTCCTTGGACAAAGGGAAAGCGGAGCACGCCCGTGTCCGCGGACGCACCCCGCCAGGGAACTTCGCGACCGGAATCAGGGCAGGGCCCCTCTTCGCGAACGCTCGTCACCCATTCGTGGGGTGTTTCGCGAGAGGTTCTGGGAAGTTCCCCTGCCGCGAAGCACCGGCCGACACGCCTTGTCTTGGACTCGCGGAGCCTTACGGGTGTTTCCCCTACTTTTCGAGAAAGCGCGCGAAGCCGTTCGTGGAGCGCACGACCCTCTCGCCCGCGTCCGTTTCCTCCAACCGTGCTTCGAGGTCAGGGAAGCGAGCAGCGAGCGCGATTCCATCCGCCCCCCCCCGTACCGAGATCGCGGTGGCGACGGCGTCGGACACGGCGCCGTCGCTCGCCACCACGATGGCGCGCGCTCGAGTCTCCAAACCGAAGCCCGTGCGCGGGTCGAGCACGTGGCTGTAGCGCCGCCCGCCGATCTCGACCCACTGCTCGCGGTCCCCTGACGTCGACACGGCGCGATGCGCGACGATCAGGCTCAGGCCTTCGGATTCGAGATCGATGCGCCAACCAGCCCTCCCCGGCGGCGCTTTGGAGCAGACGAGGTCGCCGCCCATCTCGACGAGGGCGCTTTCGATGCCGGCCCGGGTCAGGACCTCGAGCGCGCGCTGGCAGGCGTAGCCCTTGCCGATCGCGCCGAAATCGAGCTCGACGCCGGGCTCGGTGAACCTGACGGTGCGCGCGCGCGGATCGAGTTCGAGGCGCTCGATACCGACGCGCGCGCGCGCGGCGCGGATCTGGGCGGCGCTCGGCAGGCACTGCGTGGCGCGAGCCGAACGCCACAGCCGGACGAGCGGCGCGACGGTGGGATCGAAGGCACCCTCCGTCCGACGCGAGATGTCGAGTGCGCGCTCGAGCACGTCGAAGAAGTCGTCCGAAACCGGAATCGGCCCGTCCGCCGCCGTCGCGACGACGTGCGCGAGTTCGCTCGTCGCGCTCCAGTCGCTCATCACGGATTCGAGTCGGGCGATCGCGCCGAAGGCGGCTTCGACGGCGCGTTCAGCGTGCGCGCGATCGGCCGCGTGCAGTACGATGCGCGCCTCGACACCCATGGAGAGCCGCGAGAACTCGAGACGTTCGACCGTCGCACGCGGTGTCGAGCACGCGCCGAGAAGCAGTGCGGCCCAAACGAGGAGACACATCGACGTGCGCACGCAACCGACGATCCTGGGTTCCCTTCTCACGTTGTTCCTCACGGCCTGCGCGACCGAGCACACCGCGCCGACGGCGCCCGCGCAAGTGCCGGTCGCGACGAAAACCAGCCCGGCGCTCGAACCGTTCGAAATCACGGTGCCGGGCACGACCGCAAAGCTCCGCTTCGTGCCGATCGTCCCCGATCCCGCCGATCCGACGTCGAAACCGTACTACCTCGCCCGCACGGAGACGACGTGGGACATGTACGACGCGTTCGTGTTCGCGCTGGATCGCGCCGAGACGGAGAAGGACTCGCCGGATGCGTTCGCGCGACCGAGCAAGCCGTACATCCTGATGGACCGCGGCTTCGGACACGCGGGGTATCCAGTGATCTCGGTCAGCTACAAGGGCGCGACCGAATTCTGCCGGTGGCTCGCGCACAAGACCGGGAAGCCGTTCCGTCTGCCCACCGAGACGGAATGGGAGCAGGCGGCGATGCGCGGCGCGCGCGCAGACGTGCCCCTCGCCGACGTCGCCTGGTTCAAGGACAACAGCGAGCGCGAGTCGCGCGTGGCGACGCACGAGGTCGGAACTCGACAGCCCGATGCGCTCGGCCTCCTCGACGTGCTCGGCAACGCGGCCGAGTGGACGACGAGCGCGACCGGAACCGGAGTCGCCCGTGGCGGCTCCTACCGCGAAGCCGCCGAAGCCGTCACGACGACGGCGCGGCGTCCCGACGACAAGTCGCTGAACCGCACCGACCCGCAGATCCCGCGCGGCGTGTGGTGGCTCGCCGACGGCGGGTTCATCGGCTTCCGGGTGCTGTGCGAGTCCGACGCAGCGCGCTGATCGGCGCCACGAGTCGGGACTAGGCGTCGGTCGCGGCGGGGTTCCGAAAGCGAATCACTCCGCGCCAGGGCCATTCCGTGACGGGCTTGCCGTGCCGCGTGACCTCGATTGCGCCGCTCTCCGCGAGCCGCCGCGCGACCTCCTTGACGCTGTCCATCCACTTGCGCCATTGCTCGGGGTGGTAACGCTGTGCGACGTCCGCCGGCCCGATCGACGCGCGGCCGCGGACTTCGCGCATCATGTCGAGGATCAGCGCGCGCATGCGCTTTTCGATCTCGGGGGTCAACATCAGGGTCATGACGAGGATCTCCGGGCACCGGGTTCCGTGGCGAATTCTACGTCATGAGCAGCGTGCGTACGTCAGCGCGTTTCATGGGTGACCTGACGGTCGCAGCCGTCGAGGATCGTGCGCGCGCCGCGGGCCGCGCTCGCCAGGGCAGGTGCGGAGACGATCAGCGCGCCCGAGGACGCGCCGACGTCGGGGTCGCCCCCCCCCCCGGCGATCCGCTCCGGCCTGTGCTGACTGGGGCCGAATCGCCGCTGCCTCGCTAGACTGGCCTGCGCGCGGCGCCGCTTCGGCGCGCACCCTCCTCTGGAAGCGAGTCGTCATGAGCCAAGCCCCCCTCGATCGTCGCTCTGTCCTGAAAGTCTCCGCCGCGACCGCGGCCGGCGCTCTCGTGGTGCCGCGCGTGTTCGCGCAGAACGCGTCCTCGGCGAAGAAGCTCGACACGCTCAAGGTGGGGCTCGTCGGCTGCGGCGGACGCGGCACGGGCGCGGCGGTGAACGCGCTCGAGGCGGATTCGGGCGTCGTGATCACGGCCATGGGCGACTGCCTCGCGGATCGGCTCGAGTCGAGCCACAAGCACCTCGTCGAGGACTATCCCGATCGCGTTCAGGTCGGCGCCGAGAGGCGCTTCGTCGGATTCGACGCGATCGACAAGGTGCTCGCGACGGACATCGACGTGATCCTGCTGGCGACGCCGCCGCACTGGCGCCCGGCACAGGTCGCGGCCGCGGTCGCGGCCAACAAGCACGTCTTCGCCGAGAAGCCGATGGCCGTCGACGCGCCCGGTGTGCGCTCGATGATGGAATCCTGCAAGCTCGCGAAGGAGAAGAAGCTCTCGGTCGTCTCCGGGTTCTGCTGGCGCTCGTCGAAGCCCGAGCGCGCGGCGTACCAGCGCATCAACGACGGCGCGCTCGGCGCGATTCGCGCGGTGTACGCGATCTACAACGGCTCGCCGAACGGCTTCGTCGAACGCAAGCCCGGAGCGAGCGAGATGGAGCACCAGATCCGCAACTGGTACCACTACCTGTGGCTCGGCGGCGATCACATCGTCGAGCAAGCGTGTCACTCGGTGGACAAGATCAACTGGGCGATGAACAACGAACCGCCCTTGCGCTGCTGGGCCGTTGGCGGCCGCGCGCAGCGCAGCGACATCCACCCGGGCAACATCTTCGACCACTTCAGCGTCACCTACGAATACAGCGGCGATCGCCGCGCCTACTTGATGGCGCGCCAGTGGGAGAATTGCCCCACCGACAACAGCGACTGGGTCTACGGCGAAAAAGGCGTCGCGCGCATCAACGGCTGGGCGGCGGAGCACTGGATCCACGGCGAAACCAACTGGAAGTACGAGGCACCGGCGGAGGACGTCGGGTTGATGTACGTGCACGAGCACGAGGAGTTCTTCGCCGGCATCCGCAGCGGGAAGCACCGTTTCGACGGCGAGTGGATGAACAACAGCACGCTCATGTCGATCATGGGCCGCATGGCCGCGTACACGGGCGAGGCTGTGACGTGGGAGAAGGCGCTGGCCTCGGTCGAGCGTCACGGCCCGGCGACCTACGCGATGGGCGACGTCACGACGACAGCGGTTCCGCGGCCGGGTCACACGAAGTTCACTTGAGAGACGGCTCCGCGCATTGACTGGATCGCGATCACAACCGGGCAGGCTGTGGCAGCCGCTCGTCGTGTGGGGCGCGTGGGCATGGATGTCCGTCGCGCTCGTGCGGTTCGTTCTCGCGCACGCGTCGCCCGTGCCACTGCGCGACGACATGGAGCTCGTTCCATTCGTCCTGAAGGACGAACCGGTCGCCTGGAGCCAGTTGTGGGCGCTGCACAACGAACACCGCGTGCCGCTGCCCAAGTTCGTCGCGATCGGACTGTTCGACGTGTTCGACGACATCCGAGCGCCGATGATCTTGAACGCGCTGCTGCTCTCCGCGCTCGCCGCCGCGATGATCTGGACCGCGAAGCGGATTCGCGGATCGATTTCGGCCGTCGACGTCGTGTTCCCGCTCCTGTGGCTTTCGACGGGCAACGCCGAGAACCTGCTGATGGCGTTCCAACTCGCGCTCGTACTGCCGACCGTGCTCGCCTGCGTGATGATGCTGGTCGTGGTGCGTCGTGAGCGCGACACGTTCACGGCGGCGGAAGCACTCGTGCTCGTCATTTGCCTCGCGCTCCTGCCGCTGTGCGGCGGCCCCGGCATCACGCAGTGGCCGGCGTTCGCGCTGGCGCTCGTCGCAGCCTTCTTCGGGCTGAAGCACGCGGCGGGAACGCGCCGCGTGCTCGGTTTCGGGCTCGTCGTCGCCGCCGCGGTCGTGGCCGCGTACATGGTCGGCTACCACCGCCCGGCCACAGAGACTCCAGCCCGCGACGCCGTGCGCACGCTGACCACGGCGTGGCGCGTCCTCGCTTCCGCGTTCGGGCCCGCGGGAGCGGCCTGGTGGCCGTGGTCGGGCATCGCCTGCGCGGCCATGGCGTCGGTCGCGGCGCTGGTGTCGGTGCGCGCCTGGCGCGAGCGCGCCGGCGAGCGACCGCGCGTCGTCGCAGTGCTCGTCGTCTTCGTCGCCCTCGCGACACTCGCCCTCGCGATCGGCTGGAGCCGTGGCGGCGGCGGCGCGGAAGTCGGTTCGGCCGCACGCTACATCACCCTGCCCGGACCGTGGATCGCGGCGACGGTGTTCGCTTGCCTCCTTTTCGGGGATCGCCTCACGAAGACCGCCGTCCCGGGAGCGCTCGCGCTCGCCCTGGTCGCGGCGAACGTGACGCAGAACACGTCGTTTGGCGCGCGCTACGCCGGCGCGTACTCCAACCTCGCCCGCGAGTTCGAGCGGGACATCGTCGGTCCCCTGCCGGTCCAGCGCGTGGTCTCGAACTGGACGGATCGCGCGTACCCGAACCGCCAGCGCCTCCATCAACTGCTCGGATTCATGGCGCGTGCCCGAGTCGCTCCGTTCGACACCGCGAGCGACGCCACGCGTCGCAAGTACTCGACGTCCATCTTCGATCTCCCTCCCGAGGCGATCCGGGCGCCGACCCCGCCCATGCGCCGCTTCCTCGAGGACTTGTGCGACGTCCTCGCCGTGCCGACGGACAGCAGCCTGACGCTCGACGCGCCGCCCGGATCCACGCGTTTCCGCGGCGTCTTCGGCGTCCCGCCCATCTGGGTGCAGCGCGGAACGACGAAGGGCATTCGTGCGATCATCCGCGCCGACGCCGATGGGAGCGTGTTGTTCGAGCGCACGATCGACCCGGTGAACACCGCGCGCGACCGCGGTCCCCAGTCTTTCGAAGCCACGTTCGATCCGGCGCACACGCGCCGGATCCGACTCGAAATCACCTGGCCGGAAGGCGCGCCCCACGCCGCGGACTGGGGTTATTGGGCCGACGTGTACTTCGAGTGAGCTCGCGCTCTCCGCCCGCGCGGCGGGAGGGTATCTTGTTCGGGCGTTTTCGAAGCACGCCTCCCCCCTGAATGCCCGTCAGCCCCGAGCGCAAGATCAGCGTCGTCGTACCGGTCTACAACGAGCGCGAGAACATCGGCGCTTGCCTGAGGGGTCTGTGGGGAGCGCTCCGGAACGTCCCGCACGAGATCCTCGTCTGCTACGACTTCGACGAGGACACGACGCTCGTCGGTATTCGCGAGATGAGCGACGCGCCGCCGACGTTGCGCCTCGTGAAGAACAACCGCGGCCGTGGCGCGGCGAACGCCCTGCGAGCGGGCTTCGACGCCGCGATCGGTGACGTCGTCGTCACGACGATGGGCGACTTGTCCGACCCGCCCGAGAACATCCCGAAGATGGCCGAGCTCATGCGGCGCGACAATCTCGCGATCGTCTCGGGTTCGCGGTACATGCGCGGCGGTTCGCAGTCGGGTGGCCCGCTCCTGAAGCGCACGCTGTCGCGTTGGGCCGGCCTGTCGCTCAACTGGATCGCGGGCGTCGGCACGAAGGACGCCACCAGCAACTTCCGCGCGTACTCGAAGGAGTTCCTGAAGCACGCCTGGGACGAGGAACGCACGGGTTTCGAGATCGCGCTCGAGTTGACGGTCAAGGCGCACTTGAAGGGCCAGGGAGTCGGCGAAGTGCCCTCCACGTGGACGGACCGGACCGCGGGCGAGAGCCGCTTCCGACTGTGGAAGTGGATGCCGAATTACCTGCGCTGGTGGTTCCGTGCGACCTGGCGTCCGCTCGTCGTCGGCCTCGTCGCGCTGTTCATGTCGGTGAACCTGTTGAACTACGTCGCGACGAATTCGTCGCCGTTCCCGATGTGGGACGACCTCGAGTACGTGCCACTGATCCAGCCCGACTTCCACTGGACGTACGAGGAAGCGTGGGCATTGCACAACGAGCACCGCATTCCGCTTCCGCGCTGGCTCGGTTCCACGATCTACGGCGTTTCCCACGACATCCGCACCGTGATGTACGTCAATGCCGGCATCCTGATCGCGCTCGCGTTCGCGATGATGATCGTCGCGCGGAAGGTGCGCGGACAGACGAGCCTCGTCGACGTCGTGTTCCCGTTCTTGTGGTTGCACACGGGCAACTCCGAGAACCTGCTCATGGGCTTCCAGATCGCCCTCAGCCTGCCGACGCTCCTCGTGTCGATCGCCTTGATGATCGCCATCGCGAAGAAGCGCAGCGGGTTCGGCCCGCTCGAAGCGCTCGGGATCGGCCTGTGCGTTGCTCTCTTGCCGCTCTGCGGCGGGATGGGGATGGCGCAGGCACCGGTCTTCGTGCTCGCGCTGCTCCTCGCCGCCGTCGTGGCCGCTCGCCGGCGCGAAGCAGGCCGGCGCTTCGGTTCCGCGGTCCTGGCGCTGTTCGCGGCGGCTACGATCGCGCTGATCTGGCTGTACCTGCACGGTTTCGTGTACCCGGACGGTTCGCAGCGCTCGACCGATCCGAGCGTGATCCTGGGGCTCGCCACTCGCGTCGGCTCGCTCGCCTTCGGCAATGCCGGCGAGGAATGGTGGCCGCTCTCGGGGTGGTCGATCGTCGTCGTCGTGCTCGCGACGAGCGCGCTCCTCCTGTGGGCCTGGTTCAAGCGTCGTGACGAGCGTTGGCGCGTCGCAGCGCTCCTCGTGTGCCTCGGCGCGACCGTTGCCCTCGTGCTTTCGATCGGGTACGGGCGCTCAGCCAGCGGCGTCGGCGCCGGATTCGCCGTGCGCTACATCACGCTGCCGGCGCCGATCCTCTCGACCGCCGTCTTCGCGTGGATGCTCTTCGGCAATCGGGTCGCGCGTTGGGCCGTGCCGGCCGTGATCGCCACGGCGCTCGGAATCGCGGCCTGGACGGTGAACGCGCGCTTCGGCGAGGAGTTCGCGGTCGTGCGCAAGCAACTCGGCACGGATCTGATGGCGGAAGTCCACGCCGGGACGCCTCCCGGCCAACTCATCGAGCGCTGGGTCGGCGACGACCGCATCCACAACAACGAAGGCCGGCTCTACTACATCATGCGGTTCATGGCCCTCATGAACCTCAAGCCGTTCGACGACATGCCGGCCGATGCGCGTGCCATGTACACGTGGTGGATGTTCAACCTGCCGCCGATCAGGATCGAACCGCGTGACGGCGCGCAACAGCGCTTCATCAACGGGAATTGGGAAGTGCTGGCCGTGAAGACGGGGACGGAGATCACGTTCGACGTCCCGCAGAACCTGACGCACCTCGACGGGAAGTTCGGCATCCCTCCGGCCTGGATGAAGGTCATGACGTCGAAAGGCGTCCGGGTACTGGTCACCGTGACGTACGGAACCGAGGGACAGAGCGAGGTCATGGTCGACAAGCGGTTCGACCCGCTGAACGTCGAGACGGACCGGGGCATTCAGACGTTCGGGTTCGAGCTGAAGCCGCTCGCGCGCAAGCGTCAGGTGGTCTTGAGCGTTCGCTGGCCCGAGGATCTGCCCGCTCTGGCGCCGAGGGAGACGGACTGGGTCTTCTTCGGCGACACGTACTTCCGCTAGGAGCGCGGGCCGGCGGGACCGGGCCGTCAGGCAAGCGCAACGCGCCCTTCCGCCGGCAGCGGGATTCGGCGCGTGCCTCGCGGGTGGACTCTCGCCGTGCGGAGCCAGACACGACTCCGCCGTTCTCGCCGCTGTCGGAGCGTGAATCACATCACGATCCGACAGCGACGAGAACGGCGGAATCGCGCCGCTTCGGTGCGTCAGATGTGCCCGAGTTCGACCTGCTTCTTCACCCACGGCACGACTTCGTCGAGGATCGACTCGAGCGGCGTCGTGGCTTCGAAGTTGAGCACGCGCTTCGACTTCGACACGTCCGGCACACGCTTCTGGACGTCGTGCTCGAACGGCTCGTCGGACGTCCACTTGAAGGGCTTCTTCGTGCCGTGGATCTTCTTCCAGATCATCTCGGCCAGCTCGAGCACGGTCGTCGAGCGCGCGGTCGAGATGTTGAAGTCCTCGTTGATCGTCTTCGGATGCTCGATGCACACGCGGATGCCGCGCGCCAGGTCACCGCCGTAGGTGTAGTGACGCACCTGCTTGCCGTCGCCGAGGATGCGCAGCGGATCCTGTCCCTTGACGATCTTCTGCACGAGGTCCGGCACGACGTGGCTCATCGCGAGCTTGACGTTGCCCGAGAACACTTCCGCTTCGCCGAGCGCCCGGCCTTCGCCGATGCCGACGCAGTTGAAGGGGCGCACGATCGTGTACGGCAGCCCGTACTGCATCTGCGCGCCGCGCGCGAAGTACTCCGTCGCGAGCTTCTGGAATCCGTAGGTCGAGAGCGGCGGCGGGCTCTTCAGCTCGGCGCCCTCGGGGGACGGATAGATGTTCGTCGACTCGTACACCATGGACGAGCTCAAGACGGTGACCTTCTTGAGCTTCTTCTCCTTGTGAGCCCAGATCGCCGCGTCGAACGAAGCCGCCGTGATGCGCTCGTTCTCGGCGATCAGGTCATAGGCGTACTTGTGGAAGTAGCTGATGCCGCCGATCATCGCCGCGCACGCGACGAAGTGATCGCAATCGGCAGCGAGCTTTTTCAGGAGATCGACGTCCTTGCAGTTGCCTTCGACGAGCTTGTACTTGGGGTGGCTGTCGTAGGACTTGGAGACGCGGCCGTACTTGCTGAAGTTGTCGACTCCGACGACTTCGTGCCCGTGTTCGAGCAGCTCCGCGACGAGATAGCCGGCGATGAAGCCGTTCGAACCAGTGACGAGAGTCTTCATAGAACGCTGATGCCTTCCTTCGTGGCACGCCAGATGTCGACGACGGGCTTCTTGCCGAAGTCGTAGGTCTTGTAAGCGGTGTGAGGCGTCCCGATGAAGATGAGGTCGGCTTGCTTGACCGCTTCCTCCGTCGAGACGAATCCGGGGGTCTTGATGAAGGGATCGGAGCACAAGACCTTCTTGCACTCGACCTCGAGGCCCTTCTTCAACTTGTACGAGAGCGAGTCACGCGGATCGTCCGAGTCGCCCTTGAACGCCATGCCGAGGATCGCGCAGGTCATGTCCTGCAGCTTCCACCGTTCGGCGGAGCGGCGCACGACGTAGCTCGGAAGCCCTTCGTTGACGAGCATGGCCGCGTGACCGAGGAAGAACGTGTTCCGGTTGAACGCGGAGAGCTGCATCGTGTCCTTGAACAGGCACGGACCAGCGGCGAAACCGGCCTTGGGGAAGGCCTTGGTGCGCGGGTAGTCGTGCGTCATCGCGTGGTGGATCTTGTAGAAGTCCACGCCGTAGTCGTTCGCCATCTGATAAAATTGGTTCGCGGCGGCGAATTGGATGTAGCGCCAGGCGTTCGAGTACAGCTTGGCCAGCTCGGCCGCGACCGGATCGAGCGGAATCGTCTGCTTGGTGAGCAGCTTGAACAGCGCGTCGGCGCGCTGCTGCGCGCGCGGCGTCACGCCGGAAACGAGCTGCGGCAGCGAGTGGATCTCCTCCAGCGCCACGCCCTCCGCGACGCGCTCGGGGCAGAAAGCGACGTCGATGTCGAGTCCCGCTTCCTTGAGGTGGCGCGCGACGAGTTGCGTCGTGCCCGGGTAGACCGTGCTGCGCAGGACGAGGAGTTGTCCCTTGCGGAGCAGGGTGCCGAACTCGCCGACCAGCGTGCGGAACACGTCGAGCCGCGGGTTCAGGTGTTCGTCGAGCGGCGTCCCGATGACGGTCACGACCGTGTCCGCGCTGGAGACGACGTCGGGATCGGTCGAGCACGAGAAGGTCTTCTTCTTCAGCACCTTCAGGAGCAGCTCGTCCGCGCCCTTGTCGAGGAACGGCATGCGTCCCGCGTTCGTCTCGGCCACTTTCTTGGCGTCGCGATCGAGCGCGATGACGGTCTTGCCGGCGTCGGCGAAGGCCAGACCCAGGGGCAAACCCACGTGGCCGCAGCCACCGATGATGACGATATCGCTCACAGGACGGACCTCTCGACTCTCTGGCTCAGGGACTCTCTCTCGGCGTTCAGGATGCGCGTCACGCGCTCGGCGTCGGCGAGGTCGACCGCGGTCCGCGATCGCCCTTCCGCCACGCATGAAAGCACGTGTCGAATTTCGAAATCGTACCCGGTCCCCGTGAATCTGTCGACGGCCTCGGACCCCGACCCGGCCTGGATTTCGAGCGGAAAATCGCGCCTCGAATCGAATTCCGCCGTGGCGCGCTCGAAGTTCACGACGAATCGCATGCGAAATGGAAAACCAGGAGCCTGATCCCACCCGCCTTCGGCCGCGACGTGCGCGGGCCCCGCGGCGAAGCTGTAGAGCGTAGTGACGTGGTCGATGGTTCCCGTCGCACGCACGGACATGGGCTCGCCGAAGAGCGCGAGCAGGAAGTCGACGTCGTGCACGTGCAAATCGAACAGCGCGCCGCCGGAACGCCGCGCGTCCGCGTAGAACCCCTGGCCCCAAGTCGGCCGGCTGCCGAGACGCTGGAAGGAGGCGCTCACGATCGCGCCGTACCGGCCGTCGCGCGCCGCATCCAGGAGCCAAGACCAGCCCGGCCAGAAGCGCATGCACATCGCCGGCATGCACAACCGCTTTGTTTCGCGAGCGACGTCGGCGAGCCGGCGGAGCGCGAGCATGTCGAGCGAGACGGGTTTCTCGACGAGCACGTGCTTGCCGGCGCGGAGTGCGGCGATCGCGAGTTCGACGTGAGTGTCCGTGGGCGTGCAGATCGACACGAGGTCCACGGCGGGATCGGCGAACAACTCGGCCGGATCCGGCGTCGTCGCGACGGCTTGCGGATCGAACAGCCTTCGTTCGCGCGCCTCGCCCTGCACGTTGCCTCCGGTAGCCGCGCGTCCATCGAGGCGCTCGACGCTCTTGTCGCTCACGGCGACGAGGCGGCAGGCGTGGCCCGCGACGTGCGCCGCCGCGTAGGCCTCGATGTGCACTCGGCCCATCAGGCCCAATCCGACGACGCCGACACCGACGGGTTTCATGCGTTCGCCCCTGCTCGCGCGCGCACGAAATCCCGCGCCGCTACGACGTCGGCGACGCGATCCTCGCCGGCTTCACGCTCGATCATCAGGTCGATGCCCGGTCTCGAAGCGCCGAGGACGGCGAAGAAGCGCGCCCAATCCACCTCTCCCGTGCCGACGACGACCTCGCTCCCCCACTCGCCGCGTCGCGTCGTCGAGCGCGCGTCCTTCACGTGCACCTGGAACACGCGCGGTGCGAGCTCCGCGAGCGCGGCGACGGGCTCACCCATGCCGTACAGGATCATGTTCGCCGGGTCGAAGTTGACGCCGGCGCCGGGACGGTCGAGTTCCGCCAGCACTTCCAGGAGCGTCGCGGCCGTTTCCTGCCCGGTCTCGAGCGCGACGTGCACTCCCTCCGCGGCGAACACGTCGACGAGGGTGCGCAAGCGCTGGACGAGCTTCGCTCGCTCCGGATCCTTCGGGGAGTGCGGCAGGAACCCGGCATGGAACGTGACGAGTTCGACTCCGAGCGCTCGCGCCGCCACGGCGTCGGCCTGCGCGATCGCGAGGTTCTCTCGCCAATGCTCGTCGGGGCGCACGCCGCCCGTCCTGCGGATGCTCTCGAGCGTCGAGTAGTCCTCTCCGCGCATCGAAGTCATGCCCGAGCGGATCGCGATGCCCGCCTCGAGGAGTGCTTCCTGCGTGCGCCGCGGCTCGAATTCGCGCGTGCGCAGGGAAGCGAGCGACAACTGCACCGCGTCGAGGCCGCAGGCGCGCACCTTCTCGACGAGATCCGCGCTCGAACGCGGCCGGAGCGACCACGAGCACACGCCGAGGCGGCGCGCCGGTTTCGAGTGCGAAGACATGGGGGCGCAGTATCCTACCGGCCATGTTGACCCCCGCGCTCCTCGCTCTCGTCCTGTTCCAGGCGAACGACCCGAAACGACTCGAACCCGCGCCGATCTTCGACGGCAAGTCGCTCTCCGGCTGGGTCACGCGCGGCGGCCGCTACGACGGCAATGCCGATTGGACCGTCGAGGACGGCGCGCTGGTGGGACGCCAGAATTCGAAGCGCGAAGGCGGCTTGATCTACACGGCACGCCCGTACACCGAGTTCCTGCTCACGCTCGAGTGCAAGCTCGATTGGCCCTTCGATTCCGGGATCTTCCTGCGCATGGCGCCGAATGGGAAGGGCGCGCAGATCACGCTCGACTACCGCGAGGGCGGCGAGATCGGCGCGATCTACGCCGACGGATTCCTGAACCACAATCCGGACGGGATCAAGCTCTGGAAGAAGGACGAATGGAACACGATCGAAGTGCGCTCGAGCGGCGCGGACATGCACATCGTCGCGAAGCTGAACGACGCGCCGCTCGTCGACTTCACCATGGAGAAGGGCGCGGAGGGCTACGCGCCGACGGGCTTGATCGGCCTGCAAGTGCACGGTGATCGCGACGATCCCGCGGCCAACGCCTGCCGCTTCCGCAACATCCGCATCGTCGAACTCGCGCCCACGGATGTCCGCGAATTCAAGGCGGACGACGCCGGCGTCCTCGCGCCGACGCCGTGGGGCATCGCGCGGGGTTGGAGGAGCCTTTTCGACGGCCGATCGCTCGACGGTTGGGAACCCGCGGACGGCAAGACCGGATTCGCGGTACGCGACGGCCTGCTCACGCTGCTCACGCAGGGCGACAGCGGCTACCTGCGCACGACCGCCGACTTCGAACACTTCGCGTTGCGCCTCGACTTCAAGATCGCCGAGATGACGAACAGCGGTGTGTTCCGTAACCGTTCGGGGAAAGACACGGCTCAGAGCTCTTGCTCTGGATCTCGGTCCTTGATCAGGCTTTGGCAGCCTGCATGAGCCGCTCGAGGATGCTTGCTCGATGCGCTTCGACCACAGGCGCCCACTTCTTCTTCCAGCCGTAGGGCGTGAGCTCGCTCACATCGCTGACCTTCGCGATCCGCAAGAGCACGTCGCGCAAGTACGTTCTCGGATCGACATCGTGCTCTTTGCATGTCGCGATCAGCGAGTACATCACCGCAGCCGCTTTGCCGCCGCGCTCGTTGCCGAAGAAGATCCAGTTCTTGCGGCCGACCGCCACGGTCCTGAGTGATCGCTCCGACGCGTTGTTGTCGATCGACAAGCGGCCATCCTCGCAGTATCTGCACAGCGCCGCCCAATTCGACTCCGCGTAGCGAATCGCTTTTGCGAGCTCACCCTTGTCAAGCAGCTTGGGCAGCGTGGCCGTCATCCAATCCCGCAGCGAAGCAAGTTTTGGTATCGACTCTTTCTGACGCAGTTCGTGAATTGCATCGACGCCCAGCTCCTGATCCTTCGCCGCGCGCTCGACGACGTACAGCTCGCCAATGCGGCGAATCGCTTCCTTGGCAAGTTC
This sequence comes from Planctomycetota bacterium, assembly GCA_044228955.1. Classification (GTDB taxonomy): domain Bacteria; phylum Planctomycetota; class UBA1135; order UBA1135; genus JAEUIA01. Next base: position 2,893 of record JBGATY010000012.1, on the reverse strand, counting down.
GGGTTCACCGTCCTCTGCCTCGATGAAGTAACGCCGCGCATGCGCCCAACAGGCCACTTCCTTGACGTTTCCATCCTTGAAGAAAGCGTCGTATCCACCGTAAGCGTCGGCCTGCAGGTAGCCGCGAAAGTCGTTCAGGATCTGCGCCGGACCATCACGACCGCGCGACTCGGTCATGTCGAAGAAGACCTCGCCGCCCAGTCCGCGATAGACCCACACGCGACCTTTGCGAGAGCGATTGTGGCTGTCCTCTTGGATCACGACCGGCGTGTCGTCCGTCTGCACCACGCCTGAGGCCAGCGCATCTTTCTGAATCGCGCGCACGATCGGCTCCAAGATCTCCGCGCAGCGCACCGACGATTCGCAGAGGACCGAGCGCGACAGATCGAAGCCCTCGGATGAGTACTTCGATTCAAGCCGGTTGTACGGCATGTGGTGCGCGAAGCGCTCGACCAAGATGTGCGCTAGAAAACCGACGCCCAAGATGCCCTTGTCGATCACTCGATCGGGACCAGGCGCGATAGCTGTCAGGGGACGGGATATCTGAGCGCTTAGGGGACGGGAAGTCTTACGCACCCTCCCCGACCTGAGCCGCCGCCACGGACACGTCCTGCCGCCCTGCCTGGGATCGGCAAGGAGTGCCGATGGCAACGCGTCTCCGCCCCGAGGAAATCGTGACGATCCAAGTCCTGTCCGAGAAACAAGTCCCTGCACGAGCTATCGCGCGCCAACTCGGCGTGACCGACGGCACGGTGCGTTACCACCTGCAGCGCGCGGCCGAGGGCGCGCTCGACGGCCGCAAACGAAAGGAGTTCAGCGCCGCCCGTCTCGGCTCCGTGATCGACAGATGGTGCGCTGATCACGTCGACGATGCTCGACCGATCAATGCGCGGGACATCTACGATCATCTCGTCGCCGAGCACGGCTACGGTTCGTCGTACAAGTCGGTGCTGCGCTACGTGCGCGCACGCTTCGGACGACCGAAGATCCGCACGTACCGTCGCGTCGAGACGCCGCCGGGCGCGCAGTCGCAGAGTGATTGGGGCGTGTGGCCGAGCCTCGACATCGGTGACGGCCCTGAGCGCGTGTCGTCGTTCGTGATGGTGCTCAGCTTCAGCCGCAGGCCGGCGATCGTGTGGAGCAAGCGCGAGGACCAGGTGAGTTGGCTCGCCTGTCACAATCGCGCGTTCGAGCGACTCGGTGGCATTCCCGCCGTCAATCGCATCGACAATCCCAAGACCGCCATGATCGAAGGCGCGGGTGCTTGGGGCACGATCCATCCGACCTACGCGGCGTACGCACGCAGCGTCGGATTCCACGTCGATGCCTGCACGCCGTACCAGCCGCAGCAAAAGGGCAAGACCGAGGCGAAAGTACGTTTGTGTCGTCGACTGGTCGAGCCGCTGGGTGCGCGCTTCGACAGCATCGAAGACTTGCAGGCTCAGACCGACGAGCGCGTCGAGCGCTACTGCGAGCGCACGATCTGTCCGTCGACGGGCAAGAGCGTCAAAGATAGTTGGGAGGCGGAGCGCGAGCTCTTGCGTCCGCTGCCCTTGTTGCCCGAGCCCTTCGATGTCGCCGTCGTTCGATCGGTCGGCCACGACTGCTTGGTGAATTTCGAGCAGCGTCAGTACGCCGTGCCCTTTGAGTTCGCCGGCCGCGACGTCGAAGTGCGCGGCTGCGCGGGCAAGGTCCAGATCCTGTGCGGCGTCAAGCTGCTGCGCGAGTACGAGCGCCACACCGAACGCCGTTTGGTGCTCGATCCTACGTGCTACGACGGCAAGTCCACGGAGCGGGTGCTCGCACCGCCGCCGCTGGGCAAGATGGGCAAGCGCCTGGCGGAAATCTACGCGATGCCGGTCGCGACTAGGCCGATCGATCTGTACGCAGCACTCGCGGAGGTGGCGCGATGAGCAAATCCATCGAGCCGAAGATCGAACTCGACCAGACGCGTGACGCACTGCTCGCGCTGGGCCTCGAGCACGGCGCCGCGGCGCTCACGGATCTGATCTCGAAGGCCGTCAAGGACGAGATCGCACCGCATCGATTCCTCGACGAGCTGCTCCGCATTGAGATCCACCATCGCGAAGAGCGACGTGTGAAGACATCGCTGCGTCTCTCGGCGCTCCCGCCGGGCCAGACACTGTCGGGCTTCGATTGGTCGTTCCAGCCGGACATCGATCGCCGCCGCGTCGAAACGCTCGCCACGTGCTCGTGGATCCGCGAGCACGCGACGGTCTTGCTGCAGGGGCCGCCGGGCGTCGGCAAGACGCATCTCGCCATCGCGCTCGGCGTGCGCGCCATTGAGAGCGGCTTCTCGGTTGGCTTCTACCACCTCGACGATCTGATGCACGACTTGAAGAAAGACGCCGAGGTCCCGCCGACGCGCGTGAAGGGCAAGAAGTACCTGCGCAACTCGCTCCTGATCATCGACGAAGTCGGCTTCCGCCAGCTCACGCGGCAGGAAGCGAGCCTCTTCTTCCGGCTCGTGAGCTGGCGCTACCAGAAGGGCAGCACGCTGATCACGACCAACAAGGCCGTGAAGGACTGGCCCGAGGTGTTCGCCGGCGACGAGGTCATGGTGACGGCGCTGCTCGATCGACTCCTGCACCGCTGCCACGTCTTCAACATCAAGGGCAAGAGCTACCGGCTGCGCGAGATCGAGCAGCAACTCAATTGATGTCTACCCCGCACCAAGACCGCAGGAGCGAACTCGCGAACCTGCGCGAGGGCATGTTCGATGCTGGGAGCCCGGCGTCCGAGCACGGAACTCGAGCTCGCACAATGCGACTTCGAATCCCGGCCCCCCTCGGGGGGCCGACCCTGCGGGTCGATGCGGACGCGTCGTCGCCCACGGGCGACAACGCGCGGATCATGTGGGGGCCCAGCCCCC
>JBGATY010000129.1:0-11324 GCA_044228955.1 Planctomycetota bacterium | reverse complement strand
GTTCCGCCGCACGATGCGGCCGCGTTGTCGCAGGTCGTCGTGTGGCGCGACATCGGTGCGCGGCGCGAGAACGTCGCGGCGTCGCGTTCGCGATCGCGACCGGAGGCGCGGTGATCGCGGCGGTCGTGACGCGAGTGCGGTCGAGGACGCTCGGCGCGGATCGATGGTCGCCGACGGCGCTCGTCCTGCTCGCCGTGATGACGTTCGGCGGCCTCTACTTCATGGAAACGGAGCGGATCTGGCTGTTCGCGGTGCCGTGGGTCGCGACGATCGCGATCGGGGCCGGCGGCGTGGACGATGCCTCGCTCCGCCGCATCGTCGGGGTGAGCCTCGCGCAGGCGCTCGTCATGGAGAGCTGGCTGTTCACCTACTGGTGAGCAACGCTCCGACCCCTCGAGTCACGGCGCCCAGATCGCCCGGACGCCATTCGACAAGTTGAACGTCGACGGCGTGCAATAGCTCGCCGAGTCGCGATACCAGGCCTGGTAGCGGAAGGAGCCAGCAGCCGTCGTGAGTCCCTTCACCGAGACCGGCAGATCCGGTCCGGTCGGGTACTGCGACGCGCCCGCGAGGTTCGCTTCCAGTCCCAGGCGAATGATCGCTCCGCCGACGCAGATGAGGCCGTCGCCGAAGAAGGCCTGCGCGGCCGCGGTGCCCTGGAAGTACATCACGAAGCCGTTGGGCATGCCGCTGCCCTGAAGGGCGAACGTGTCGGCGGACAGGCTCGGAATGCCGGCGCCAACGAGCAGCGCGCCGAAGGCGTTCACCGAATTCGCGCAGCCGCGGCCGAACAAGCCGTTGTTCGCGCACGGACACCCGAAGCCGCCGCTGTCACCGAAGCAGTAGGGCGTGATCGAGAATGCCGGGCCGACCGTGAACTGGTACCACAGGATCTCGTACGGCGAGGCGGACAGGAAGGCGGGATAGGCGGTCGTCCCCGCGGCGTCGGTGACGGCGAACGAGACGTTCGACCCTGTCGTCGTGTTCGAGGCCAGGACGACGTCTGGGAAGTCGAGCACGTCACCGTCCTGGTAGCCGTCGTCGGCGCCCGGCAACTGGTTGTCGGCCATGTTGAAGCGCGCGAGCAGCAGGTAGTACGTGCCCTGCGGGAACACGCGCTGCAGCGTCGACTGGAACTGGTTCCCCCCTCCGGGAAGCGCGAGCGGCGTGTCGTCGTTCGCGAAGCCCGGGATCGGACTGAGGTTCGAGTCGTAGACCTTGAGCTCCGTGTCGGTCGAGTGGCCCTGGCCTTCCGTGGTGATCGTGATCTGTCCAGCCACCAAGGTTCCGGCGAGCGGCGCCGGTCCGAGTGCGACGGTGGAGAGCGTGAGCTGATACGGCAGGACCGTGGTCGAGATGCCGGTGATGCGCACGTACACCTCCTCGCTGCGTCCGAATCCGTACCACTGCACGAAACGAGGCGGCGTCGTCGTCGCGCTCGAGTTCTGGATCGAGGACTCGAGCGTCGTGATCGTCGGGGGCGGCAGGTCGACGGCGTCGAGGCCCAGGATCGTGATCTGATGGCCCACGGGTGCGCTGGTCGTCAGCGTCAAGCGGTGCTGGTACACGCCGATCGGCAGCGCGCACGTGCGCACGCGGAAGTAGTCGGCCGAGAGGATGGTGGAATCACTCCCGATCGTGCTCGTCCCCGCCGAAACGCCCGTGATCGAATCGCCCGGCAGCATGCAGCTGACGAGGGTCGCGTTCGACTTCGAGTTGTTGGGCTCGATCTCGACGATGAGGGCCTGCGATCTCGCCTGAGCCGACGAGACCACGCAGGCGAGGATCACGCCGATCGCAGTGAGAATCCGCATGGGAACCTTGCAGGACCGACCTGCCGACAGAGAGGGAGGGCTCGTTTCGATTATCCCGACATCCGCGGATCTGCACAGGTACTACCCCGCAAACCCGCGCATCTCTGCATCCCGGGGCACCTCCCGCCGAGGAGGCGCGTCAGCTGCGGTTGTTCCGGTTCGCGAGCGTGAGGTAGTAGATCAGGGTCACGATCGCGGTCAGCGCAGCGGCCACATAGGTCATCGCGGCCGCCCCGAGGACCTTCGAAACACCCTGTGCCTCCTCCTGCGTCGAGACGATGCCCGAGCTCGCGAGCACGGCCTTGGCGCGGTTGCTGGCGTCGAACTCGACCGGCAGCGTGATCAGTTGCACGACCACCACGACGGCGAACAGCGCGATGCCGACGTACATGAGCATCGGCGCCCGCAGCAGCAGGCCAGCCATCACGATCCAGATCCAGACGTTCGACACGACGCTCGCGACCGGCACCATCTGCGAGCGGAACCCGAGCCACACGTACGCCCGCGCGTGCTGGATCGCGTGGCCGGCCTCGTGCGCGCCGACGGCGATCGAGCTGATCGAGCGACCGTCGTAGACGGCGGACGACAATCGCAGCGTCTTCGATCTCGGGTCGTAGTGGTCCGAGAGGAAACCGTCGACGCGCTCGATCGTGATCTCGTTCGCGCCGCCCGCGCGGGCGACCGCCGCGGCCGCCTCGGCGCCGGTCATGCCGCTCCGCACGCCGACGTTCTGGAACTTGCTGAAGGTCGACTTGACCCTCCAACTCGCCCAGAGGGAGATCAGGATCGCGGGACCGACGTAGAGCAGGTAGTTGAGATCGAAGAAGGGCATGGGTCCGAGAGAATAGGCTGAAATGGTGCGGTTGGTAGGGATCAGAAGAGGCCCGTGATGCGGCCTTCGGCGTCCAGATCGACACGCTTGTACCCCGGGCTACGACCGAGCCCCGGCATTGTTTGGATGTCGCCGGCCATGACGATCACGAACCCGGCGCCAGCGGAGAGCCGCACTTCGCGCACCGGGAACGTGAAGCCCCGCGGCCGGCCTACGAGCGCCGGATCGTGGCTCAGGCTGTACTGGGTCTTCGCGACGCAAATCGGCAGCTTGCCGAAGCCCAGGGACTCGAGTTCGGCGATGCCCTCGGCGGCCTTCGGCATGAGTTCGACCGATCCCGCGCCGTAGACCTTCGTCGCGAGCGACTCGATCTTGGAGCGGATCGGTGCGTCGAGTTCGTACATGAATTGCAGGCGCGCTCGTCCGGATTCGGCGGCCTTCACCACCGCTTCGGCGAGTTCGATCCCGCCCGCGCCGCCAAGTTCGTGCAGGCGGCTCTCGCAGGCGGCGTCGGCGCCGGCGGCGAGCGCGCGCTGCTTGACCAATTCGATCTCGGCCGGCGTGTCGCTCGGGAAGCGGTTCACGGCGACGACGACGGGCACGCCGAAACGGCGCACGTTCTCGATCTGGGCCTCGAGGTTCGAGCACCCCTCCGCGAGCGCGCCGAGGTCTTCGCGCGACAACTCCGGCGGCATCTTGGAGCCTTGTTTCACAGTGAAACGGCCGGAGTGCACCTTGAGGGCGCGCACCGTCGCGACGAGCAGCGCGCAGTCGGGTTTCATTCCCGAGGCGCGGCACTTGATGTCGAAGAACTTCTCTCCGCCCATGTCGGCCGCGAAGCCCGCTTCGGTGACGACCCAATCCGCGAAGCGCGAGGCGACCTTGTCGGCGACGATCGACGCATTGCCGTGAGCGATGTTCGCGAACGGTCCGGTGTGGATGAACGCCGGAGTCCCCTCGCTCGTCTGCATCAACGTCGGGTGCAGTGCGTCGCGCAGGATCGCAGACATCGCGCCGGCGACGCCGACCTCGTCCGCGGTGACGGCCTTGCCCGACCGATTGCGACCGACCACCATGCGACCCAGGCGACGCCGCATGTCGGAGAGGTCCGTGGACAGGCCCAGCACGGCCATGACTTCCGACGCGGGCGTGATGTCGAATCCGGTCTCGCGCTCGACCCCGTTCTGCGATCCGCCGAGGCCGATCCGGATCTGACGCAACGCTCGATCGTTGACGTCGACGACGCGCCGCCAAGTGACGCGCGCGGGATCGATCGCGAGCGGATTGTCGAGCAGGATCGACGTGTCGACCGCGGCTGCGCACAGGTTGTTCGCGTCGGCGACCGCGTGGAAGTCACCCGTCAGGTGCAGGTTGAAGTCCTCCATGGGCACGACCTGGGAGCGTCCGCCGCCCGCGGCTCCGCCCTTGACGCCGAACACGGGTCCCATCGACGGCTGGCGAAGCGTGCACGTGGCCTTCTTCCCGAGCTTGTTCAGCGCGAGCGACAGTCCGATCGTGTGCAGCGTCTTGCCTTCGCCGGCCGGCGTCGGCGTGATCGCCGTGACGAGGACGTAGCGCAGCGGCGGACGCGTCGTCGATCGCGGTTCCTCGCCGGTGCGGTAGTCGATCTTCGCCTTCGTCGTGCCGTGGGCGAACACGGACTGGGAGGGAACGCCCAGGCGCGAGGCCACGTCCAGGATGGGTTGGAGTTGGAGGGTCCGGGCGATTTCGAGATCGGAGAGCATCCTGACAGCGTACCGAAGCGCCCCTCCAGCCGCGCGAGCCCCATCTCCACGAACTCGACCCTCGCGTGAGAGTCGTTTCCGGGATCAAGGCAGTCGTGCGTCACACCGCGCTTTCCCGTGCCAGGTGAACTTCCCATGAAACCCGACCAAAGCCTCCTCAAAATCGGCGACTTCGCGCGCCTCGCCGCCACCAACCTGCGCACCCTGCGCTACTACGAGGAGCTCGGCCTGATCGTCCCGGCCGGCCGCAGCCAAGGCGGGTTCCGGTACTACCGCCAGACCGACATCAACCGCGTGCAGTTGATCCGCGACTTGCAGGAGCTCGGCCTGCCGCTCGAGCGTATCCGCGATCTGATCTCGGCGCGGCAGAACGGCGAGGCGCGGGAGAGATTCCTCGATCGCGTGCGTCTGGCACTCGAGGAACAGGATCGAATCCTGCTCGAACGCGCGCGGGCGATCGAAGAGCAGCGCAAGAAGGTCGCGCAGGCGCTGCACAAGATCCACGAGTGCCGCCACTGCACGCACACGCCGATCGCGTCCAACAACTTCTGCGAGCCGTGTGTCACGACCGGCGAGAAGTTGCCCGAGCATCTGAGCGCGCTCTACCAATAGCAGGCACGCTGCCTCTTGCCCTACTTCGACAACAACGCCACCACGCGCGCGTCCGACGACGTCGTGGAGGCGATGATCCCGTTCCTGGGGGCCCGCTTCGGGAATCCGTCGAGCCTGCACGCCCGCGGCGAAGAGGCAGCCGATGCCGTGCGTGCCGCGCGAGCCCAAGTGGCGCGCCTCCTCGGCTGCACGAGCGACGAGATCGTGTTCACGTCCGGAGGCACGGAAGCGAACAACCTCGCGCTGCATGCCGCACTCACGGCAGGGTCGAGCCGGCGCACGATCGTCACGTGCACGACCGAGCATTCGAGCGTGCTCGAAACGTGCGAAAGCCTGGAAAACCAGGGTCTCCTTCTCGTCCGCGTCCCAGTCGATCGCGGCGGGCGCTTCGATGCGCGCGCGGTCGCGGCAGAGCTCACCGACGAGTGCGCCCTCGTCTCCCTGATGCTCGCGAACAACGAGACAGGCGTGGTCAACGACCTCGGGGAGATCGCGCGACGCTGTCGCGAACTCGGCATCGCGTTCCACGCCGACCTCGTGCAGGCGGCGGGCAAGCTGCCGCTCGACGTGCGTTCGGCCCGACTCGATCTCGCGACGATCAGCGCGCACAAGATCCACGGACCGAAGGGCGTCGGCGCGTTGTTCGTGCGCCACGGTTTCGCCTGCCCGCCGCTCGTGTTCGGCGGCTCGCAGGAACGCCGCATTCGCCCTGGGACGGAGAACGTGCCCGGCATCGTCGGGTTCGGACGCGCGGCGGAGAACGCGCGCAGATTCGTGCTCGACGAGGCGGCGACGGCGAGAGTGCGCGACTTGCGCGACGCATTCGAGCGCGAGATCCTGGCCCGTGTGCCGGGCACCCGCGTGAACGGCGACACGCGGCACCGCGTCGCGAACACGACGAGCCTTCGTTTCGCGGGCCTCGAAGCCGAGGCACTGCTCCTGCATTTTTCCGCCGCCGGACTGTTCGCCTCGGCCGGTTCCGCGTGCCACGCGAAGGGTCGTCGACCGAGCCACGTCCTGCTCGCCATGGGCCTCACCCAGGAAGAAGCGGCCGGCTGCGTGCGTTTTTCCCTGTCGCGCGAGACGACGAGGGAAGAAGTCGCCGAGGCGTTGGCCGTGGTGACCTCGGCCACGGCCGATCTGCGCGGAACTTGACCCCTGTGACTTGCCAGCCGATCACCGTGCCTGGACACTTGTCCGGCCCATTGGCGCCCATTCGATGCCCGAAGCCATCACCACCTACCACACCCGCGTGAGCGGCTTCCTCCGCCCCAGGCACGTCATCCTGGGCGCGGACGGCCGGGAAGTCGGCGTCCTCGAGGTCCGGCGCAACGGCCGGGGAACCATCGTCGGCGCGCGCTACCGGCCGGCGCAGGGCGAAGTGCTCGAGATCCGCCGGGACCCGGGCATCCTGCGCAGCCAGTTCTCGTGCTGGACCGAGGGGCGCGAGTGGATCGGCTCGAGCCTGCGCTGGAGCTTCTTCGCGCGTGAAATCGCCCTGGCCACCGGGAACAAGCCCTACCGGCTCCTGCCCGCGGCCGGATTGCACCGCGGGTGGCGCATGTTCGCACCGAAGACAGGTGAAATGGCCCGCATCGAACCCTCTATGTTCGGCCGGGGCAGCACCATCCAGGTCTTCCGGAGGGTCGATTTCGAGCTGGTCCTGTTCGCCTACTTCCTGGGGTCCCAGGTCTACTTCGAGTCCTTCTGGCCCGGTCGCGAGGTCACGGACGACCAGGAAAGCGTTCCCACGCCCTCCAAGGCCTGAAGGCGCGTCCCTGGCGAAGTTGGCTTCACTTGGCCGTAACATCGGCGCAGTTCTTGGGAAGGCCCGCCGCGCCCCCTCGTCGTAGGAACGCGCGAAGAGACCCCCTCCCTTCCTCATTCCTTCTCCATCTCCGGTCGCCTTTCCAGAGCAGACCACTCCTATGAAACCCCTTCTCGTCCTCGTCCTCGTCCTCGCCGCCATCGGCGCTCTGCTTTTCGCCGTCATGAACGTGGGCGGTGGCAAGGCCAAGACGACCGCCACGCCCGAGGTCGTCCAGACCCCTACGGCCGAGCCGTCGCGCCCGGCGCCGGCACTCGAGGCTCCGACCAAGATCGACCGCACCCCGCAAGTTCCAAAGCAGACGCCCCAGACGGGCATCGGCGCGGCCAGCCAGTTGCAGTTCGACAACAAGGTCGTCGGACTCGTCAAGAACAGCAACAACGACCCGGTGGCGGGCGCCGAGGTGCGGATCACGATCGAATCGCCGTTCGTGAACGACCCGCGTCCCGACGTACTCACCGAGCCGACGACGCGCACCAACGACGAGGGCCGCTACACGTTCCTCGGCGTGCGTCCGGCCAACAACTACGTCCTGATCGTCACGCATCCGCAGTACGCTCAGAAGCGCGAGACCAGCATGCCGGTCGGCGAGTCAGGCACGGTCGAACAGGCGCCGATCGTGCTCACGGCCGGCGGAACGTTGTCAGGATACGTCAGCGACGAGTCGGGCAACCACATCTCCGACGCGACGCTGTTCCTCGACGGCGAGAACTACCTCAACATCAACAACGAGATCCCGCCCGATCGTCTGACCACGACGACGAACAAGGAAGGCTGGTTCAGCTTCGTCAACGTGCCCGGAGGTCAGCGCACGGTCGGCGTCTCGGCGCCGGGCTACGGCAAGATCCAGGTGGGCGGCTTCGCGTTCGCGAAGGACGAGCAGTACACGCGCGACTTCACGCTCAAACTCGCCGAGATGATCAGCGGCCGCGTCGTCGGCGCGAACAACGAACCGGTCCCCGACGCGACCGTGATCGGCGTCGCGGTTTCGCACACTCAACAGTCGGGCATGGTCACGACGAAGACCGACAAGAAGGGTGAGTTCCTGCTCGAGAACCTCGTGCCCGGTGACTACAACATGGTCGCCAACGCCAAGGGCTGGCGCATGGTGCAGGGACGCAACAACACCAGTCGCGTCAAGAGCAACACGAGCAACCTCGTCATCGAGATGATGAAGGAGGCCACGATCTCGGGCATCGTCATCGACGGCGCCAGCGGAGCCCCGGTCACGAACTTCGGCGTGCGCCTGCGCTTCTTCTACGGCGAGGGCAACCCCACTTCCGCGGCGAGCGCGGAGTTCCTCCCGGTCACGAACGACAAGGGCGAGTTCACGGTCGACACCCCTGGCCCGAGCGACTACGTGGTCGAGGCTACGGCGCCCGGCTACGCCCCGAGCTTCTCCGCCAGCATGACCATTGCCCCGGGCAAGTCGATCTCGAACGTGGTGGTCAAGCTGGGCCGCGGCGGCTCGATCCAGGGCCGCGTCGTCGACCCGGAGGGCAAGCCTGTCGCGCGCGCACGCGTCGTCACGCAGGACAACACCTGGACCGACGACGAGTTCACGCGCGCCATCGGCGCGCAGTTCCCGACCAACGCCTCGACGGTCGAAGTGCGCACGGACGATCAGGGCCGCTTCACCTGCACAGGTCTCAACCCCGAGACCTATCAGCTGGTCATCACCGCGACGGGCTTCACCACCTTCGCGCGCAACAACTTCCGCGTCAACGAGAACGGCGTGACGCAGGCCGGCGATCTCAAGATGCTGCGCGGCGGCACCGTTCGCGGGACTCTGTTCGACGCAGCGGGCAAGCCGGTCGCGGGCGGAACGATCCGACTGCGTGCCATCGACGGCGTGACCTACGTCAACATGGCCACCAAGACGGGCGCCGACGGCAAGTTCACGCTCTCGAACTGCCCCGCCGGCCGTTTTCAGTTGTCCGGCATCAAGACCAGCGGCTCGGGAGCCAACCCCTTCGAGGAGCTGATGGACGCGAACGGCTCGCAGATGAACGTGATCGTCGCCGAAGGTGACACGACGACGCAGGATCTGCGCTTGCAGGAGTGATTCCTGGATTAGACTCCGTTCTCCCCATGGAGAGCGAAGCCGAAGACCTCCGAGGAAGTCCGCTGACGCCCGAGCGTTGGCAGGACTTCCTCTCGTTGGAGCTCTCGACGCCGGTCAAGGTCGTCTACACGCGCGCTCGACGCACGCCGATCCAGGTCAAGCGGGTCGGCTCGCTGCGCCGCGGCGTGTCCTCGGCGCTCGAGGTGCGCCTGCACTCGATGTTCGCGGAGGCTCCCCCGCCCGTGCACCGCGCCGTCGCCTCGTGGATCCGTTCGGGCAATCGCGCCCCGCGGGCATGCGCGGCGCTCGACGATTGGATCGCTACTGCCCTCGACGCCGCGCCGGTCGTGCCGCGCGTCGACGAATCGGACGCGCGCGGGCTGCACCACGATCTCGCGCCTCTCGCTCGCGAACTCGCCGAGCGTGAGTTCGCCGGCGATTTCGGCTCGGCAGCGCCGCTGCCCGCGATCACCTGGGGCCGGCGCGGGCCGAGCCGCACGCGCAATTCGCTGCGCCTCGGCAGCTTCGATCCCGATCCGCGCCTGGTGCGCATCCATCCGGTGCTCGACCAGGCGAGCGTCCCGGAGTGGTTCGTGCGCTTCGTCCTGTTTCACGAGCTGCTCCACGCCGTGCACCCGCCGGAGCGCGGCAGCGACAACCGCTGGGTGCATCACGGCGCGCTGTTCCGGCGTCGAGAACAGGGCTACGTCGACTACGAGCGCGCGATCACGTGGGAACGGCGCAATCTGCGTGCGCTCATCAAGGCGGCGCGGCGGGGCACCGCTTTCGCCCCAGTCGGTGAGATCCGCGTCGCGCCTGCTCGAGAGGTCGAAGTCGAGCGCAGCCTGCTGCAGCGCCTGCTCTTCCCCTTCTGAGCGGTCAGCGCTCCGCGTAGCGCGACGAGGCGTCCTCGATCCGCGCGCCGGTCAAGCACGTGCCGAGCACGTTGCCGCCCATCGTCTCGAGCGTGTTGTAGGTCTGTTCGACGTGTTGGCGAGGCGTGACACCGAGGCGCACGACGAGCACGATGCCGTCGGCGAGCGCACCGAGCTGAGCCGCGTCGCTGATCGTCAGTGCTTCCGGCGTGTCGATCAGGATGTACGAGAAGCGCTGCTTCAACTGGCCCAAGACGGTGGTGAGGCGGTCGGTGCCGAGCAATTCCGAGGGATTGTGCGGCAGCTCACCCGGGCCTAGCAGCGACACGTTCGCGATTGAAGTCGGACGTACCGCTCGATCCATCGGACACGTTCCGCGCACGAGCTCGGTCAGTCCCTGGCGGCGCGGCAGCCCGAGGTAGCGTTCGATCGAGGGGTGATGCAGGTCCGCGTCGAGGATCAGGACGCGGGCGCCCTGGATCTCCGCCATGGCGATCGCGAGGTTGATCGTGGCCACCGACTTGCCCTCGCCGCGGAGCGCGCTCGTCATCACGATCGACCTGGACGCGCCTTCCGGATTGAGCGCGATGATCGAGTTGCGCAGTGAGCGGAACTGCTCGGCGATCTGACCGCGTGGCTGCACGACCATCGCGATCTGCTCGGTGCGCAGTTGCACCTTGCGCGCCTCGTCGGGCTCGGCCGCGAGGAGCGGACCTTCCTTGGTGGATCGGCTGGGGAAGAGGGGCATCGGCTTGGTCCGGGGTCGGAACATCATCCTTTTCGGTCGGCGGGATGGAAGCCCTGGAGCCGGGAAAGCGCTTCCGCGACCGCTCAGAGCCCGAATCGAGCGCAGGATCGGTCCCAGTCGCCAAGGCGCACGGAATCCCCGAGCGGAGGCGGCGGCCAGCGACCCACGCGCAGCTTGGAGCGCAGGGCCGGCGAGACCTCGGCGAGGGAGCCCCGGACGGCGTTCTCGAATTCGCGTTCGAGTTCGAAATCGCGAGTCGAGCGGACTTCCTCGATCGCGCGAGACAGCGCCGCGAGCAGATCGGCCTCGGCGACCGGGCTGGAGACGGCTTCGACGAGTCGCGCTCGAGCCCGACCTCCGCGCGGCGACGCGGCGAGCGCGCCGAGGAGGAGCAAGTCCTCGCGCGAGGCCGCGGGCCTTGCGATCGTCGCGAGCACTTCGTCCGCGCTCTCCGGCGGCGAGGCGAGTCCGTGCGCGTGTGGAACCGCACGCCCGACAAGGCCCGCGCGCTCGAGAGCGCCGGCGCCGTCGCGTTCGACGAGCCGGAGTCCGTGGTGCGTGGCGCCACGCGCGTGCAACTGGCGCCGCCCGCCGCCACGGCCGCGACCGCGCGCACGGCCAGCGCCAGGCTCTCGCGCGTCGACGCGTCGGCTGCCTTCAAGGCGTGCGTGATCCCCGCCGACGCCGTCGCGGTCTCGCCGCGCGATAGCCAGGCCCCCGCGACGAACGCGCGGGTCGAAGCGGTCCATGCGGCGGGCAATGTCGCGGGGTCGCGCCAGGTCTCGGGCGGGAACGAGCGCGCGTC
>JBGATY010000128.1:0-11395 GCA_044228955.1 Planctomycetota bacterium | reverse complement strand
GGTCGAAGCGGCGCTCGCGGACCGCGCGCACCGCGGCCTCGCCGTCGTGGGCCGTCTCGACCACCAGCCCGGCGGCGCCCGCGAGCTCCTGCGCGACCTCCCGCCCGATCGAGTTGTCGTCGACGACGAGCACGCGCGCCCCGGCGTGGTCGCGGCGCAGCGCGAGCTCGATCGACGCCGCGCTGCGGCGCGGCGCGCGCGCCCCCGCCGACGCGAGTCGCTCGAGGCGAACTGCGCACGGACGCGGATCTGGAGCGCTTTCGTGCTTCTTCGACGAGTTTGACCAAGCGTGCAAGGGGCGTCTCGAACGCACGCGCCGTGAAACCGATCGGCGTGTGAGGGGTCGTTCGTTCCTCCCCGAGCATCCGTTTCGATACTCCTTCCCTGGCGCCGTTCAAGCACGAAATATCGGCCGCGCCCGAGCGCGCGACGGTCACTCGTCGTGCGGAGCGGGATCGGCGGCGAATCCGAGGCGCGTCAGGACGGCGGTCTCGGCCCGTCGCATGCGCGCTCGATCGGCGGCCGAGTGATCGTCGAATCCGCACAGATGCAGCACCCCGTGGACGACGTAGAGGAGCAACTCGCGCTGCGCGCTCACCGCTCGACGCGCCGCCACGGCCCGCGCGCGCTCCGCCGACGCGTACACCTCGACCAGCGGACCGTCGACGTCGTCCGAGAGGTCGAAGGTGATCACATCCGTGCGCGATCCGTCGCCGAGGTGACGCGCGTGCATCCTGGCGAGCGCTCGATCGGTGACGAACACGATCCCGGCCGCGAGTTCGGGGCGCCGACCGTGCTCGCGCGCGGCCCGTACGGCGCGCCGGACGGCGGCGTCGGGCACGAATCGGCGCACGCCCGTCCAAGCCACCCCGATCGGGGCTGCCGTGCCCCTCGACTGCGTCACGCGGCCGGGCTCCTGGCCCTTGTTCCGGGGGGAAACAGCCCTCCCGCGCCCTGTCCGCGTCCCCGCTCGCCCTGTCTGCTTCAAGCGGTCGATCCGAGCGCGGTCACGGGAAGCGGTCGCCCTCGCGCGGCAGCCGTGACGGCGCTTCGTACGCGCGCACGATCTGTTCGACGAGCGGGTGGCGCACGATGTCCTTCGTCGTGAACTCGACCACACCGATGTCCTTGAAGCCGCGCAGGCGCGAGACGGCGTCGTTCAGGCCGCTGCGCGCGCCGTGGTCGAGGTCCGTCTGCGACGGATCCCCCGTCACGACCATCCGCGATCCCTCGCCGAGGCGGGTCAGGAACATCTTCATCTGCATGATCGACGTGTTCTGGCCTTCGTCGAGGATGGCGAACGCGTGGTTCAGCGTCCGGCCGCGCATGTAGGCGAGCGGAGCGACCTCGATCACGCCGTTCTCCTCGAGCCGCAGCACTTCCTCGGGGTCGATCAAGTCGTAGAACGCGTCGTAGACCGGCCGCGTGTACGGGTTCAACTTCGCCTGCAGGTCACCGGGCAGGAATCCGAGGCGCTCGCCGGCTTCGACGACCGGTCGCGTGATGATGACGCGCCGGCACTGACCCGTTCGGAGTGCACGCACGGCCGCGGCGACCGCGAGGAAGGTCTTGCCCGTCCCGGCCGGACCGACACCGAAGGTCAGCGGCGAACGTTCGATCAGCTCGAGGTAGCGCCGCTGGTTCTCGTTGCGCGCGGCGATCGGATTCATGCGCATGCCCGTCGTCGCGTGCGCTGTCGGAACAGGCCGGGGACGCGCAGCGGTGCGTGGCTCGCTGTGTTCGTTCGTCGAACCGCGGTCGCTTGTCGGGCCTTGGGAACGCACGACGCGGTAGCTGTTGCCGGGTCGGCGTTCGGTGGTCCGCTCGCTCGTCTTCTCGGCGGCGGACGCGGCGTCCGCGCCCAGCAGGATGGCTTCGATGTCGCTCAGCGCGAGCTCGCGTCCCTTGCGCGACTTGCCGAGCAGGTGCTCGATGCGCCGGCGCGCTTCCTGCACACCTTCGTCGTTGCCCTTCACCCGCAGATTCCCACGGCGGGTGAAGATCTCGATGTCGAGGTCCTGACGCAGCAACTTCGCGTAGCGATCGTAGGGACCGAGCACGAGGATGGCCTCGTCGTGGGATCGCAACGGAATGGTGATCTCGGTCAGGTTCGTGATCGTCGGGCCTCCGGCTCTCGAAAGCCTATCACGCGGCGCGCGTCGCGGACTCAAGCCAGGATCAAAGGCCAGACGAAGCAGGCGACCGGGACCGACACGAGCAGGGAGTCGAGCTGGTCCAGGAGGCCGCCCGACGGCCCGAAAACGCCGGAGGAGTCCTTCACCGAGGCCTTGCGCTTCACGAAGCTCTCGAGCAGATCCCCCGCCTGGGCCGCCACGTTCGCCACGGCGGCGGCGAGGAGCGCTCCGGACAGCCCGAGGTTGCCGTCCGGAATGACGTGGGTGGACCACAGGACGCCCCCCATGATCACCGCGCCGACGAACGAACCGACGCAACCGGCGGTCGTCTTGCCCGGGGAGATCCTGGGGAAAGGATGCGTCTTGCCGATCGCGCTCCCGACGTAGTAGCCGCAGGTGTCGCCGATCTTCGAGAGGACGAGCAGGGCGATGAGGCCCTTCGTCCCGAACTCCCCGAAGAAGAAGACGAGTAGCGGCAGCGCCGGCACGATCCAGGCGCACAGGAGTCCGGCGAGCGAGAGCCGCGCGAAACCGCCGGGCTCGCGCGCGAGGAGTCCGACCGCGCTGATGCCGGCGAGGATCGCGAGGACGAGCGTCAAGTGCGTGTCGCGCGCGTGCACGTCGTCGATCGCGTAGAGGATCAGCGCGCCGATCACGAAGAAAGTCGCGAGTCGCGCGGTCGTGCGGTTACGAACGAGCCGGGTCACGAGCCGGAACAGCGAGTAGGCCGCCAGTCCGGTGAGGAGCGCGAAGCCGTACAGGAGGCTCGGGGTCGCGTGGAAGAAGGTCGTGCCCTGAACCGGCGCGGGCCGCGCCTCCGCGACGACCGCCGCCGATTCGAAGCCGGCGTTCACGAGCCCCAGCACGGCGAACGCCGCGAGCGCCAGCGGAGGAAACAGGTCGTACAGCGCGAGCGAGCCCATGCGGCTCGTCTCCCATGCCGCCGCGAGGGTCAGGATCGCCGCCGCGTAGAAGATCGGCCGCCCGTCGGGCGTCGTGCTCGTCCACCACAGGAGCGCGGCGACCACGCACACCAGCGTGCCGCCCATGAGCGTGCGTTTCAGGATCTTCTTCGCCTTCGACGGCGGCGGGGAACTAGTGGCCATCGTCCGAGCGGCGTTTCGCGGGCGTCGCGACGTCCTGGATCAAGCCGCCGAACTTGCGCTTGCGACCGGCATAGGCAGAGAGCGCTTCGAGCAGATGCTGGCGCCGGAATTCGGGCCAGCACACGGGCGACACGAAGAGTTCGGAGTAGCTGATCTGCCACAGGAGGAAGTTCGACACGCGCATCTCTCCCGCCGTGCGGATGAGGAGGTCGGGGTCGGGCGTCTCGGAGTCGTACAGGTACGCGCGCAGCGTCTCGTCGTCGATGCGCTCGGGATCGAGGATGCCGCCTTTCACGTCCTTCGCGATCTGCTTGACCGCGTCGCCGATCTCGGCGCGTGATCCGTACGAGAGTGCGAGGCGCAGCAGCATGCCGCTGTTCCCGCTCGTCAACTGTTCGGTCTTGCGCAACTCGGCGAGCGCGCTCTTCGGCAGATCGTCGAGTCGGCCGAGACCGCGCAGGCGCACCGCGTTGTCCATCAAGGTCGGACGTTCCTCGATCAGGAACTTGCGCAGGAGTCGCATCAGATAGCGCACTTCCGGGTCCGGACGCTTCCAGTTCTCGACCGAGAAGGCGAAGAGCGTCAAACTCTCGACGCCCATCTTGGCGCACTCGGTCGTGATCTCCCGGACCGACTGGATCCCCTCCTTGTGCCCGAAGATACGGCGCAGCCCGCGTCCCTCCGCCCAGCGCCCGTTCCCATCCATGATCACCGCGATGTGCGCGGGAAAGGGACCACCGAGGTCGGGGCGTCGCGGGCGGGGTGTGTGCATCAGAGTCCGCGCGAGATGACCTGATCTCGTTCGGGGCCGACCGAGAGCAGAACGATCTTGGCGCCGACTTCGCTCTCGAGCCACTCGACGTACGCCCGGGCGTTCTTGGGCAGGTCCTCGAAACGCCTCGTGCGCGTGATGTCCTCTTTCCAGCCCGGGTGGCTGGCGTAGACGGGGCGGATCGCGTCGAAGTCGGCGATCGCGGCCGGCCACTCGCGCACGCGCCGGCCGTGGATCTCGTATGCGACCGCGGCTTGAATCGTCTCGAAACCGGAGAGCACGTCGAGGTTCGTCACGATCCAGCCGTCTGCGCCCGACAATTCCAGGGCGAATCGCACGGCCACCGCGTCGAACCAGCCGCAGCGCCGCGGACGGCCCGTCGTCGAGCCGTACTCGTTGCCCTGCTCGCGAATGCGCGCCCCGATCGGGTTGTCGAGTTCGGTGGGGAATGGCCCTTCGCCGACGCGCGTCGTGTACGCCTTCGCGATGCCGATCGCGCGTTCGATCCAGCGCGGCGGGAACGAAGCACCGGCGGAGATGCCGTTCGCCCCGGTGTTCGAGGACGTGACGAAGGGATAGGTGCCCGAATCGATATCGAGCATCGCTCCCTGCGCGCCTTCGAAGAGGATGCGCTTCCCGGCCTTGTACGCAGCGCGCACTTCCGCGCCGGTGTCGGCGACGAACGGCGCGATGCTGGATCCGACCGCGACATAGCGATCGAGTTCGCCTTCCAGGTCGAGCGGCTCGGCGCCGTGCACCTTCTCGATCATCGCGTTCTTCTCCGCGAGCGCGGCCCGCAGTCGCGCGCGGCAGTGATCGGGAACGAGCAGGTCGCATACGCGCAAGCCCGTGCGCGCCGCCTTGTCCGCGTAGCACGGCCCGATGCCGCGGCCCGTCGTCCCGATGCGGCCTTCGCCGCGCCAGCGTTCCGAGAGTTGATCGAGCTTGCGATGGTGCTCGAAGATCACGTGCGCGTTCGCGGACAGTCGCAGGTTCTCGGCCTCGACGGCGATGCCGCGCTTGCGCAAGCCCGACACCTCGTCGAGGAACTTGAACGGGTCGATCGCGACTCCGTTCCCGATCACGTTCACCTTCGAGCGGTGCAGGATGCCCGAGGGAATCAGGTGGAGGACGTACTTCTCCGTCCCGACGACCACCGTGTGGCCGGCGTTCGCGCCGCCCTGGTAGCGCACGACGAGGTCGGCGTCGCGCGAGAGCAGGTCGATGAGCTTGCCCTTGCCTTCGTCCCCCCACTGAGCACCGAAAACGCTGATGGAGGACATGGCGAAACGGACGGTCTTCTGGCTCGGAAGAGGGGGAAAACGAGGTTCGAGTGCGCACCGCGAGCGATTCGCGGGGCCATTCGAGGTCCGTCGATTCTTGCGCCCCTCTCGGGCCGCCTCAAGCGAAAAGAGAGGCCTCTATCGGGAGCGTTCGTAGCGCGCCGACTCGCGGATCGACCAGGGCCCCTGCCCGGTGACCTCCACCGCCCGCGACTGGTCCGTCGAGACCGCTTCCAGGGTCAGGATGCCGTCCAACTGGATCGAGAGAAAACGGCCGGAAGACCCGTCGAAGCGGATCTCTCCGTTCAAGTCGACCGCGGTGTCGGGTTCGCCTCCGATGCCTTGCCTGGCCATCGCGACCCGTGCGGCGAAGACGATCACGGACGAACCGTCTTCGTCCCGATTGCCCTTCGGCGTGACGGTGAAGCGCACGTCGCCGGAGCCCGGGCGGGTCTCGAGGAACGCGCGTACCGCCTCGGGCGAGAGCGGGATTTCCGCTCCGATCGGCAGCGCCTTGCCGACGAGTTCGAGCGCGATCCGATCTCCAGGGCGCAGGTACTCGTCGCCGTGCACGCCTTCCTCCTCGAGCACGAGGCGCGCGAGACCCTCGGGCACCCGTGTCCCGTTCTCGTCGAGTACCCGGAACGATCGGGCCTGCCGCACGAGCGTGAAGGCGCGGTTCTGCAGCGGATTGCGCTCGTCGACCTCGTCGACTTCCTGCGCGGTGTTCTGAGCGCCGCTCGCTCCGTTCACGCGTTGCTGGACCGCTTTCAGCGCCCCGTATTCGAGACGCAATCGGGTCGGCCCACGGGAGTCGGCCGCGAGCACCGTCAGGAGCTTGGACCCGCTCTTCTCCTCGATCGAGTCGAACTCCTGCAGGAGCTTGCCCTCGCTCTGGATGACCGTGTGCAACGCCGAGCTGGAGTGGTAAGTCGAGCGCACTGCGTCGCCCTCCGACCACGTCGCCTCGGCGAGTTCGACGGCGTCCTGCGCGGGACCGCGCCCACGCGCTCCGGCGAGCACGGTCACTGTAGGCGCACTGAGGACGAGCATGGTCACCAAGACACGCGTGGAGATCATGCGCGGGTTATCGGTGCCCGCCCGGCCGGTTCTTGAATGGAGCGTTCGGAATCAGCGATCCTCGGGCGGGAAGTCGAGGACCTCGTACGGCAGGTAGTCGAGGACCTCCCAGCGCAGGACCGGGACGATTTTCGTCTCGTCGCCGGCTTTCTGGCGCCAGTACACGGCGTGTATGACGCGCTGCAGCGAATCGCCGCGCGTTTCCTCGCGCTTGCGCAACTCCGCCGGGGTGAGTCCGAGGCCGGTGTCCTCTTCTTGCGCCGTCGACTTGCGCGCGATCACGAAGACGGAGAAGACTTCGCTCTGCACGGTCAGCATCTGCGTGACCTTCGTCTGGAATTCAGCGGGCAAGTCGCCCCAGCCGTCCACCTTCGAGAGGTCCTGCACCGACTTGAAGATCTGGTTCTTCTTGATCGGCTGGCCGTACTCGTCGAGCTGCTCCTCCTCCTCGAGACTCGAGCTCGAGCTCGTCGCAGCGCTCTCCTTGGCCTTCTCCTTCTCTTCCTCGTCCTCGGCGTTGCGGTACTCGATCACCTTGTCCCAGAAACGCCCCGGAACCTCGCGGCTGTCGAAGAGCGACTTCAGCACGGCCGCGGGAGCGGTGTTCACGTTCACGCCGAAACCGCCGGTGGTCGACGCAGCCTTCGACTGCGCGCCACTCGCGCCCGCTCCGCCCGCCGACTGCGCCGCGTTCGGGTCGGTCGCGCCCGCGGCACCAGCGCCGGCAGCGGACGGGGACGCTTGCGCCCCCCCGGCCGGCTGACCCGCGGAGGAGCCGGTCGTACCGCTTTTGCCGCTCGAGCCCGCGCTCGGGGTGGTCGAGCCGGCCTTGCCCGCGGTGGAGGACGAGGCGGCACCCTTCGACGAGCTGCTCGACGACGTGCTCTTCCCGTTGGTGCCGGTCTTCGCAGCGCTCGCGACCGACGACTCGGACGTCATCGGGTTGGTGGCGAGCGAGGACCAGACGGTCAAGAACGTCGTGATCGAGTGCACGACGCGCTGGTCCTGATCCCGGAAGTCCTTGAAGTGCACCTCCTCGAACGGCTCGAGAGGGAGGAATTCGCGCATCGAGCTCGGAAGCCCGACGTCCTCGTTCTTCTCGTCGTCGGTGAGCAGCTTGGGGCGCGGCAGCTTGGACTGGCGGCGCTTCGTCATGTGCTCGAGCATCGTCTTCGCCATCTCCTCCGCCGTGCGCGGATCGATGTCGTACTGCGTGCCTTCGCGGCACGCGTCGAGGATGCGCACCACGCGGTCGAAGGCGGCTTCGGCCTCCTTCTCGTCGGCCGCGAGCATGTTGAGCACGTTGTACTTGCTGTCCTCGTCCTGCGTGATGATGCGCAGCTTGATCTGGTTGATCTCGGTGCGCTGCGGCGTCGCCCACTCGTCGCGACTCGAGTCGGTTGGCTGGGACTGCTGTTGCGGAGCTCCGGCGCCGGCCGCCGGCGTGGTCGCGCCGGCCGTGGGTGCAGCCGCGGCCGCGCCACCGGATGCGCCTGGAGCGCCGGCCGCGGCGGACGAGGAGTCGCCTTCGGCGTCGGTCTTGAGCGCTTCGGCGCACTGCAGGAGCGCCGACTCGGCCGCGAGGTCCATCGCCGACATCGTCACGTCGTTGCGCCCGATGCGTGCGTCGGTGCTCGTCGAGATGTTGAGCTGGATCACGATTGCGACCAGGATCAACAAGATCATGAGCGACAACAGCAGGGCCGCGCCGCGCTCCGCCTGGGAGCGCGCGAGCCGGCTGGAATTCGAGAGGACCTTCATGACGTCGTCGACGCGACTAGCCTGCCCTTATTCCCCCACGCCCCCGAATGAGGGTCCACGGGTCAGAATTCGCGGTTCAGGTCGCTGCCCTGCAGGATACGCGGGCGGATGAAGAACAGCACGTTCGTCTGTTCCTTGCGCTTGTACGTCGACTTGAAGAGGTGACCCAGCAGAGGGATGTCCCCGAGGATCGGCACTTTGTTCTCGGCGTCCAGCGAACGCTCGCTGATCAGGCCGCCCAGGATCACGGCCTGGCCGGGTTCGAGGTACACGACCGTCGTCGCGGCACGCCGCGAGATGATCGGATTCGAGACCGACGACGCGTTGGGGCCGGACACGTTGAACACGACGGCGCTGCCGCTCTGAGCGGACGCCTCGATGTCGATGTTGAGGGCGACCGTCTGCGTGCCGACGACCCGCGGCACGATGAAGAGCTTGATGCCGACTTCCTCGTACACGACGCCGGCCGAGTACTTGCCGTCCGTGCTGATGCCTGTGACGTTCAGGTTCGGGATCTTGAGCGTGTTCACGATCGACGCCCGACCGCCCTCGCGCACGGCGATCTTCGGGCGCGAGATGATCGACACGTTCTCGAAACTCGAGAGCGCCTGCAGCACGGCGTTGAACCGCAGCCCGTCCTGCACGCCGCCGAGCGTGAGCAACGAATTCAGCGCGCTCGAAGTGTTCGGGAGCGTGTAGTTCAGGGACTTGACGAACGTGTGATCGGGGAAGCCGAAGATCGGCGTCGCGCTGTCGATCGGCTTCACGCCCAGGTCGAGCGTGTCGGTCGTCGTGACCTCCACGATCTTCGCCTCGATCTCCACCTGCGGAACGCCGGCCGCGAAGATGTCGATGAACGACTCGACTTCGGCGAGCAGCTCCGGCGACGTGGTGACGATCAGCCAGTCCGCGATGTTCAGGGCGTTGCCGTCGTTCGGGACGATCACGCGCAGGTCGGAGAACAGCTCCTGGTCCCACTTCTCCTCGAGATCGATGCGGACGCTGCCCGGCTTCTGGGGGCCGTCCTTCGGATCGTAGAGCGGGAATCGACCGTAGGTCTCGAGCAGCTTCTTGAGCCGCGATCCGAGTCCGACGCGCAGCGGGTAGGGCTTCGTGATCAGCCCGAGTTCGGGGTAGACCATGATGCGCTTGCCGAAGCGCAGATAGGGGTTCTCGGGGGTGCTCTCCGCGGCGGCGGGTTCGACCGGCGTGGGCGCCGCCCGCCCGGCGACCAGCGCATCCTCGAGCTTCTTCGCCTGGGCATCGAAGCCCTCCCCAGCTGTATCGGGCCTGGGGTCGGCAAAGGCGGGATCCCCGTCCATGACCTCGACCGGCCGCAACGAGCCTTTTTGGATCAGGTCGCGGAAGGTGTCGAGCGTGATCGCGTCCTCGGCGCCCCCTTGCTCGGGTTCGGCCTCGCGCGTTCCGCGACAGCCGAGGGGCCAGCCCGTGCCGAAAACGATCGCCAGGGTCGCGAGGAATGCCCCGCTGCGCCGAGTCCTTCGCTCCCGGAAAGGACCGCGCCGCATCGTCAGAGCTGAGCCTTCACGAGATCCGTGATGTCCGGGATGGTCCGACCATCCTTGTGACTGATCGTCTTCCACACCGAGCAGTAGCCCTGCGCCCCGCGCACGGCTTCGGATTTCTCGCGCACCCGGTCAGCCGCGCGATTCTTCAGATTGATCCCCTCCGAGGAGTTCGGATCGATCTTGTCGGCGACGATCTTCTTCATCTCGGGCGTGGCTTTCAGCAGGGCCTCGTAGTCGATCTTCGCCGGCTTGCTCAACATCTTGGGGTCGTCCAGGCCGCAGATGTTGTCACTGCGATCGCAGATCCAGGTCTGCTGTGCGTCGATCGCCGTGCTGCTACACGCGTGCGGTCCCGAGGCCGTGGCATCGAGCAGGCGACCCTGGAGCGTTGAGGATGAGGCGAGTGCGGTGGAGCCGATCGCGAGGATCGTCCCCAAGGCCATCGAACGTAGGCAGTTGTTCATGGCGACGCGAAGACCTGTGATGGGAGCCGAAGTGAATAGGAATGGATCGCGGTCGCCCACCCCTGCGTGCACATCGCGTCAGTACCGAGTCGAGAGCATTCCATCGCTGGCGCACTCGCGTTCCGCAGGACGGCGGAACCCTCGGTCGATCGCACGGGAGCGGGATCGGGATCCACGGTCGTTCTACCAAAGGACATTTCGACCGTGAGCGCGTTTTGAAGATTTCACGCAGACTGGACGAAGGGCCGCGACGCACAGACCCGACTCCTTGTATCGGTCGGCTGCCGGACAGGCTGAAGCCAACGTGGGATCCGGACGGCTGTCCAGGAGCGCCCACCGGGCTTCGGCCCCCGTCCGGGCGCTTCGAAAACGCGAGGAGCAGGGCGCAGGGGGTCAGCGCGGGTTCCCGCCTGCGCCTGTTTCGGCGTGAGGACACGAGCGCATGGGGAACCGGTGAGGCGTGGAAGTCGAAGCCCGTGCGAGTGGTCGGCCTGCGCTAGAACGCGCTTTGGGGAGTGCCGTCGAGGTACGCGGCTGCCGTGAGGACCGACGCACGCGAAGCTTCGACCCGCGGGCCACGAAAAAAAGGGGCCCCGATCGCACCGATCGGGGCCCCTTGCAGACTGCGATCGCCCGCGATCAGGTCGCGGCCGTGGCGGCCTTCGCGGACAGCTTGATCTTGCCGCGGTCGTCCACGTTGATGATCACGACCTCGATCGATTCTCCGAGTTGGATGACGTCCGTGACCTTGTCGACGTAGCCTTCGGCCAGTTCGCTGATGTGACACAGGCCTTCGACGCCCGGGAGGATCTCGATGAACGCGCCGAAGTCGCGCACGCTCTTCACCGTGCCGGTGTAGCGCGTGCCGATCTTGGGCGTCTCGCACATGGCCAGGATCGCCGCGGCGCAGGCCTTGACGAGCTTCGAATCCGTCCCGAACACCTGGACGTGGCCCTGGTCGTCGACGATCGAGATCTTGACCTTGTAGTCGGCCTGCATCGCCTTGATGTTCTTGCCGGCGGGCCCGATCAGGAAGCCGATCTTCTCCGCGGGGATCTGGACCGCCTCCATGCGCGGCGCGAACTCCGAGATGTCCCCGGCCGGACGCGGCACCGCGGTGAGCATCTTCCGCAGGATGAACTTGCGGCCGGCCAGCGCCTGGGCGAGCGCCGCCTGCAGGAGCTCGCGCGAGACGGACTTGATCTTGATGTCCATCTGGAGCGCGGTGATCCCGAGCCCCGAACCGGCGACCTTGAAGTCCATGT
>JBGATY010000127.1:0-11653 GCA_044228955.1 Planctomycetota bacterium | reverse complement strand
CCGGTTCGAGGCGCTCGCGCGTGGCTCGGCGCCTGAGCGCAAGGAAGCCCTCGTCGAACTCGGCAAGCGGCTCGAGCGCCGCGAAATCGAATCGACCGACGCCTTCGCGGCGGTCGCGCTCGAGAGGCGCGAGTCGGTTCCCGCGCGCGGATACGTCTTCACGCGAGGCGAGTGGACGAGCGCGGACGCAGTCGCCGAGAAAGCGCAGGTGGCGGGCCTCGAGGAGGCCGCGAAACGCCTCGAGAAGGCGACGTCGGCGCAGCGCGAGCCGGCCCTCGCGGCGCTCGAGGCCCTGGGCGTCGAGGCGCGCGATCGTCTCGTGATCGCGCTCGATCGGCGTCTCACGGACGCGCTCGCCGCGCTCGACTCGGGCACGACGCTCGCGCAGATCGCCTCCATCGCGGCGGCGCGCACGACGCTCGACGAGAAACGCAAGTCGGCGCTCGACCTGATCTTCGACGAGGAGCGCTACTTCTACCCGTACACGCCGCCCGAGTGCCCGCCCGAGAAAGGCAAGCTCTACGCCGGCGTCCAGCAGGAAGTCGACGACCGCGTCGCGGCCGTGAGGGACGCGTGGAAATTCGCGCGCCGCGTCGTCATCCCGCTCCCATTTCGCGTCGCCCTCGAGGAGCTGGACTGGAACCGGTCCGTGCGCGAGCCGCGGAAGATTCCGCTCGCGCTACCTGTCACGCTGCCGACCTGGATCGACGGCCTCGATCGGGCCGCGGAGAACGTCGACCTGAAGTCGTTTGCGTGGAACGCCAGGGAGCGCGTGGCGCTGCGCCGCGACGCCGACGTCGAGGCCCTGAACGCGCAGGTCTGGCGCGCCAAGGCGAAGAGCACGGCGGAAGCGCAGCTCGCGAACAACGAGGAGCAACGCCAGGTGATCGTGACGAACGAATACCGGCGCATGTTCGGGCGCTGCGCGCTGGCGTGGAACCCGAGGATCCAGGAAGCGGCGCAGGGACACTCCGACTACATGTCGCTCACCGGCGAGTTCGGCCATTTCGAGAAGGACCCGTCCCGGCACGCGCCTGTCGACCGGCTGCGGTTGGCCGGCTACAACGGCGGTGGTTCCGAGAACTGCAGTCTGGGCGATTCGGGTGCGGAGGGCGCGCATCTGGGTTGGACGCACTCGAGCGGCCACCACAGGAACATCCTCACGCCGACGCACCTCGAGATGGCCTCGGCGGTCGCGGGCGTCTACTGGACGCAGAACTTCGGTTCCGGCCGCGAATTCGAGGCTCAGCTCACGTCGGAGAAGTGAAGGATACGAGCGCATGAACTCCAGTCGTCGCTTGATCGCGGTCCTCGCCTTGGCGCTGTGCACGTGGCTGTGCGCACCCGTTCCAGCACAGGACGCGGTTCCGGATCGGCCGCAGATCCTGTGGCAGCGCACGCTCGACGACGCGCTCGCGCTGGCCGCGGCCGAGCGACGACCCCTGCTCGTCGCCGTCAACGTCGACGGCGAATCCGCGTCCGACCGCATCGTCACCGAGCGCTACCGCGATCCGCGGTTCGTCGCGGCGACCGGGCGTTTCGTGTGCGTGGTCGCGAGCATCTCGCGCCACAATCCGCGCGATTTCGACGCGCAAGGCCGCCGGATACCGTGCCCGCGCCTGGGCGAGGTCACGTGCGGCGAGCACATCGCTCTCGAGCCTGTGCTGTTCGATCGCTACCTCGGCGGGGAGCGCATCTCGCCGCGACACGCGCTCATCCTGCCCGACGGCCAGAAGAGCTTCGACCTGTTCCTGTTGTTCGACATCGGGGAACTCGACGCCGAGCTCATCCGCTGCGCGAGCGCCGCGCCGGAGGCTGTCGAAGCCGGGGCACTCCAAAGCGCCCTGGAGCGCAAGGACGGACGGCAGCGTTCGAAGCAGTGGCGCAGCCTGGCCGGGTCGCGCACGGCGCGCGGACGCGCAGCGTTCGAGAACGTGGTTGCTCAAACCATGGACGAGGTGACTCGCGGAAAGCGCCCGGATGCGTGGATCGGCGAGGCACTCGACGCGATCGCGGAGGTCGGTGACGCGGGATCGACCGGAGTCCTGCGCGTCCTCTTGAACCACGATCCTCTGCCTAGCACCGCGCTGCTCGACCGCATCGGCGCAACAGCCCAGGCGCTGAAGGTCGGACCGCGAGTGGCCGCGATCGTGCGCGAGCATCTCGCCTCGCTCGGTCCGTTCCCGGGCTGGCCCGGGTGCGATGGCGATCGAGCCCTCATGCCGTTGCTTGCGCGATTCGGCGCGCAGACGCCGGCCGTGCGCTCGTTCCTGCTCGCGCACCAGGCGATCGGCGCCGAGGCGGATCGCGACGCAGCCGGTCGCGCGCTCGGGCCGGAACTCCCGTCCGGCGACGTGTCGCGAATCGCGGCGGCGATCGAAGCGGAGGGCGGCGCGTGCGAACTGCCCGATCTCCTGATCTTGGCGAACGCAGTGACGCGCACGCTCCCGCGTATCGAAAAGCCGGCAGAGATGCCGCTTCCGACCGCGGAGCTCGAACGCGAACTCGAGGAGAGCGACAAGGCGGTGGCAGCCGATCCGAAGAACCCTCTCCTGCAGCAGCGTTTCGGTCGCGCATCGCTCGATCTCGGTCGCCGTTACTCCGAGGCTGGCGGTGGCGATCCACGTCTCCTGCTCGAGGATGCACGCACCTGGCTGGCTCGGGCGGCCGAGGGACGTCCGAACGACGTCAAGCTCGCGTTCGACCGGGCGCGGGCCGCGTACTGGATGGGTCGCTTCGAGGAGCAGGAGCGCATCGGACTCGAGGCGTTCTCCGGCTACCCGCCGCGCGACGCGTTCGATCCGCGCGCGCTGGCGCTCGTCGATCCGCGCACGCAAGGAGACGGCGACGTGCGCCGCGCCGCGACGCTCTTCTACGACGAGGACAAGCTCGAGGCCTTGCGCTGGGTTGGAGACGCAGCTGCGCGCCTCGTCGGCGTGCGCGCGACAGGCGCTCTCGCCGTCGAGGCCGCGGGATACCTGCGCGGCGCGCGCGCGCTGGCGCTCGTAGCCGCTTCACCGTCGGCGACCGAGAACGACTGGCTCAGCCTGGCGTCCTTCCTGGCCTTGATCGGTTTCGAACGCGAAGCCGCATGCGCCTGGGAGTTCGGCGCGGGGCGCCTTCCGGAGTCGAACGCGTTGCGCGAGGGACTCAATCGAGCGCTCTGGTCCGCCGGACGCATCGATCTGGCTCCCCTCAAAGCCGAGTGGATCGCCGCGCGCAACGAGCGCTCCGGCCCGTGCGCGTGGCACGCGGCGTACGCCTGGATCCTGCTCGCCGAGGAATCGCGCCGGGAACAGCGCGCGGGCGCCGCGATCGAGGCCTACGAGCGCGCCGGACGGCGATTCGAGGAGAGCATCGCGCTGCGCGCGGATTTCGAACGCGACGCCGCGCATTTCGCGGCCATGGCGAAGCTTGGGATCGGCTTCGCTCACCTGTCCCTCGGCCGGCGCGATGACGCGTTGGCCGGGCTCGTCGCGGCGTTGAAGCGCTCGCCGAGCGTGCTCGAGGCACGCGACGGACTCGACCGCGACGTGCCGGATCTAGTCGATGCGCTGCTCGAATGGCGTGACGGACACAAGAGCCCGCTCGATCCGCTTCACGTCGCGGACGAAATCGAAGCGGCTTGGCCGAGCTCGCCGCGCGTCCTGCTGATGGTCGCCGACGCCGAGCTGCGCGAGGCTCTGCGAGCGGACGGGCGCGCCCCGATCACGGGACGCGACGAAGCGGGCGAGCCGATGCGCAGGATCGGCGCGGAGGGCGACGAGTACATGCTCGCCTCCATCGCGATCGCACGTCGTGCCGTGCGCGTCGAGGAAAACGACGCGACGCGCACGCAACTCGCCCAATCGCTGGCCGTCGCGGCCGAGCGCTGGCTCGCGCGCGAGGGGATGGCCGAGGCCGCGCCGCTCCTCGAGGAGTCCGCGCGCATCCTCGGCGTCGAAGCGCCGAGCGCCGGCGCGACTCTGGGTGCGCTGCTCGAGAAGGCCGCCGAACTGCGCGTGATTCTCGGTCCGGCGCGGCCCATCTTCAGGCCGGGTCGCTGAACGTCAGTCCGGCTCGACGAATGCGCCGCCCGATTCCCGGCTGAACTCGACCATGTGGTGGCGCACGATGCGGCCGCTAGTCACGAAGATCACGTCTTCGGCGATGTTCGTCGCGTGGTCGGCCAGGCGCTCGAGATTGCGCAGCGCTCCCACCAGGTGCATCACGTCGCCGATGCGGTCGGGATGCTCGCGCATGAACTGGATCGCCTCGCCGATGAGCTCGCGGTAGAGGCGATCGGCCTCGACGTCCGCCTTCCAGACGCGCAACGCCAGGTCCGCGTCGCGGCGCACGAGCGCGTCCAGTCCGTCGCGGACCATGCGCTTCGCCACCGCAGCCAGGCGGGTCACGTCGGGACGGAAGGGTAGCGGAGGTACCTCGGCGAGGACCTCGGCCCGTTCGGCGATGTTCACCGCCAGGTCCGCCATGCGCTCGAGGTCGGAGTTCACCTTCATCATGCCGCATACGAAACGCAGATCGCGCGCGACCGGCTGGCGCATCGCGAGCACTTCCAGGCACTTCTCCTCGACCTCGTTTTCCAGGTTGTCGACGACCGAATCTCCCTCGATGACCTCGCGAGCCGTGCGCGCATTGCGTTCGAGCAACGCGAACAGCGACTTGTCGATGGCCGCTTCGACGAGGCCGCCGATGTGCTGGATCATCTTGGTGATGTCCGTGATGTCTTCGAGTATTTGCTTGGACATGCGTTCGCTTCGGTTCAGGTGCGGGAGATTCTGCCGCTCTCGTCGTGCAGGGGCAACGTGACCGTGAAGGTCGAGCCCATGCCTTCGGTGCTCTTCACGGAGACTTGTCCGCCGTGCGCGCGCACGACGTGCTTCACGATCGCGAGGCCCAGTCCGGTGCCGCCCATGTCGCGAGAGCGCGAGCGGTCGACACGGTAGAAACGCTCGAAAACGCGCGTCAGATCGCCCTGTGGGATGCCCACACCCGTGTCCTTCACGTCGATCGACACGTCATGCGGGCCGGGTCTCACGGTCACGCTCACGCGGCCTCCGCGCGGCGTGTACTTGAGCGCGTTCTCGAGCAGGTTCGTGAAAACCTGCTCCAGGCGCTGAGCGTTTCCGTCGACGACGATCGGGTAGGGGAGCGGGGGAGGCAATTCCAGCACTACGCCCTTGGCCTCGGCCTCGCCGACGAGAGCCGAAGCTGCGGTCCGCAAAGGGGCATCCACGCGCACGAGTTCGAGCGGCATGCTGTCGCCCTGGGCTTCGATCGACGACAGATCGAGGAGGTCGATGACGATGGCGTGCAGTCGGGCCGCGTTGCGATTCGCGATGTCGAGGAAGCGCTCGTGCACCGCGGGGTCGTGTTCGGATGAACCCAGGGTCTCGAGCGCCCCCATGACCGCGGCGAGAGGAGTGCGCAGTTCGTGGCTGACGTTCGCGACGAAGTCGATCCGCACCTGCTCCAAGCGGCGAATCGCCGTCACGTCGGCGAGGAGCGCGACCGCGCCCGGCGAGTCCGATCCAATGCCCGATTCGCCGGACACCGGAGCGACGGAGAGTCCGAGCGTGCGTCCGTCGTGCGCGGGCGAGGCCGCGTCGCCGTGCGAAGGACCCTTGCCGACGAGCGCCGCGCGCAGCGCGCGTTCGAGATCCGGGAAACGCAGCTTCTCCCACAGCAGCGTGCCCGACTCGAGCGGTCCGTCCAGGCCGAGCAGCTCGGAAGCCGCGCGATTCATGAGCAGCACGCGCTCGGAGCGGTCGACGGCGACGACACCCTCGGCCATGGAGGCGAGGATGGCCTCGATCTGCACGCGCGCCCGGCGTTGTCCATCCAGCCGCAGGCGCAACTCGCGCGACATCCCCCTGAGCGCCTCGCCCAGTCGCCGGACCTCCAGCGGGCCCTCGGCATTCACGTCGTACTCGAGGTTGCCGGCCGACAGGACGGCGGCATCGCGCTCGAGTTGTTTGAGAGGATGCGCCAGCCAGCGCGCGACCAGCGCCGACACGAGAACGCCGATGATCAAGGTGCCGGCTCCGAACCAGGTCAGGCCCGTGCGCATCGACCCGACCATTTTCTCGACTTGATCGAGGTCGTTCGCCGCCCGCAGCGCGCCCAGGTAGACACCCTTGTCGTGGAGAGCGCGCGATGTGTAATCGGTCGTCTTGCCCGTGCTCGTGCTGGTGCGGCGCGCTTCCCCGCGGCCGACCTGCCGCGCGGCCACGATCTCCGGACGTTCGCCGTGGTTCGCGAGCGGACCTTTCACTTCGCTGTCCGCGAGCACGGTCCCATCCTCGCGAATCAGCGTGAGCCGGAGTCCGTCGAGGCCGCCGAGCACACGCAGGCGCTCGGCAAAAGCTGCTGGGTCCTCCCGGCCCGCGAGCACGTCGGTTGCGGACTGCGACAGGAGATCGCAGGCGATGCGACGACGGTCGGCCAGGTCCTCCTCGGCAATGGCGCGCAGCTTGATCCCGCCGAGCACGGCGGCCGCCGCGAGCGAGAGCGCCACCAACCCGGCCAGAGTCAGGAAGATCCGTCCGAATATGGTGTCGACGCGCAACTCAGGCTCATTCTACCGGCGTCGGCGTCTCGGCGAACTTGTAGCCGAGTCCGCGGATGGTGACGATGTGCTCTCCGTGGCGGCCGAGTCGCTTGCGCAGCGTCGCCACGTGCACGTCGACATTGCGGTCGATGATGACGACGTCCTGGCCGAGCACGGCGTTCAAGAGCTCGTTCCGCGTGAACGCCCGTCCCTTGTGCTGCACGAGGTGGCGCAGGAGCTTGAACTCCGTGACCGTCAGCTTCACGGGCTCGCCCGCGATCGTGACCTCGTGCTTCACCGAATCGATCACGAGATCGCCGAAACGCAACACCCTCTGGCTCTCGCCCGCGTTGCGCAATTCCGCCGCCCGCAGGCGCGTGGCGACGCGCGCGATCAATTCCTTCATGCCGAACGGCTTGCGCACGTAATCGTCGGCGCCCTGCGCCAGACCGATGACGGCATCGGCCTCCTCGCCCTTCGCCGTCAGCATCACGATCGGGATGTGCTGCGTGCGCGAATCGGCGCGCAGCCGCCGGCACACTTCGAGTCCGTCGATCCCGGGGAGCATCAGGTCGAGGATGACGAGATCGGGGATCTTGCGGCGCGCTTCGGCCAGCCCGGCCTCGCCGTCGGAGGCGGTGACGACGTCGTAGTGTTCGCGCACGAGATTGTGTCGCACGAGCTCGACGAGATCCGGTTCGTCGTCCACGAAGAGAATGCGGGCCTTCTTCATCGTTGTGGAAAGTACGTGGGCCAGGTCAGTCGGAAGACAACCTGAGATCAACGCTTTGCAAAGAGATCGGCTTCCCTGGCCCTTCCAGCCGTCTATTCGCCTGAGCCCGGCCGGGAAGAGGCACGATTTCCAGGTCGCCTCGACGGGTGCGCCAGCGCGGTTGATGCCAAGCCCATTGGTCGGGATCGGCGCGGATCCAGCGTTCGAACACGCCGTTCAAGCGCCGGGTCAGATCGAGGACCCGGCCACGGCGATCGAGAGCGGGATCGAACGCCAGCGGCTCCTCGAACGAGATCACATAGCGTCCGCGCCGAGCGTCGAGCACGCAGCGAGCGGGAATCAAGGGCCGGCGCGAGGCCCGCGAGAGCGCGGCGGGAGCGGTCATCGTCAGCGCGTCGCTACCGAAGAACGGCAGGAATTCACCGTCCAACCGCCGCACTTCGAGATCGGCGAGGAGCCCGACGACGCGACCCTCGTCGAGCGCGCGCAGGATCACGCGCGGATGCGAGGACTGGGCGATGTTCACGACGCCGTAGCGCTCGCGGATCCGCTCGAACCACCGGGCCGAGCGGTCGCGGGGGCGGCGATAACCGACGACCGCACCCGCGAAGCCTGAGCGACGCAGACGCGCGGCGAGGAGCTCCCAATTGCCGATGTGGGCCGTGACCACGATCGCGCCTTTTCTCCGCGCCAACTCGCGTTCGAGGATCGCGACACTGGCGTCGATCTCCACCAGGTCCTCGATCCAGCGCCCGTGCTCCGGCTTCGTGTTCGCGAGGCGCAGCCATTCGGCGAACTGTCGGGCCGCGTGGCGTCGCACACCACGCGCGATGCGGTCGAGCTCCGTGTCGGATCGCTCCGCGCCGAGGGCGAGCTTCAGGTTCGCGCGCGTGGTCCGCTCGAATCGTGTGAAGGCCGACAGAGGCGCCAGACCGCCGAGCAGACCGCGCACTCGACGGCGCCACGGTTCGCGCGGCGGTGGCGCGGCGCGTGAAAGGCGTTCCCTGAGGCGCGTGCGTGCACCGGCGGTCGTCTCGACGGCGCCGAGGAAGGCGCCGACGAACAGCGCTCGTTCGCGCCTGCCGGCCGAGCGTTCGAGCGCGCGCGCGAGCACCGTCGCCCCGTCGACGGCCCCGGACGCGACCGGGATCGCTCGCGGGGTGAGGCAGGCTTCGCCCGTCGGGTCGAACGCGATGCTCTCGCGGAGCGGGGAAGCAAGCGTGAGCCCGCGATCGTAAAGGGTCCCGAACAGTCGCCCCAGGCTGCGCGCGGCATGCCGGCGCGCGCGCGCGTCGGAGGCGCAGCGCTTCTCGAACTCGACGAGCGTCAGGGTCGCGCCGCGGTCGTCGAACACGGCGCGCTCCCTCGTGCGGGAGAGCGGTGCGTGGCACGGCAGCGCGTGCTCGACGAATCGGGCGGTGGAGTTCCAGGCGCGATCGACCGAGCGTGCGTCTGCGACGATCTTCGACGGAGCCCCCGAGTCGAGCGCGATCCACGCCGCCTGCTCGTCGATCGTGCGCACGCGCAGTCCATGCTCCGCTCCACGAGAGATCGCCGCCGTGACGCTCGAGTCGCGCGTCCAGCGACGAGCCGCGCGGGCTCCGACCGCTCGGCGCAGGACCGAAGTTCTGCCGCCCGACGCGCGCTCGGCAGCCACGATCAGGCGCAACCGCCAGGCGAGCGAGGTGCGTTCGCGCAGTTCGGCCAGGATGGTCACCACGTCGCGGGCACGCGCACCGCGCGCGAGCGGGGTTCCCCGCACGGTGACGCCGGCGACGTCGACGAGCCACGCATGGCCGCCGGCGTCGATCAGCACGTTCTTCGAGTGCAGGTCGGCGAACGTCACGCCATGCGCGCGAGCACGAGCGAGCACTCGACCCAACTCCCGCGCGACTCTCTCCGGTGCGACCGGCCAGGTCGCGATCCCGTGCACGAGATCGAAGAGCGTGACCGCGCCGTCGATCCACTCCATCGACAGCTCGACTGCGTCGGGAGCACGCGTGAGGCCGAACACGGCCGGCACTCGGAATCCGAGTGCAGCCAGCCGCGCGAGGGCGCGGCGCTCTCTCGAGGCCCGTCGGTGGTCGAGCGCGCCACCCAGCGGCCCGGAATCGTGGAAGCGCTTGATCGCGCGCCTTTCGCGAGGATTCGGG
The DNA here is from genome assembly GCA_044228955.1 of Planctomycetota bacterium. GTDB lineage: Bacteria > Planctomycetota > UBA1135 > UBA1135 > JAEUIA01. The sequence continues at coordinate 2,217 of JBGATY010000127.1, read as the reverse complement.
CCGACTTCGGCCCACAGGGACCGCTTGGGACCGCGCTTCACGAGCACTCTCTGTTGCGCTTCGCCCACGCGTGGATTGTACTCCCCGCCGGGCTCCGTCCTAAGCGCGCGCGACCCACACGGTTGAAGCTGCATTCCTACATCTTCTTCGAGCTCCTGTCGGGGTTCGCTTTCACGCTGGGCGGCATCGTGGTGCTGGCCCTGCCCGCGATCACGGCCGCCGCGGTGCAGCAACTCGCCGGCGTCGAGATCCTGCTCGTGCTCCTGTACGTGCCGCTGATCGTGGCCGGCCTGATTCCCTACGTGCTCCCGCTCGCCTATCTCCTGTCGGTCGTGCACGTGTACGGACGCCTCGCCGCGGACAACGAATGGACGGCCCTGCGCATGTCGGGGCGCAATCCGCTCGAGATGTTCCTGCCGGGGGCCGTCCTCGCTGCCATCCTCGGCTTGACGACGTGGTGGCTCTTGGCCGAGAAGCTGCCGGACATCCGCTACAAGCAGAGCACGTATGCGGCGGCGGCCCTGGCGGAGACGACACGCCACATCAGTCCTGGCCGGACCGAGGTCAAGATCAAGGACTTCTACGTCTCGGCGGTGTCTCGCGAGGGCGACGATTTCATCGACGCCTTCGTGTACATCCCGCCGATGCAGCCGGGGGACGAGGCGAAGACGCTCCGCGCCGATCGCGTGCGCTTCTCGTCGGACGAGCACAACATCTATGCGCAGTTCATCCGCTCGCGCTCGGTCGTCGGTGGTCAGGAGGTGCGCCTCGGTGAGCCCGTCGTGCGGCTCGATCTCGACGCGTTGCGGCGCAAGGCGGGTTCGCGCGAGAAGCCGCGCTACATGACCTCGCGGGCGATGAAACAGGCGCTCGACGACGGCCGCGTCCCGCCCGCGAAGGTGGATTCGTTCCGGTACGAGATCCAGTACCGGCTCGCGCTCGCCGCCACCTGCGCCATGTTCCTGCTGCTCGGCGCGCCGACGGCGCTCATGTTCCGGCGGGGAGCGCAGCTCCTGCCTCTCGCGATCGCGGTCGGATACGCCCTGGTCTACTACGTGCTCTCGATGCGCCTCGGAACCATCCTGAGTTCTGCCCGGCTCGTCCCGCCCGAGCCGGCGGCGTGGGCGGTCGTCATCCTCGGTCTCGTCGTCGGCGTGTTCTTGACGCGCAAGGCCCTGAGCGAGTGAAGGGGCGCAGCCTACTCCCGGGCGGGCGGCTCGATCGCTACGTTGGGTCGCTGTTCTTCACTTCGTACGCGACCGCGTTGTTCATCGTCGTCGGACTGTTCCTCGTGCTCGATCTCGCCGGGAAGATCGACGAGTACATCGAGCCGATGAAGGACGGATCGACGACGCCTTCGCTCCTGATCGTGCGCTACTACCTCATGCACGTGCCGTTCCTGTTCCTCCAGGTCGCGCCGTTCGTGACGCTGGTCGCGAGCCTGTTCACGGTTTCGAAGCTGCTGAAACACCAGGAGACGATCGGGGCACTGGCCGCAGGCGTGAGCGCGCAACGACTGCTGGTGCCGGTGCTGGTGCTCGCCGCGGTCGCGGGTCTCATGATGTTCGCTCTGAGGGAGAGCATCACCTCCTCGCTCGCCAATCGACGAGACGCGCTGCGCTACGTCCTCGAGGAGAAGAACTACGATCAGGTCTACCGCAACATCTTCCTGCGCGACCTCTCGGGCAGTGTCGTGCACCTGTCCGAGTTCCGTCCCGCGACAGGCGAGCCGCCTTTCGCCGAGGTCCGTGGCTTTCGCGCCGTGCTCGCCAAGACCCACGAGTGGGTGAACATCGAGGCCGATCGAGCCGTGTACGTGCGCCGCGGAACGGGCACGGGCTGGTTGCTCGAGAACGGGACGCGGCAGGAAGTCGGCGGCACGACGAAGATCGACATGCTCGACGGCTTCGAGTTCACCCCCGAGCTCGCGCTGACCGTGGCGCGCGCGCACGATTCGCAGCTCGACCTGAGCTACGCCGAGACTCGCGAGATGACGCGGCGCGATCCCGACAACGTCGCGTACCAGACCCTCCTGAACCACCACCTGACCTTCCCGCTCGCGAACCTCGTCCTCGTCCTGGTCGGCGTGCCGCTCCTGATGCGCTACGAACGCAAGCGCGCGGCCGCGGGGCTCCTGGCCGGTTCGCTCCTGTGCATTTCCTTCTTCGCCACCGATCTCGTGTTCCGGAATCTGGGCCTCCAGGCCGCCCTCGACCC
>JBGATY010000126.1:0-11761 GCA_044228955.1 Planctomycetota bacterium | reverse complement strand
AAACGCGGGCGTTCCTCACGCGGGCGTTCCTCACGCGGGCGTTCCTCGCGCGGGCGTTCCTCGCGCGGCGGGCCTTCGCGGCGCGGGCGGTCGCCGTGGCTCGGACGGTCGAAGGAACCGCCGCCGTGACGCGGCCGGTCCTCGTGGCGCGGCCCGCCTCCGCTCGGTTCACGCGACGGCTGTCCGTGACGGCTCTCGCCGGGACGGCCTTCGCTGCGCGGGGCGGCATGCGACGGGCGGTGTTCCTCGCGCGGAGCCTGCGCGCGGTATTCGTGACGCGGCGCGTCGCCGGCGTGGTGAGCCGGGGGCCCACCCTGCTCGCGACCGCGGCCGCGGCCGCGACGGCGTCCGCGGGGACGTTGCTCCCCGCCCGCTCCGCCTTCCGGACGATCGAGCGCCGCGGCGCTCTGGCCTGCGCCGAAGACCGGCACATCGCTGGCCTGATCGTCGTGCACGCCTTCGTGCTCCAGTTCCTGTTCCCCTTCGTGGGCGTGTTCCTCGATCCGCGGCGCCTGATGCGCTCGTGCCGGACGATCCTCGTGTCGAGCGTGACCGTGACCGCGACCACCGCGGTGACCGCCCCGTTCCTCGCGTCGCGCCGGACGATCGTCGCGACCGCCGCGCTCGCGCAGGATCTCGCCGAAACCATCCGTGCGCACTTCGCCGACCTCGAGGAACTCGGTCGGTATCGGGTCGGAAAGGAAGAGCGAGCGGCGGTCGTAGAAGTTGATGCCCTCTTCCCACGCATCCCCGGCGCGGACGGTGATGACCACGTAGTCGTGCGCGGCGCGCCGGCCGGATTCGATCGCGTCCTCGGCGGTCAGCGCGAGGTGCAGGAAGCGGCGGCGGCCCGCGCGGAGTCCGTGGCGGCGGGCGCGGTCCGCGTCTTCGCTCGAAACGCCGACGTAGAGCTCCGCGGGCGGGGCCGACGGTTCCCCGGGTTGGACCTCGATCGAGTGCCCGTACAGGGCGCGGATCTTCGTGCCTTCGATCTCGTAGCGCTGGCGATCGCCACCGAGCACTGCGTCGCGGACGTCCTCCTCGTCGACCGACTCGCCGAGCCGCTCGTTGAGCGCCCGGACCACGTCATCGACCTCGGCGTACCCGAACTCGTCGACCTCGAGGTCGAATTCCTCCGGCTGGTGCCGGAGCATGTAGGCCAGAGAGCGGGTGATGCGTTCGATCAGAGCGGGATGCGTCATGGGGCCTGAAACCGGCGGTATGGCTCGACTCGACAAGTCCACCCGGACGAGCCGGGCGCGAGGTCGAGGATTCTATCCACGCACCCTGCCCCGGGGCCACCCTCCGCCCGCGGGATCAGCCGCCCGCGGGGTTGAACTCGATGCGGCAGCGGTAGCGGCGCGCATCCGGATCCGCCTGGCCCGAGGGGTCGAACCCCGGTTCCGCCGGCTGGTCGCCCCAGGGCGCGGTTCCCACGACCTCGATCTCGAGCACTTCACCCGTCTCCTGGTCCAGCCAGACGAGCTGCGCGGTCGCGAACACGGGCTCACTCGCTTGCGGTTGCTTCTTCTCGGTCATCTCTTCTCTCCACCCTCGTGGCCCCATAGTCGACCGACAGGGGTCCGTATTCGAAGAGGAGTCCGTGAAATCCGGTCAAAGGCCTGTAGCCGTCCCGATCAACGCAAGACGAGCGGCGGCTTGTCGCACTCGGGCGGAACGGCCACGCCCAATGCGGCGAGGACCGTGGGAGCGATGTGCAGGAGGTCGAGCCCGCCTTCTGGGATCTCGACCTTGCGATTGCAGAAGAACGCGCCTTGGACGAGATCGGCGGCGACCGAGACGTGGTCGCCGGACCAGCTCGAGAGGTTGTCCTCGCAGACGTCCCCCACCGCGAGCGCTCCGTCCCGGTCGACGAGCGCGATGTTGCCGGTGCTCGTCCCCCACGACACGCGGTAGCCGGCTTCGAAGCCGACGATGAGGTCGGCCTCGGCGCCGACGTGATCGCCGCTGTGGATGCGCGCGACGTCGTAGACGGCCCGGACCGCCGGACGATCGAGCGCCTCGTCGCGCAGGAGCTTCAAACGCGACGTGATGTCGCCGAGCAGCGCGGGCGCTTCCGCCGGAGAGACGATCCCGTCGCGCTCCCGGTCGCGCAGGTTCAGGTAGATGCCGCCCAGGCCGAGGGCGTAGGCGCGCGTCTTCGACCAGTCGACGAACTCGAGGTACCCCGCGTCGTCCCGCTGAACGCCGGGCTTCAACACGAGATAGCCCTCGCGCTGGAGCCAGTTGTTCAAGTGCACCTGGCGGCGGAACGACTGGAAGCCGTGGTCGGCGCACACGATCAGCGTGTCGCCGGCACGAACGTGTTCGCGCATCACCTTGCCGACGAGCCGGTCCATGGCGCGATAGGACTCGGAGATCGCGTCCTTCAGTGCGACGTCGTGACCGAAGATGTGCACGGTCTGCGCGGCTTCGGCGGCGTCGTGACCCGGATGGCCTTCGTCCGCGTACTGGTACATCATGTGCTGGACGCGGTCGGGAGTGCTCTCCACGTCGACGAACAGGCGCCAGTCGTCGCGAGCCAAACCGGCCTCGAGCAGCTTCACGCGCGTTTCGTGCGTGAACTCGATGTCCTGCATGAACGCGATCGGATCGATCTCGCGGTCCTTGAACGGCATCGTGATGCAGGCCCACCCGACCGTCTCGTACGGCAGTCCGGTCCAGCGCACGAGGTCCTTCGCGAACGAGTTCGGTCGGCTGATCGGCTGCCAGAAGACGGGGTCGGCCGGATCGATCTGGAGGAAATCGACGTAGAGTTCGAAGGGATCCGCGAGCTTCACGAGCTTGCAGCGCGTGATCGCCTTGACCTTCACGAGCGGGTTGAGCGGGAACGTCAGGTGGTACCAGTCCGACCACGCGCCCTCGGCGATCTCCTGGGATTGACCGCCGATGGTGACGAGGGCTTTCGCCTGCCGCAGTTCCACGGCGAGAGGCACGGACGCGCGCCCCGCTTCGCTGCCGGCGAAATCGTCGCTGCACTCGAGGCGTGCCAATTCGACGTCGACGATTTCGGCGCGGCGGGCCTTCAGCGCGTCGAACTTCGTGTCCGTGACGCCCGGCTGAGCGAGCTTCGAATCGATCGCGGCGATCTCGCGTTTCGCGCGATCGATGCGGTAGAAGTCCTTGGGCCCGTACACGAACGACTCGACGCGGTCGTCGCGCACGTCGACGTGGAAGACTCGGCCGCCGGTGCTGGTGGGGCGGCCCTCTGGCGCGCGATGGAATTCGTCGGAGCGCGACGTGTACACGAACCAGTCGCCGTTGTTCGAGCGCACGTCCGGCACGCCCAGGCCGGCGAGCAGGCGCAGATTCGGCTCGTCGGGACGATCCCATTCCATTGCGGCGTCGACCACGATCGTCGGCACCCCGGCGCGCGCCGCGACGGCGAAGAACCCATCCGTGCGCGTGGGGTTCCCGACGACGTCACCGATCTCGCTCGGCAGGTAGCCGCGCGCGTGCCAGGCACCCCATGCGCCGACCGCGCCGAGGACGAGCGCCAGCAGCAACGCGACGCGGCGACGGATCCTCAGGATGACGCCGAGCAGCAGGAAGAACAGGACGAACGCGGTGAGGCCGCCGATCGCCGCGTTGGCGGCTCCCGAGCGCGCGGCCAGGAAACCCGCCACTCCCGAGCGCGGCAGGTCCTCCAACTTGCGGTTGTCGTGAGTCACGTGGCCAAGATCGGGCTCGGGTAGGCCGCTCTTCCCGAAGGAGCGCTTGATGAAGCCGGGAATGCCGGTCTTGCCGGGATTTTGGCCGCTGTTCAACGAGGCCCACGAGACCGGTGACTCGGCCGGCATGGTGCTCATGAGCCGGGCGAACGAGCCTTCCGCTCGCAGTTCTGAACAGTTGGGCATCTCGCCCGAGTCCATCATCCGCTCGATCGTGGTCGCGTCCGCGCCGTCGAAACCGAGCACGATCACGCGTCCCTGCGCGTCGGCAGGCCCGGCCTCGGCGGCACAGGCGAGGAGCGCGATCGCGGCTACCGATCGCACGAGTCTCGGGCTAATCTGCGCGGCATGCGGAACGATCATTCGAGCGAGCCTAGCAAGGTCCGCGGCGCATCGTCGACCGGGATCCTGCTCGCCGTCCTCGGCTCGGGACTGCTCGTGGTCGCCGTGTTCGCCTGGCTCTCGCCCGCTCGACCACCGCTCGCCGGGGACGCGCGTGCGACGGCTCCGCTCGCGCGGGCACCCGAGCACGACGCGCCTCTGGCCGAGATCGACCGCGAGGGACCGCGCCTGCCGACGCCGATGGATCCGCCCCCCCCCGCACTGGGACCGAACCGTTTCGACGGACGCGGCCGCATCCATGGCGAGGTGCTCGCCGCGAAGAGCGTCACCTACCCGAACGACTGGACTCTCGTGATCGAGCCGAGTCCGACCCTGATCGGATCCGAGCACGCGGCGACGAGACGCATCGAGTTTCACGCCGGAGAGCGCGCGTTCGACGTCCCCGACCTGCCCCTGGCGGGCTATCGCGTGCGCGCCGAAGCGCCGGCGCTGAACTGCACGGATCTTTCGGCGCTCCTGATCAAGGGTTCGGAAGTGGCCTTTGCGACGCTGGAATTCCGGCCGAGCGGGTTCATCGACGGGCGCGTCCTCGCCGCGAACGGCGCGCCGGCGGACGGCGTGGACGTCGTCCTCGAGTCGGTCGAGACCAAACTCAGGCGCGAACAGCGCGCGGACGCCGCCGGGGGCTACGTGTTCAGGGACGTGCTCGACGGCGTGTACAGGCTGTACGTCGGCCGGCCCGAGACGCCGCTCGTTCCCCCGGGCGACATCCGCTTCACCGCGCCGAGCCTGCGCTTCAAGGACGTGACGCTGCCGCCGACGGGCGCGATCGTGCTCCACACCCGTGCGGAGAACGGCGCGCCGGTAGCCGATGTCGAGGTCAGCGGCTTCGGTTCGATGGGCGGTGCGCTCCGCGCGCGGAGCGACTACCTCGGGATCGCGCGCCTCCCCTGGCTGCCGCCGGGCGAGTACCGCATCGAAGGACGGACGGATGACGGTCGCCGCGGCCGCGTCAACGTCGTCGTGCAGGCGGACGTCGACGTCGACGGGGTCCTGCACGTCAGGTAGCGGCGGCTTCGGCGCGGTCGATCCAGCGCGCGAATTCGCGCTCGAAGGCCTCGAATCCGCGGGCATCGAGCACGGCGATCGTCTCGCGGCCGTGCACGACGCGCACCTTGGCGTCGAGGTCGATCGCGGCGTCGAAGCGCGGCAGGTTCGGCTCTCGATCGAGTTGTGCCCCGGCCTCGGCCAGCGTGGCGGCCACGTCGCGATTCGCCTCGTGGGCGAGGGCATCGGCCGTGAGCGGCGAGCCGGTCAGGTTCTCGACGAAATCGAAAAACGTGAGCGCGTTGCCGAGCCGCCAGTAGTGCTCGCGCAGGTCGGGCCCGATGCGCGGGTTGTCGAGCAGGTGACCGTCGCGAGCGCGAAAGAAGGTGCGCGTCTGCTGCACGGCCATCTCGGCCAGCACGTAGCCGTGGTAGTAGGCACTGCTCTCTCCAGACAAGAGGTGCGGGACGGCGAGCGTCGGACGCGGCGAACCACCGTCCAGGAACAAGAGCCGTTCCTCGATCGCCCGCAGTTCGAGGAGGACTCGTTCGGGCGTGAGCTCCGCGTCGGGAATCTCGTAGATCGCCCGCTCAGCGTAGCACACCGAGCACATCGCGCGCACGTTCCACGACGCCATCGGTTGTGCGATCTCGATGCCCTTCAACACGAGTGCACGCGGCATCGCGTCGCCGTCCTTCGTCCGCGCGTAGCGCGCCTGCCAATCCGGATCGCCGAGCAGGCTGTCGAGGAACATGCTCTGGGTCTCGGCCATCGCCACCGAACTCGGCGCGAATTCCTGCGCGAAACAGGGGGCGGGCATGTCGATGTTCGCGAAGTGCGCGGCGTGTCCGCCCTCGTGGAAGAGCGTTTCGGTCGCGCGTCTCCCGACGCCGACCTGCCCGGGGATCGCGTTCGCGGTGAATTGGATGCGCGCCGGGCGCCAACGGCCGTCCTCGCGCCACGCCGGAACGGGTCCGTGCATGAAGCCGTTCTCGTACTTGCCCTTGCGGTCGACGAGGTCGAGCACGAGTTCGGCGCCCCGGTAGCGGATGCCGAGCGCCGCGAACGAGCGCGCCCAGCGCTCGACCGAACGCGAGAACGGGAAGTAGCGGTCCTGTTCTTTGGTCAGGTCGCCCGCGACGCTGAAACGCAGGTTCCACGGTTTCGCCGCGGCTTCACCGCGCTTCGCGCGCAGGTCCGCTATCGCTCGCCGGGCACTGTCACGCGTCTTGGCTTCGAGATCGTCGAGCCGTTCGAAAATCTCGCGTTTCGATACGCCCTCGACGCGCAGCACCTTCCAGTCGTAGTAGTCCTCCGCGCCGAGCATGCGGCCGAGGCGGTTGCGCGCACGCACGATGTCCAGGAAGCCCTGCTGGAGCACGAACGGCTCGATCGCGCGCAGGCCTTCCCAGGCGGAACGTCGCACGGATTCGTCGTTGGACGTCGAGAGCAGCGCGCCGAGCTTCGTGACGCCGGCCTCGATGCGCTTACCCGACTCGTCGAGGCAGGTGAGTTGCAGCTTGCCGCGCTCGACTGCGAGCGCGCCTTCCATGGCGGTGATCTCGTCCGCCAACGCGCGCGCCTCGGCCGAGTCGATCACGTGCGCCTCGAACGTGGCGAGCCAGCCCGAGAGGGCCGTCATGTCCTCTTCCGACGGCATCGACGCCGCGTCTCTTCCGTCGAGCGCCATCTCGGCGCGCGCGATCTCGATCCGGACTTCGGCGAGGCGGGCGGGATCCCGCAGGAACCCGGCCAGTTCGATCTCACGCGCGTCGAGTTCCGCGCGAGCGGCGGCCGGGTCGTCGGCATTGCCCATGTACGCCGTCCAGAAGGCGTCTTCCTTGCGGGTGTGCAGCCGTTCGAAGGTGTGATTGAGGTCGGCGACGAAGGCGCGCGTCGGGGACACGGTGGCGGTCTGGTTCATGGCTGGGCCGAACGCTCGAGGGCGCGATCGAAGTCGACGATCAGGTCACGGGGATCCTCGATACCGATCGACACGCGCACGAAGCCGGCTTGAATGCCGGCGCTCGCGCGGTCCGCGGCCGACAGGCGCGCGTGCGACGTGTTGAACGGCAGCGAGACGAGCGTCTCGACGCCACCGAGGCTCGAGGCCTCGATCGCGACCTCGAGTCCGCGCACGAAACGCAGCGCCGCCGCGTCCCCGCCCTCGACCACGAACGACAGCATGCCGCCGAAGCCGTCGAGCACGCTGCGAGCGGTCGCGTGCGACCGGTGCGTGGCCAGTCCGGGATAGTGCACGCACTTCACCCGCGGGTGAGCTTCGAGGTGGCGCGCGATCCGCCCGGCGTTCTCGAGATGGGCGCGCATGCGGATCGGAAGCGTTCTCAGGCCGCGATCCAGCAGGAACGCGGCGTGCGGATCCATGCAGCCGCCGACTAGCTGCATCCAGCGGTAGACCTGCTGCATTCGATCCGCCGAACCCGCCGCGACGCCGCCGATCAGGTCGGAGTGGCCGCCCATGTACTTCGTCGCCGAGTGGACGACGATGTCCGCGCCGAGCGCGAGCGGGCGCTGGAGGACCGGCGTCGCGAAAGTCGCGTCGACGATGCACGCGGCGCCGGCGCGCCGGGCGAGTGCGGCGATCCCGGGAACGTCGACCACGGTCAACGTCGGGTTCGAGATGCTCTCGGCGTACACGACGGCGGGTTTCGAGCGCTCGATTTCACGCTCGAGGAGGGCCTGGTCCGTCATGTCGACGAAACGCGTCTGCACGCCGAAACGCGGCAGCATGTTCGCGAACAGGTCCCAGGTGGAGCCGTAGATCTCGCGCGGCGCCACGATCACGGAGCCCTGCGAAACGATGCTCGCGATCGCAGCGTGGATCGCGGCCATGCCCGAGGCGAAGACGAGCGCGCGCTCGGCGCCTTCGAGCAGCGCGACCCGCCGTTGCACGACGTCGAGCGTCGGGTTGCCGATGCGCGTGTAGATCAGCGCCTCGTCCGCGCGGCCCGACGTCATGTGCTCGTAGGCCGTGTCGTCGAGCCGGAAAGTCGTGCTGGAGACGATCGGCATCACGACCGCCGGATTCGCGCTGGTCGCGCGGTGGCCGCCGTGGACGCAGACGGTCGCGAGGTGGTGAACTCGATCGTCGTCCGCGGTCGCCATGCGCCCGATGGTAGCGCCAAAGCGGGTCGATCCAAGGTCGCTTCGTTGCAGTCGGCGCGGCCTCGGGTAAGACTGGTCCACTCGTTCGCCAGCGTCCCCCCACTTCGAATGCCCGGACAGCGCATGCCCGAATCGACGACGATCGACTTTGCTCAACTCGACTTCTCGAAACTCGTAGCGACGAAAGCGCAGATCTATTCGCGCCTGAAGCAGGCCGGGCGTTTCGCGCTGCTCGAGGGAGTCGTGCGTTTCTCGACCGAGGAACCGGTGTCGATCGGATACAAGGACATCCGCGCCGACGACTGGTGGTGCGCCGATCACGTCCCGGGCCGACCGCTGTTCCCCGGCGTGCTGATGATCGAGGCCGGAGCGCAACTCGCGTCCTGGGATCACCTGATGCGCCACCCTGAACAAACGGGCTTCCTCGGCTTCGGCGGCTTGAACGACACCCGCTTCCGCGGACAGGTCGAGCCGGGTGTGCGCCTCGTGTTCGTCGCGCGCGAAACCCGGGTGCGCCGCTCGATGTTCATCTACTCCGTGCAGGGCTTCGTGGGATCGAACCTCGTGTTCGAGACCGAGGTGATCGGCGTCGCGATCTGAGGCCTTCCAACGTGCGCGCACCCGTCACGAGAGCCGAGGCGACGAACTGGCACGAGACTTCGCGCCATGCGGACGTCATGCGCTTCGTGGCCGAACTCCGTGCCCGGAACGACCCGCGGCTCTTCGTCACGGACTTCGGCTCCAGCCCGGAGGGACGCGAGCTGCCGCTCCTCGTGCTCAACGCGCGGGGGATCCGGACCCCCGATGACGCGAAAAAGAGCGGCCTGCCGGTCGTCCTCGTCATCAACGGCATCCACGCCGGCGAGGTCGAAGGCAAGGAAGCGAGCCTGATGCTCGTGCGCGATCTGCTCGACCGCGATCCCGACCTCCTGCTCGAACGGCTCGTGATCGTGGTCGTCCCGCTGTTCAACCCCGACGGGAACGATCGCATCGACCCGCAGAACCGCGCCCTGAACCTGGCGAAATTCGAAGGCCAGATCGGCCCTGAGGGCGGCGTCGGCACGCGCGTGAACGCGAGCGGCATCAACCTGAATCGAGACTACATGCGCCAGGACGCGGCCGAGATGCGCGCCCTCCAGTCGCGCGTCTGCAGGCCCTGGAAACCGCACCTGACGATCGATTGCCACTCGACGAACGGCTCCGTGCACCGCTTCCACTTGACCTATGACGTGCCGCACACGATCGAGTCGGGCCGCGTCGAGCCGATCCTCTACATGCGCGAGATGCTCGCGCCGGCGGTGCAGGATGCCGTGCGGCGCAACGCGGGCTTCGACACTTTCTGGTACGGGAATTTCGTCGAGGACGAAGGCGGGACCGGCGAGGGTTGGATGACGTACACGCACCATCCGCGCTTCGGCTCGAACTACCGCGGGCTCACCAACCGGCTCGACATCCTGCTCGAGGCCTACTCGTACCAGAGCTTCGAGATGCGCGTCGCCGTGACCTACGCCTTCGTGCTCGAGACGCTGCGGTTCGCGCGCGATCACGGCGGAGAGATCGTCGAGCTCGTCGAACGCTGCGTGCTTCCGCCGCGGCGCATCGCCGTGCGCTCGACGCTCGAACGTTTCGACGACCCGGTCCAGATCCTGACGCGGCGGCCACGCGTCCTCGACGGCGAGCCGATCGCGGTCACGCTCCCCCACATCGGCCGCTTCCTCGGCACCGAATTCGTCGACCGGCCGTTCGGCTACGCGCTCACGCCGGAGACGGCCGCGCACCTCGAAAGGCACGGTCTGGTCGTCACGCGCCTCGCCGAGGACGTGCGCGCGGAGGTCCAGGTCGCGCGCGTCGAGAAGGCCGCCGTGGAGGCGAGTCGAGCGATCCTCGAAGCGTCCGCCGAGCGCGAGATCGAGGTCACGTGGCGACACGACACGCGCCTCTTTCGCGCCGGCACGCCGATCGTCGCGACGGAACAGCCGCTCGGCGCGATCGCCGTGTACTTGTGCGAGCCGCGCAGCGACGACGGCTTCGTGGCCTGTGGAGTGCTGCCCGAACCGCGGGCGGGCACGGAATTCCCGATCCAGCGCCTGGTCGACGCCGTCGTGTGAAGCGCGCGGCCACGCGCCCCCTACGCACTCGGTCGTAGCGCTTTTTCGCCACGCGCTTTCCGCTCGAACCCGGTTGCCGCGTCGACGCCGTCACTGCGAGAGTAGGTAGCGTGGTGACACCATGAAGACCATCATCGAGCCCTTCCGCATCAAGAGCATCGAGCCGATCCGGATGAGCACGCGGGCCGAGCGCGAGGCGGCCCTTTTGCGCGCCGGCTTCAATCTCTTCGGCCTCGATTCACGCGACGTCGTGATCGACCTCCTGACCGACAGCGGCACGGGCGCGATGTCGAGCGAGCAGTGGGCGGCGATCATGCGGGGCGACGAGTCGTACGCCGGCGCCCCGAGCTTCGCGCGCTTCGAGTCGGCCGTGCGCGAGCTCACCGGCTTCGAGCAGGTGATCCCGACGCACCAGGGACGCGCCGCGGAGCACCTCCTGTTCCCGACGGTGACGAAGGCCGGCAACGTGGTGCCGAACAACACCCACTTCGACACGACGCGCGCCAACGTCGAACTCGCCGGCGCGGTCGCGCTGGACCTGCCCTCGCCGCTCGCGCGCGACAGCGCGAGCCTCGCGCCGTTCAAGGGCGACATCGACCTCGCCGCCCTCGAACGCTGTCTCTCGGACGCGCACGGCAACGTGCCACTGGTGATGGTGACGATCACGAACAACGCCGGCGGCGGACAGCCCGTGAGCCTCGAGAACCTGCGCGGAGTGCGCGGGCTCTGCGACCGCTTCCGCGTGCCGTTCTTCCTCGACGCCTGCCGGTTCGCCGAGAACGCGTACTTGATCCAGCAGCGTGAAGCCGGCCAGCGCGGACGCTCCGTCGCGGCCATCGCGCGCTCGGTGTTCGACCTCGCCGACGGCTGCACGATGAGCGCCAAGAAGGACGGCCTCGCGAACATCGGCGGCTTCCTGGCGTGCCGCGACGCCGCTCTGGCGGACGAGTTGCGCACCCGGCTCGTGGTCACCGAGGGGTTCCCGACGTACGGCGGACTCGCGGGCCGCGACCTGGAGGCGATCGCGCAGGGATTGCGCGAGGTCGTCGAACAGGACTACCAGGAGTATCGCCACGCGAGCATCCGCTACGTCGTCGAGCGCCTCTTTGCGGCGGGCGTGCCGGTCCTTCGACCCGCCGGAGGACACGCGATCTTCCTCGACGCGGCGCGCTTCCTGCCGCACGTCGAGTGGCGCGAATATCCGGGGCAGGCGCTGGCGCTCGAGCTCTACCTGGAGGGTGGGATCCGTTCGTGCGAGATCGGCAGCGTGATGCTCGGCCGCGTGGACGCCGCGGGGAGGGAACTCCCGGCCCCGCACGAGCTCGTGCGCCTGGCGATCCCGCGCCGCACCTATACACAGAGCCACATGGACTACCTCATCGAGGTCGTCCTCGCCGTGTGGCAGCGTCGCGCCGCGATTGCGGGCGTGCGCATCGAGAGAGCACC
>JBGATY010000125.1:0-11782 GCA_044228955.1 Planctomycetota bacterium | reverse complement strand
CTCCTACGTTGGCGGCGGACGCCGGTTTTGCGATTCCTCGTCGGCCCGACCATCCGACCGCAGCTGGTAAGCGTTACTCGACCGGGTCGGCGGTGGCATCCTCGATCTGCTTCGAGAGCGCGACCATCGCCGCGCGCGCGTTCGCCAGGGCCGCCCGGTCGTCGCCCGCGCGTCTCCGGGCCGTCTCGAGCTGCTCGCGCACCTGGAGCAGCTCCGCGCGCGATCGGTCGAGATCCGCGCGCGTTCGAGCGGTCATGGGGACGGATGCGCCGACGGGACCTTCGAGCAGGCTCCACGGGTTGCTAGGCTGACATTCGTGCGCAACCGGCTCTGGTGAGCGACGCATGCCGAGAAGGAACTCCGACGCAGAGCGCCTGAAGCCGACGCTCGTCGGTGCACCACAGGCAGGAGATATCGCCGGAGACACAGACTCGCGGATCGCCTTGGGCGTGTTCGCGGTCGCGTGCGCCGTGGCGATCGCCATACGGTTGCATCGCCTAGACTTGCCCCTCGAGCGCGACGAAGGGGAGTACGGCTACGGCGCGCGGCTGATCCTCGACGGGGACTTCTCGTACGACACGTTGCGCACGCTGAAGCTGCCCGGCGTCCACCTTGCGCTGACGCCGTTCCTGGCTGTGTTCGGCGACACGCCCTCCGCCTTGCGCGTGGCGCTCATGGTCTTCGACGCGGGCAGCGCGTGCGCATTCCTGGCGCTCGCGCGCTGCTTCGTCGCCGCGCGGACGGCGGCTCTTTCGACCGCGATCTTCGTGATCGCGCAGACGAGCCTCGTCGTGCTCGGACTGTTCGCGCACGCCGAGAACTTCGCGCTGCTGCCCGCGCTCGTCGGACTCCTCCTCGCCGTGAGGGCCGCGCGCGGAGCCTCCACGCATTCGTGGGGCTGGAGCGGCCTGGCCTTCGGCGTGGCGTTCGTGATGAAACAGCCGGCCATCCTGTTCGGCCTCCTCGCGCTATTCGGCCTGTGGAGCGCATCGAAAACGGCGGGCGCGCGCGCGGCGGTGGCGCGCACGGGAGTCTTCCTCTCCGGATGCGCGCTGCCCTACGCGCTGGTGTGCGTCTGGATGGCCGTGATCGGGCACTTCGAGGCCTTCTGGTTCACGACCGTCACCTACGCGCGCGCCTACGGCCAGGGTGCGACCCTCGAACAGGGCCGGCTCCATCTCGAGGCGGCGCTCGCGGACATCGGCAGCCGTCAGTCCGCCCTGGCTGCGCTCTTCGTCGCGGGCCTCGTCGCGCTGGCGGCACGACGCGCTCTGCGGCCGCTCGTGGTGTGGTGCGCCGCACTGTTCGTCGTCGGCGCCGTCGCGACGTCGGTCGGACTGTACTTCCGCGCTCACTACTTCGTCCTGCTCCTGCCGGCCGTGGCGATCGTCGCCGCGATCGGAGCCGAATCGCTCGCGGCGTGGACCGTTCGCGCGGGCCACGCGCGCGCGCGCGTCGCCGCGGTGATCGTGTGCAGCGCCGCTTCCGCGGGCCTCTGGTTCGAACGCGACGTCGCCTGGCTCGCCGATCGAGAGGCCGTGTCGCGCTCGATCTACTATCCGAATCCGTTCGCGGAGAGCGCCCTGCTCGCGGACGTGATCCGTCAGCGCACGCAGCCGGGAGACAAGGTGGCCGTGCTCGGCTCCGAACCGCAGATCGCGTTCCTCGCCGGTCGCCGGAGCGCCACGGGCTTCGTGTACATGTATCCGCTGTTCGAGGTACACGAGCACGCCGCGTGGATGCAGGAGCGCACGATTCTGGAGATCGAAGCCGCCGCACCCCGCGTGTTCCTGAGCGTCAACGTGCGGCAGTCGTGGTTGCAGAGACAGAAGTCGCTGACGCGCATCATCGAGTGGGCTGCCACCTACACCGAGAAGCACTATCGCGTGATCGGCGTGCTCGATCTCGACTCCCAGTCGGGCGGTCGCTGGTACGACGCCGCCGCCCTGACGCAGGGGATCCGGCTGCCGACGTACTCGGTGATGGTCTTCGAGCGCGTCGCGGGTTCCTAGGGAACGCGCGGCGGCGTCGAGCGAGCGCCGTCTTCGATTCGACCCCACGTTCGGACTCCCCGCCGCGGGTGCGCGACCGTAGGATCTTGCGCTCGCCCTCCCCGGGCCCCTGCCCAACGAAACCCGTCGAACGAGTTCGATCCCTCTCATGAGCAAAGAGACCGCCAACTGGTATTCCGAACGCCTCGGACAACACGTCGACGTCGTGCGCTGGGGCGATTACGGCACGCCCGTGCTCCTGTTCCCGACTGCCGCCGGCGACGCGGAGGAGTGCGAGCGCTTCCTGATGCTCAAGGTCCTCGCTCCGCTCCTGGAGCAGAGGCGCATCAAGGTCTACTCCGTCGACTCCGTCGCGGGACAGTCCTGGATCGATCGCGACGTGCCGCGTGACGTGGCCGCGCAGCGACAGCATGCCTTCGACGAGTACGTGTATCGCGAACTCGTGCCCGCGATCCGCACCGACTGCAAGGACCCCTCCGTCGAGGTCATCGCCGCGGGCGCCTCGATCGGGGCGTTCAACGCGCTGGCCGCGATCTGCCGCCACCCGGACGTGTTCAAGAAGGCGATCTGCATGAGCGGCACTTTCGACATCGAACGCCTCTTCACGGACGGCAAGGTCTCGCGCGAGTTGTGGCACGCATCGCCGCTGCATTTCCTGCCGCGGATGCCGCCGGGTGAGCACCTCGAGAAGCTCAAGTCGCGCTTCATCCTCATGGCGCACGGTCAGGGGCGCGCCGAGGATCCCAACCAGAACTGGAAGATGGCCGACATCCTCGGCGCGAAGGGCATCCCGAATCGCGTCGACGACTGGGGCAAGGACTGGCCGCACGACTGGCAGACCTGGCGCGCGATGCTGCCGAAGTACCTGGACGAACTCGTGGCGCGTTGAGCCGCGCCTCGCGCGGCGCAGACAGTCAGCGCACGACCGACGCGAAGCGCTCGCGCAGCGTGATGCTCTCCGCGTCAGAGGGATGAGCGCTGACGAGCGCGTCGAGCGCCGCACGAGCATCGGTCTCGAGACCGAGGCCCTCGAGCGCGAGCACGCGGTTCACGAGCGCGTCCCTGTCGGTCGGGTCGATGCGCAGCGCGCTCTCGAACGCGGACAGCGCCTCGCGCACGTCCTTGCTCGCGAAGAGCACGACGCCGAGGTCGTTCCACGCTGGCACGCAGTTGGGGTGCTCCTGCAGCACGGTGAGCAGGTGTTCGGCTGCTGGCTCCAGTTCGCCTCGCGCGTGGCAGTCTGCGGCCGCGGCCAGAAGCGCTTCGATCGACTCTCGGGCTTCCGGTTCCGCGCCCTTCGTTCCGGCGGAGCGACGCGTGCGCGAAAGTGCCTCGCGCAGCTCCTCCGACAGGTTCTCGTTCAGCTCGTGCGCCGCGTCGCACGCCGCGAGGCACTCCTCGCGCTCTCCGGTGGCCGAGTACAGGAGCGCGAGCTGCGCGTGCAGATCGCCGAACGCAGGCGCCCGCGGATCGACGAACACCAGGTCGCAGAAGGCCATGCGTACTTCGCGCACCGCGTCGTTGCAACGGCCTTGCTGCGTGAGCCGCCGCGCGAGTTCCAGGTGCGCCATCGTGCGACGCCCCAGGCGGCGGTCGTGCGCGAGCGCGGGTTCGATCGCGTCGACCCGAAACGATGGGCCCACGTGTCCCGCGGGCCACGCGCGCGGCGCGCTCGAGAGCAGATCCTCGAGCGCGGCCGCGATGCAGCTCGCGGTGCGTTCGCGCCCGAATTCGGCGCGAGCGTGAGCGAGCGATGCCGCGGAGCATCGCGTCCAGAGCGCGGCGTCACTGTGCAGCGCGATGACCCGCTCCGCGAATGCCGCGGGATCGTCGTGCACGTTGGCGGCGAGCGCACCCTCGAGCGCCAGGCCCTCGGCACTGATCGTGGTCATCACCGCGGGCACTCCGTGACCGAGTGCCTGCACGTTCTTCGTCTTCAGGCCGGTGCCGTATGTCACTGGCGACACGAACACGCGCGCGCTGTCGAAGTGCGGCGCGAGATCGTCGGCGCGACCCACGGTCTCGATACCGTCGTCGTCGAAGCCCCAACCCTGCGCGGGCGGCTCGCCGACGAGCCCCAAGCGGATCGAAGGCAGCGCGGCGCGCACGCGCGGCAGCACTTCGCGCACGAACCAGCGCACGGCCTGGACGTTCGCGTCGTTCGCGCCGGATCCGAGGAACATGAGCCCGTCGCGCGACTCGAAGCTGGGCACGACGGCGCGCACCTCGGACTGTACGAACGGAATGACGCGCGGTTCGAGTCCCGGCCACGCGGCGCACATGCGCTCGGCGTCCTCGGGCGTGATCGTCCACAGCGCGTCCGCGAGGTGGTAGCTGTCTGCCTCCTTCTCGAACAGGCCGCGCGCACGTTCGACGTCGCTGCGCGAACCGCTCTTCTCGGCCTTGCGTTGCTCGCGCAGCGCGTGGCAGTCGTCCGACAGGAGCACCACGCGCGTCTCCTTCGAGTGCTCGCGCAAGAGCGGCAGATACTGCTCCCCGACGCCGATGCCGGACCAGAAGTACTGGTAGAGCACAGCGACGTCGAAGCGCTCTCGCGCGCAGAGCCGTTCCAGGTCGATCGCCGGAGCGTTCGGCCTGTGGAACGGGGTGCGTTCGGGATCGGGCGACAACACGCGCACGCCGTGCCTCTTCAGGGATTCCGCGTGCAGCGGCGCGCTGTCCGCATTGCGGCCGATGAGCGTGACGCGATGGCCCGCTTCACGAAGCAGCGTGACGATCTGTACGAGGCGCAGGTCCGCGCCCGACTCGTCGGGGCGTGGAACGTGGTCGTAAACGACGAGGACGGAGAGCGGCTTTACCGGGCCGCTCGCCGCCGAGGAGCCCTCCGCCCTGACCGCGCTATCGGCCCCGGTTCGATTCGTGGACGAGCTCATGCGGCACCCGGAGTCTCCGCCGAGGCGAGCATCGCGGGGCTGGCGGGAGCGACGGCCGGACCCGACTCCGTCCGTTGTGCGGCTCTCGAGCGCGCGAGCGTTCCCGGCACCGTCAAGGTGCCGCGGAACCCGGGCGTCGAGAAGTCCCCGCCTCCGGGATGGACGCGCATCAACTCGGCCTGCAATCGCGGCGTCGGCACGTGCCGCGCGTGCCACGGAGGCTGCTTGTGGAAATTGCGTGCGTCGAATCCCGCCGCGCGGATCATCCGCTGGAAGTCGCCCTCGAAGACGCGATTGATACACGGATGGCGGACGATGTAGTCGACGCAGCGCGCGGCGGTGTCCTTCCCGAGCACGATCTCGAGGTAGCCGCGCAGCTCGTCCTCGGTGAGCAGCAGGTGCGCGAATTCCGGGACGATGCGATCGAGGAACATGATCCGTCCGCCTCGAGCATCCGTCTCCCACAAGTGGTGACCGACCGCGCACGACCAGATGGGTGCGAAATGCGTGACGATCGCGCCGCCGGGCTTCAGCACGCGGCGCATCTCCGCGAGCGCCTTGTCGAAATCGTTGATGTGCTCGAATGCGCAGCTCGAGAAGACCACGTCGAACGAGGCGTCGGGGAACGCCAGAGCGCGCGCGTCCAGGTCGCGGCAGGCGTAGGGGCCGAGTTCGAGCGGCTTGGCTCCGGGATAGCCCGCCACCCAGCGCGCAGGTCGCAGCATGATCGCCGTTTCGACCGGGATCGCGCCGCCGACCTCCAGGACTTCGCGACCCGCGAAGCCGATCGACTGCTCGCCGCACAGCAACGCTTCGCGTACCCACGGATTCAGGCTCGTGGGCTTCGCTTCCGCGTCGGGACCCTCGCCGAAGCGCGGCGCGAACCGGGCGGCGGCGCGGCGGACGTCGGCGAGATTCGCACGTGCGAGTTCGTAGGCCGGCGCGCGGCACAGAGCCTCCTCGAGCAGGCGAACCCGGCTCAGCGCGACCGATCGCCGAGAGGAGTCGAGCGGCCTCGATCGTCGCGAGCACACTCTCGCCGCGCTCCGACAGCTCACGCAGCTCGTGCAGGCGCGAATCCAGTTCCGCGTCGCCGATCAGCGCGTCACAGCGCCCGATCGAGGGCAGACGCGCGAGAAGTGCTGGAAAACCGTCGTATCCGTGCCGGCGCAAGCCGTCGGCGAACCCCTGTTGCCACCACACACCGTTCAATTCCTGCAGCACGAGCCCCAGCGAACGCAGCGTTTCGCCGATGAACGCCCCCGCCTGTGCCTCGCTCGCATCGAGAGCGCCGAGGTCGATGCGCGCGAGCTCACCCGCGGCGGCCTCCAGCGCGGGAAGACGCGAGCGCTTCTCGTCCACTGCCCGTTCGAGTTCCTGCACGCTCCTCCCGCTCACCCAGCTCCAGTCCGCGTGCGCGAGGCAGCGCGGGTGCTTGTGGAACAGGTGCACGAATGCGCCCGCGCAAACGCGCTGGCGCTTCATGAGGGCGTCGAAGTCGAGCACGTGGTCGTGCTGCGCGCGCGCGCTCGCACGGTGGAGCACACGGATCCCGCGCTGGAACAGGCGGAAGCCGAGGTCGATGTCCTCGGCGCCGTAGACCT
The DNA here is from genome assembly GCA_044228955.1 of Planctomycetota bacterium. Classification (GTDB taxonomy): domain Bacteria; phylum Planctomycetota; class UBA1135; order UBA1135; genus JAEUIA01. Next base: position 5,272 of record JBGATY010000125.1, on the reverse strand, counting down.
TGAACGCCTCGTCGAATCCGCCGACGGCGCGCACGTGTTCGGCGCGCACGCTGACGTTGCACGTCCAGAAGCGCTGGAAGTCGTACGTCTCGCCGTCCTTCATGTCCGAGTAGCGGAATACGAAGTCCGAGACCTCGAGGTACCGCATGAGCGCGTTGTCCAGGGCCGCGAGGGGTTGCTCGAACGTGCCGAGCACGGCGACGTCGCCTCCGGACGGCGGACGCGCGTCATGCGCGGCGAGGTGCTCCGCGACGAGATTCGGGAACGCGATCGTATCGTCGTTGACGAACAGGAAGTACTCGCCGCGCGCGGCAGCGATGCCCGTGTTGCGCGCCGCGGCGAGCCCGCCGTTCGCGCGGTGCAATACGCGCCCAGCGATCGGGAAGTCCAGCGCGTCGAGCCAGGCGCGCGTGTCGTCCGTCGAACCGTCGTTCACGACGATCAACTCGAAGTCCGTCGGGGCGCAGCGCTGCCCGAAGAAGCTCGCCAGGCTGCGTTCCAGGATCGGGCGACGGTTGTACGTGCACAAGATGACCGAGAGCCGCGGCGCACCGGCCCCGGATTCCACGACGCGTGGAGCCCGCGTGGATTGAATCGCACGGTTCGCATCCGTGCCCGCCGGGGCGGCACTCCCGACGGCGACGACCACGCTGCGCTTCGGCGCGTGTCCGGCGCGCTCGCAGAGCTCCGCGTACAGGGCGGCGGTCTCGGACGGCACGGAGCGCGTGCTCCGCGAACGGTCGAGACGCGCTTCGGGGAAATCGAAATCGATCGCGGCGCCGGTCCACTCCGCGAGGCGCTCGAGGCCCGCGCGCGTCAGGCACTGATCGTAGTGCAGGAAGCGCCACTCGCCGCTTTGCGAGTGCTTCTCCAGGACGTGCCGGTACATCGAGGTCCACACGCCGAGCGCTCGCTCGGGGGACATGGAGAGATCCTTCAAGTAGGCCTCGGTGCGACACTCCTTCACGATGCTCTGCGCGGTCACGGCCGGGTCTCGGAAGACGCACAGATTGAGCGCGTCCCCGACATGCGGGCGCCACGCGGGCAGCGTGTAGCAGAAGCGCGGGTCCTTGAAGCACCATGGTTCCTCTGCGACGAGGCGCTGCATGCGCGCGTCCAGGTCGGGCGTGCTCGCGAGTCCGGCTTCGAGCGGGAATTCGCACAGCCAGCGCTGTCCGGCCGCGAAACGCGGATGGCGCGGCAGCGCCGCGGCGAGCAGCGCTTCGTTGACGCCATTGACGGAGGCGGTCTCGAAGAACCCCTTCGGATTCGCGGCCCGCGCCGCGTAGGGCACGCCGCCGAGTTCGTAGCCCGCGGCCGCCAAGGTGCCGGCCAACATGCTCGTGCCGCTACGGCCCGAGCCCAGGATGATCACGTTGCGCATGGTTCGACTCGGTGGCGGGCGTCGTTCGACGCGTCGCGCTGAAGGGTGTGGGCGTGTGGAGCGGAGTTCGGCGGGGGAGCGAGGCGCACGTGCCGGCTCGGCACGGTTCCGTCGAGGAGCGGCGCGAGCGCCTGGTAGTCACCGCGCGTCGTGCCCGGCGGGAGTCCCCACTTCATGCGGAACTTCTCCCAGTTGCGCGCGAGCAGGTCCGTGTGACGGTCGGCCTTCGCCTGCGTGCGGTAGGCCTTGTGCTGCACGAAGACGTCGAGAGCGACGCGGTTGTGACGGCCCTCGAGCGCCGCGCGCAGCGTGTAGTCGTCGTCTTCGAAGCCCCACGGCGAGAACGCGGTGTCGAATCCGCCGAGGGCCTCCACGACAGAGCGCTTGACGAGCAGGCAGAACGACGAGAGCAGCGAGGCGTGGCGGAACTGGCGGCGGTGCGAGAGCGCGCGCGCCTCGGCGAACGCGTCGAGGCCGGCATCGCCACCCGCGTACGGAATCGCCTGGCCGTGCGCGGCGCGGTCGGTGACGGGACCGACGCAGGCAGCGCGCGCATCGATTTCGGCGTGGAACAAGAGCCGCGCGAGCCAGTCCCGGGTCACGACGACGTCGTTGTCGAGGAACACGACGTATTCGCCGTGCGCGTGCGCGAGCGCCTGATTGCGTGCCGCCGGCGCGCCCAGGTTCGCTTCGTTGGCGACCAGATGCACGTCGGGCTGGGCCGCGAGCCACGCGCGCGATCCGTCGCTCGACCCGTTGTCGACGACGACGATCTCGACCGGATGGTCCGGATCGTGGTGCCGTCGCAGGGCGGCGAGGCACGCCTGGGTGGATTCGAGCGCGTCGTACGACACGATCACGATCGAGGTCAGACGCCCGCGCGACGGCCCCCCGAGCATCACGGGTTCGGGATCGGTCCCGCACGACTCCGTGAGGACGCCCCGGAAGTAGGGCACAGTGCCCACGCGCGCGACGGCGACCGCGAGCTGCTGCACGAGTGAGTCGGTGAGCGGCTTGCCGCGGTGCTCGACCTCGATCTTCGCGAGCACGCTCTCGACCTTCGCGAGCGTACCGTGCAAGGCTTCGTACGTAGCCTGCGCGCGGCGGAGGTAGGCGGGTCCCGGCTGTTCACCCTTGCCGAGTCGCAGCGCGGCCGGTTCGCCGTGTTTCGCGTGGAAACGAACGAGAGCCGCGCCGAGGCGTGCACTGCGCGGGAAGTACGTCTCGCGCGTCCACACGTGGTCGTGGAACGCGTGAGCGTCCTCGCGGTACAGCACGCGCACGCCGCGCCGTTCGAGGCGATACCCGAGTTCGACGTCCTCGACGATGTCGCGGAAATTCGCGGGATCGAACCCGCCCGCGTCGCGGATCGCCTGCGTCGGGACGCTGATGTTGCAGGTCCAGAACTGCGTCCAGTTCCCGCGCGCGCCGTGCTTCAGGGTCGAGAAATCGAAGAGCAGGTCCGTGCGGTCGAGCAACTCGACGAAGGGGCTCGCCGCGACCGCGCGCGGACTGAAGTGGAACGTGCCGAGCACGGCCACGGGGCCGCGCACGCTCTCCTCGGCGTGCACGGCGAGGTGGCGCTCGAGGAGATCGTCCGCGGGAATGGCGTCGTCGTTGAGGATCAGGCACAGGGGCGCGCGGCAGCGCTCGAGGCCGAGGTTGCGCGCGGCGGCAGGCCCCTGGTTCGACTGGCGCAGGAGCACGACGTGGAACGGATGATCGCCATCGATCGCGATTGGCGGCTCTGATCCGTCGTCCACGACGATCACCTCGAAGCGCTCGTGAGCGAGCGTCTGATGCGCGAGGCGCGCGAGCAGCGCGGCGATCAGGTCCGCGCGCTGGTAGGTCGGCACGAGCACCGACAGGTCCGGCGTGGTTGCGCCATGGATCGGGTCCGCGCCGGAGTGCGTGTCGCCGATCGGCGTGGGGGATGTGCTCGAGCCTGTGTGCTCCGGCAGCGCACCGTGTTGAATGGACGACATGTCGGGTTCCGCGGAGCGCTGGCTGGAATCGCGCTCGAGACGGTGTCCGTGCGAATATCGGCGCGGTTTCGAGCAGCCCTGAGCGCGGCGGCTCGGGCCTGCGTGCATCTCCCAGGATTGGGAGTTGGGGGCGTTCGTCGAGGCCGTGTCGACCCTTGTGCGTCCCAAATGCTCCAACTGCAGCCAGCGCGGACGATGTGCGCCGAGGGCGAGCGACCGCGCCCGTGCTCACGACCAAAGCCCGAAATCGAGCCGAGCATCGTGCCACGCCTGTGGACGCATCCATGGTCCTGGGGCCAGAGTGTCTTCGCCCGACGCTGTCAGTAGACACACGAAGGATCGGGTCTTCAGGAAGTCGTGTGAGTGACCGGCTACCCGGCGCTACTCATGCGAACCCCGGAAGCGCCTGAAATCGAGCGGGTCGGAAGCGACCATCGGGGTGCAGTCGCGCCAACGTCGTCGCAACCGTGCGGTCCGTTGCGCCCTCGCAAAGTGAAGAACGCGGGCTGAAGAGGAGCTCGCGCGATCCAGCCTCGGTCGGATCGCGCGCGTGTCCGGGCGCCAAGCGAATCTTCCAGTGTCTGGACGAAGCTGTGGCCTGGGACCCGTCGCGTCACCCCATGAACAGAGCTGCGAGGCGCTACGCCCACGGCTGACTTACCAGGCACAGATCTTGGTGTTATCCAAAGTGGGTTGATCGACAGGCTCGGGGCTCGGCGAAGATCAGGAAGGTTTGATCATGACCATGTGCAGGCACGGGGCGTTCGTTTCGTTTCACGTCATTCCCTCCACGACGGTTGCAGTGTTGCTCGCACTCTGCGCGCTCGAGGACGCGGCATCCGCGCAGACCTTTTCGGGACTCGGATTTCCACCGGGAGCAACCTCGTCTGCCGCCCGCGGCGTGAGCGCGGACGGCTCGATCGTCGTGGGCGACACTGCCGCCTTTGCGGGCAGCGGCTTCCGTTGGACTCAGGCCAGCGGCATGCAAAGCCTGGGGAACTTCACGGGTGGTACCTACTCGTTCGCGCCCGGGGTCAGCGGTGATGGCGCGGTCGTCACGGGATACGGCGATACCGCGGCCGGCCAACGCGCCTATCGCTGGACGAGCGCGAGCGGACTGGTGGACATCGGCTCGCTGCCCGGAGCGCTCCAGATGCTCGGAAGCGCCGCGAACGCGGACGGCTCGGTCCTCGTCGGCACCGGCGGCTCCGTGAACGGCTATCGTGCCTTTCGCTGGACGGCCGCGGGTGGCGTCGTGAGCCTCGGTACCCTGCCCGGCGGTGCGATCTCGTTCGGATATGGCGTGAACGGCGACGGATCCGTGGTCGTGGGCGACGGCTACTCTGCGATCGGTGACGTAGCCTTCCGCTGGACGAGCACGGGTGGCATGCAGAGTCTCGGGACGCTCCTGGGCGGGACGTTCTCCTATGCCTATGCGGTCAGCGCCGATGGACTCGTGGTCGTCGGCGACAGCGATTCCGCGGCGGGCGACCTCGCCTACCGCTGGACCGCGAGCACGGGCATGGTGAGCCTGGGCACGCCCTCCGGGCCGTTCGCCTACATGGTCAGCAACGGAGTCAACGCGGACGGTTCCGTGATCGTGGGAGGAATCGTCGGCGGAGCGGACAGCGCGTTCATCTGGACCGCGCCTCTCGGTCTCATGGATCTCAACGCGTATTTGCCCACGCTCGGCATCAATCTGACCGGTTGGACGCTGACCGACGGCGCCGGCGTCAGCGCCGACGGCCGAGTCATCGCCGGCACCGGGATCCACAACGGCGTCGAGGAAGCGTGGATCGCCACGCTTCCCGGCACGAACGGCATTTCGTTCTGTTTCGGTGACGGCAGCGGGGCCGCGTGTCCGTGCGGCAACAATGGATCCACTGGCCGAGGATGCGCAAGC
>JBGATY010000124.1:0-11824 GCA_044228955.1 Planctomycetota bacterium | reverse complement strand
GAACGCCGCGTAGTCGAGGCTCGAACGGTCGGCGACGAAACCGTCCGTGGCCCGCTCCTCGAGAGCGCACTGCTCGACCCACTGCTCCCGCATGAGCGCGCGCCAATCGGGGGCCTTCATCCCGTGCAGGTCGAGACCGGATTCGAGCCGCTTGCGCATGATCTCCTCGATGAACGGCACGCCCAGTTCCGCCGCCAGTCGCCGGCCCAGGGTCGTCTTGCCGGTCCCCGCCGAACCCGAGAGCGCGATGCGCGGCTTGCCGCCGGACCGCCTCGCCCCGATGTCGGCCGTGGGTGCGGCCGCGAACGACCATGGCCGCTCGCCGCATTGCGCGAGCACTGCACCGGCCTCGCCGATCAGGAACGAAGTGTGCGAACCCGTCGCCGGAGCGAAACGCAGCGCCTGGTCGCAGGGAACGCCGAGCAGGTGACACGCGAGGACGCGAATGACGCCGATGTGCGTCGCGACGACGATCGTTTTGCCCGTGTGAGCACGCGACGTCTCGCGCCACCACGACAGCACTCGCGCTTCCAGGTCCGCGAACGACTCGCCGCCCGTCGGTCGGGCGCGATAGTAGTCGTTCCAGTAAGCCGTCACGGCGGCGGGTTCGGCTGCCGTGATCTCGGCCCACGCACGTCCCTCCCATGCGCCCATGTGCTGCTCGCGCAGGCGTCGATCGACGACGAGCGCGCGCTTCGAGCGCGCCGCCACGTCCGTGCCCAGCACACGGCAGCGGACGAGGTCGCTTGCGAACACGACGTCCGGCGCCGGCGCCGTGCGTTCGAGCCACTCCGCGAGGATGCGGCTCTCACCGGCTCCGTGGGCCGAGAGCGGCTCGTCCAGTTGTCCGCGGACGATGCGCCGCGTCAGCCCCTCCACTTCGCCGTGTCGCAAAAGGACCAGCTTCGTCGCGCCAGCCGAAGGCAGGATCTTCGTCGTGGCCGCGTCGAATTCGCCGGTGAACGCCTGGCCGCTCTCGCGTGACATCAGCGCGGCTCGCGGAGGAGTGAATCGACGGCACGGGCGACGAATTCCGCGCCGTCGACGATCGGAGGCGAGTCCGCGGCCATCAGGGCGGCGGACACTTCGACGATGCGTCCGAGCCGGCGCGCGCGCAAGGTCGCGAGGGCGGGCGACGACTCCACGACCGACCGCGTTGGACTTCCGCCGTCTCCGCGCGCGAGCTTCGAAACGATCAACACGTCGGGGTCGATCGCCAGGAGACGCTCGAAATCGAGCGTGACGTGCCCGCTGAGTCCCGCTTCGGCCGCGGCGTTCTTCAGGCCGGCGAGGCGAATGATCGTGTCGGGCGTCGTGCCGGCACCCGCGGTCGAACCGCCCGTGCCGTCGTTCGTGTAGACCAGCGCGCGCAAGCCGGCGCGTGCTCCGCCACTCGCGCGCAACGCTTCGACACGCGCGTCGAGTTCCTGCACGATCCGTGCGGCCCGAGGCCCGGCCGCGAAACGTTCGCCGAGATCCGTGAGGGTCGCGCGGATGTCCGCGTAGCTCGTCGCCGACTTCAGCACGATCACCTGAACGCCCTGGGAGCGGAGGATGTTCGTCGTGTCGATGCTCTGCCACTCGTGCGTCACCACGAGGTCCGGACCCAGGGCGAGGAGCGTCTCCGTGGCGTAGCGCGAAAAGCGCGGAATGCGCTCGAAGCCCCCCGATCTCAGGTCCAGCGACACGTAGTCGTCGGCCTGTTCCGGAATCCCGACGACCCGGTCGGGACTCACGAGGCGGCACACGAATTCCGTGGCCGCCGCGTTGGCGCACACGATGCGACGCGCCTCCGCTCCCTCCGGCGTGCTCGGCGGCTCTCCCTTGGGCGCGCAGGCACAAGCGAGAAGCGCCGCAGGGACAATGAACCAGGGCCTCGACATGAGGCCTTCGTATCCGCGGCGAGCGACGCCGTCAACGCGCGGTCCGTTCTTGGTCGACGCGGACCGCGAGCGTAGCTTGTCGTCGGAGGCCCACGCTGACCTTCCCGATCTATCGCGCGCTCGGTCGACGTCATGCGCCCGAGCGTTTCCAGCCTTCGCGTCGTGACTTCGTCAAGGGCGCGGCCGCGCTGTCGGCGGCGATCCTCGCCGGAGGGTGCTCGACGCCGAGGACTGCGCGCTCGTTCCAACCGCGCGTGATCGTGATCGGCGCCGGATTCGCGGGACTCGCGTGTGCGAGCGAACTCACGGCGAGCGGCGTCGACGTGACCGTGCTCGAAGCACGCGACCGCGTCGGCGGCCGCGTGCACAGCCTGCCGTTCGGCCCGAGCGGGAAGAACACGGAGGCCGGAGCGGAGTTGATCGGATCGAATCACCCGCACTGGATCGCGCTGGCGGAGCGGTTCCGGCTGCCGTTCCTCGACGTGCCCGACGACGAAGGACTGGAGGCGCCGATCGTGCTCGGCGGTCGACGCCTGGAGCGCGAGGAATCGGAGCGCTTGTGGCACGACGCCGATCTCGTCGTGACGCGCATGAACACCGCCGCCGAGCTCCTCGTGAGCGCGGACGAGCCGTGGCGCGACGAACGCGCGGCGGAGCTCGATGCCGCCTCGGTCGAGGACTGGGTCGAGGCGCAGTCCCCTGCCGGCGCAGCGAGACGCCTGATCCACGCTCAACTGGCCGCCAACAACGGTGTGCCGGCGCGGCGACAGAGCCTGCTCGCGATGCTCGCGCAGGTGAAGGGCGGCGGCGTCGAACGCTACTGGACGGACAGCGAGGTGTACCGCTGCGACGGCGGCAACCAGCGCCTCGCCGAAGCGCTGGCCGGCACGCTGCGCGCGAACTCACTCCACTCGAAGACCCCTGTCGTGAGCGTCTCTCGCGCTGGCGCGGGAATGCGTGCCGTATGCGCCGACGGCAGGGAGTTCGAAGCCGATTTCGTCGTCGTCGCCATTCCACCGAGCACGTGGTCGCGCGTGCGCTTCGAGCCCGAGCTGCCGTCGCACCTGGGGCCACAGATGGGCGTGTCCGTGAAGTACGTGGCCGGAGTGAAGCGACGCTTCTGGCGCGAACAGGGCCTCGCGCAGTATGCAGCGTCCGACGGCAACGCCGCGATCACCTGGGACCCGACCAGCGGCAACGACGAGGGCGAGGACGCCGCGATCACCGTGTTCTCCAGCGCCGATGCGGCGCAGGGCTGTCGCGCGCACGGCGGCAGCTCGCGCCGCGCGATGTACGAGGACGAGCTCGGTGCGCTCTTCCCGGGCTTCGCGGCGGAGGCGACGACCGCGCGCTTCCACGATTGGCCGGCGGAAAAATGGACCGGCGCCGGGTATTCGTTTCCCGCCCCAGGCCAGGTCACGAGCGTCCTGCCTCTCTGGCGCGAATTCCACGGATCGCTCGTATTCACGGGCGAACACACGAGCAGCGCGTTCGTGGGCTACATGGAAGGCGCGCTCGAATCGGGTATCAGGACGGCACGAATGCTGCGCCTTCGATCGAATGCGTAATCCGGACCCGCGGAGAGCCCTTTTCTCGCGAGCGCGAATCATTCGATACTCCAGCCAATGACACTCCTCGTCGTCCTCGGCTGCGTCGTGCTCGCGGCCCTCCTCCTCTACCACGGTCTCGGTTTCTGGGCGTGGGTCGTGCCCGCCGCGGCCGGGCTGGCATGGTTCGCGTGGTCGCATCCCGAGGCGCGCTCGACCTGCACGTGGATCGGCATCGGGCTCTTCGCGCTCGCCGTGCTGGTCGGACTCGCGCCCATCCGGCGCGTGATCCTCGGCGGACCGATCATGAAGATGCTCGCGCCGATCTTTCCGAAGATGAGCGACACCGAGCGCATCGCGCTCGAAGCGGGCACGGTGTGGTGGGACGCGGAGCTGTTCTCGGGCGCGCCGAACTGGAAGCGCATCGTCGAGTTCGCGCCCAAGGCGCTTTCGGACAAGGAACGCGCGTTCCTCGAGGGGCCGTGCAAGCGCCTGTGCGAGATGCTCGACGACGACGCGATACGTCGCGACGGCGACCTCTCGAAGGAAGTCTGGGACTTCATCAAGCGCGAGAAATTCATGGGGATGATCATCCCCGAGGCGCACGGCGGCCTGGGTTTCTCGGCGATCGCGAACTCCAGCGTCGTGGCGATGCTCAGCTCGCGCAGCGTCACTGGATCGGTGACCGTGATGGTGCCGAACTCGCTCGGTCCGGCGGAGCTGCTGCTGCACTACGGCACCGACGAGCAGAAGAAGCACTACTTGCCGCGCCTGGCCGTGGGCGAGGAAGTGCCGTGCTTCGCGCTGACCGAACCGCACGCCGGTTCCGACGCGGGCGGCATGCAGTCCAAGGGCGTCGTCAAGCGCGGCACGTTCGAGGGCAAGGAAGTGCTCGGCCTCGAGCTCACGTGGGACAAGCGCTACATCACGCTCGCGCCGGTCGCGACCGTGCTCGGGCTCGCGTTCCGGCTGTTCGATCCCGACAAGCTCCTCGGCGGTGAGGTCGATCGTGGCATCACGTGCGCCCTCATCCCGACGAAGACGAAAGGCGTGTGGATCGGACACCGCCACGATCCGCTCTCGATCCCCTTCCAGAACGGACCGACGCGCGGCGACAAGGTGTTCGTGCCCATCGATTGGATCATCGGCGGGCCGAAGATGGCCGGGCAGGGCTGGCGCATGTTGATGGAGTGCCTGTCCGCGGGCCGTTCGATCAGCTTGCCCGCGAACTCGGTCGGCGGAGCACAGCTCGCCACGCGCGTCGTCGGCGCCTACGCGACGATTCGCGAGCAGTTCAACCTCTCGATCGGCCGTTTCGAGGGCGTCGAGAGCCCGCTCGGGCGCATCGCCGGCACCATGTACTGGATGAACGCGCTGCGCGTCGTCACCGCCGGCGCGGTCGATTCGGGCGAGAAACCAGCCGTCGTGTCCGCGATCGCGAAGGCGTGGTCGACGGAAGCGATGCGTCGCGTCGTCAACGACGCGATGGACGTCACCGGCGGCGCGGGGATCAGCAAGGGCCCGCGCAACACGCTCGGCGCGCCCTACCAGGCCATCCCGATCGGCATCACGGTCGAGGGCGCGAACATCCTGACGCGCACGATGATCGTGTTTGGACAGGGCGCCATCCGCTGCCATCCGTTCGCACTGAAGGAAATGCGCGCGGCGGCGAGCGGCGACGTCGCTGCGTTCGATGCAGGATTTTTCGGGCACGTGAACTTCGTCGCGACGAACGTGGCGCGCTCGTTCGTGCTCGGACTCACCGGAGGCGTTTTCGCAAGCGTCCCGCGCGGCGGCCGGGCCGGAGCGGCCATGAAGCAGTTGACGCGCATGTCTGCTTCGTTCTCGCTCGTCGCGGATCTCGCGATGGGCACGCTCGGGGGCTCCCTCAAGCGCAAGGAGAAGATCACCGGGCGTCTCGCCGACGCGCTGGCGTGGATGTACATCGGCTCCGCGGCCGTCAATCGCTACGTCGCCGACGGCAAGGATGCCGACAAGACGCTCTTCGACTGGACGATCGACGAAGCGCTCTTCCAGGTACAGGAGGCGCTGCGCGGCGTGCTCGACAACCTGCCCAATCGCCTCGCGGCGACCGCGATCCGCCCCTTCGTGTTCCCCCTCGGCGCACGGCGCCGGCCGCCGACCGATCGCACGACGGCGGCCTGCGCGCGAGCACTGCTCGACGGCGGTGAAGCGCGCGTGCGCTTGACACGTGACATGTTCCTGCCCGGAGCGAACGATCCGGGCCTCGGCCGCCTCGAACGCGCACTCGCGCTCACGCTCGAAGCCGAGCCGCTGCGCAAGAAACTGCGCGACGCGCAGAAAGCGAGGATCCTCGCGCGCGGCGCCGAATTGGACGTGCTCGACGAAGCCGTGACGAAGAACGTATTGACCACAGCCGAACGCGGGAAGGTGGCCGCCGCCGCCAAGGCCCGCAATGATGCCGTCCAAGTCGACGACTACGCGCCCGACGAATATCGCTCATCACGCGGCTGAGTGCGCTTCGTACCGTGGCGCCGTGTTCTGCTCGGGGACGACGTTCAATCTGACCAACGCTCGGGGCTTCACTTGGTCGAACTGGAACGCGCTTTCGAACCCCTGGCTCGAATCTGATCTCGACAGCACGCTACGGTTGGGCTGTCGGTCGCTTCGGGACTTCGCTGCCCACGAGGCTCGCAATCGATCGGACCAGCTTGTCGAAGCTGTCGGAACGGCCCCAGACCAATTTCAGGTCCAAAGCCCTCACACAGGCCTTCTGGTGAACCGTCGGCTTGTAGCCCGGGACCAATTTTTTCAAGGCCCCCTTCGCGTCGCGAGGCGCACTTTCCGGAGCAGTTGCACCGGCCCTTCTTCGCGCCGGAGTTGAGTGCCCCCACAGGATCCAACTCTCGAACTCACGACTTGCCATGACACCTTCGCTCGGTATTGCTCGAGTCCCTGATTTCAGCACGGTCGGAAACGCGCCCCCCCAACTTGCGGGACAATCGTCGTCTGCGTCGCAGATGACGAGGATCCCATGCGGGGCCGGATCTCTGGCGCCGGCCATCCGAAGTGCGCGGTCGAGTCCTTCGACGTTCGGGCCTCGCTTGGGTCCGGGGCTCCGCTCGTCGACCAGCTTGCTGCGCGGCATTCGAACAGTCCCCGCCTCGATGTGCCAGTCAGCAGGTGGATGCAAGAGCTTTTTCAGGATCCGGTGGCAGAGCACGGGGACGGCGTCGGCTTCGCCATGCCCTTCGACGACGCAAACGAGGCGGCGCATTAGTCGGAGTCCGTTACTAGCCGTGGAGGCGCTCCTGCACGGCGCAAGTCGTCCGAGCGCATGAGCTCCGCTGTCGAGAACAAGCCTTCGCGAACGAGTCGAACCTGTTCCTCGGCGAGCGGCCCAATCTTGGTCAGGCCATCGACATATTCACAGACGAGAATGGCTTCGTCTCGCGCGCTGTCCAGCAACTCGGGGCTATGCGTCGTGACTACGATTGACCCTCCACGTTGAGATGCTTCGTGAAGCACGTCGTACACGACCTTCGCTGCACCAGGGTGAAGGTTTACTTCTGGTTCTTCGATGACGAGCAGTTCATTCCTACGGATCTGAAGGGCTGCAACGATCACGGCCAGGGCCCGCAATGCTCCGTCTGACATTTCCGTCGCAGCAAATTCGGTCTGCTGACCAGATCCCTGGTCTTGAGTGAACAGAAGGCTGATGTACCGACCCACGGAATTGGCGTCAATCCTCGTCAACCCCGGTACGATTCGACTCATGGCTTCGATGAGAGTTGTATCCTCACGCAGCCTGCTCAACGCACTTCCAATATTGTCGGCGGACTCGGTGAGTCGAAATAGCTCCGTCGGTGGCTGCGGCTGACGGATTTTCTCTGGCACGGGCCGGAGCGCGCGCACAGCGGGAAGACTGCGCGCCCCTCTGAACATCGGGCCGCCGAGCTGGCGCGCGTACAGCATTGCACTCGTCGTGTCCTCCAGCGTGGTGACTTCCTGCGTCCCATCGGGGTCGAGTCGTCCCAATTGGCCCCCCAGGCGGTCGTAGCGGACTCGGGGCTTTCCGTTTTCGACGATCTCGATCGTCTCCTTGTGAAACCGCCATCCGCCGTCCTTCCCAGACTTCAGGATCATCTCATGTCGTGTGAAGTCCGTGTCCAGCGCCTCTTGACTGGCAGCCGATCGAAGGTCGATCGTGACGTCGAATGGCTTGGACTTTCCAGCCCTCCGGATGCTGCTGATTCCACCGCGTCGGCTCACTGCCGTGACGGCGTCTCGCGCCACTTCGCTGCTGAACAGAAGTGCATCGACGATGTTGGACTTGCCCGAGGAGTTCTTGCCGACTATCACCGTGAATGGAGCGAACTCGACTTCCGCTTCATCGATCGAGCGCCAATTCTTGAGTCGCAGTCGAAGGTACATGGCGATGAATCCTAGCGATTTCGGCGGTGGTTTCACCATCCGGGTTCAACGAAGGACGACCGTGTTTCGAACACCTTGTCAGCGGGGCGGCGACTTCTCGAGCTTCCCCGCGAGTTGATGCAAGAACAGGCCTACGTCGGTGACGATGCCGAGCGTCTGCGCCGAGCCGCGGTCGGCGAGCTTGGTCACCACCGCCGGATTGATGTCGACGCACACGACGCGCACCCAGGAAGGCAGCATGTTGCCGACGCCGATCGAATGCAGCATCGTCGAGAGCATCACCACCATCTTGCAGCCCTCGAGCGCTCGGGCGTAGGCCTCCTGCGCCGCGATCAGGTCCATCAACGTGTCGGGTAGCGGCCCATCGTCTCGGATCGAGCCGGCCAGCACGAAATCGACCCCGTTCACGACGCAGTCGTGCATGATCCCGTGCTTCAACACGCCTTGTTTCACCGCGTCGGCGATCGAGCCGGCGTGATTCACGGTGTTGATCGCGCGCATGTGGTTCTTGTGGCCCTCCTCGACCGGTGAACCCGTGCGCAGATCGACGCCGAGCGAAGTGCCGTACAACGCATACTCGACGTCGTGCACGGCGAGCGCGTTCCCGGACAAGAGCACGTCGACCCAGCCCTTCGTGACGAGGTCGCAGAAGTAGTCGATGCCGCCCGTGTGGATCACGACCGGCCCCGCGACGAACGCGATGCGGCCACCGGCGGAGCGTACCTCGCGCATCATCTGCGCGACCTTGATCACGCTGACCTCGACGCGGCGCTCCGAGCTGATGTCGTTGCTCATGAATGCAAAGCCGTGGCGGTCGCGCTCCCGGTACTCGGGCACGACGCGCACGCCGTCGACGCCACACAGGATCCGATCGCCGCGCTTCACGTCGCGCAACTTGCGGCAGGCGACCTGCGCGCCCGAGTCGACGACGACGGCGTCCATCCGCTGTCGTTCGACTTCGACCCAACGGCCGCCCTTGCGAATCTGCGTCCTGTGGTTGGTCGTCGAGTAGAAGTCGTGCGGAACGCAGGAGTTCTTGGGCGCGACCTCGAAGCGCGCGTCGCGTTCGTCGACGAGCTGCGCTCCGAAAGGGACCAGCTCCTTCAGCAACTCGCGCAGCACATCGGGCGAATTCGCCGTCAATTTGAGCTGGATGAAGCTCTTGTCGTCGTTCGTCTTGCCGATGTCGAAGCGCAGCACTTCGTATGCCGCGCCGCGCTCGATCACCTTGTCGAAGATGTGATTGAGGTGTTGCGAGTCGATCAGGTGCCCCTCGGCCTGGATGGTCTCGCTGTATTTCTTGTCCACCACGAACTCTCCTACGTGAGGACTCCGAACAGCCCGACTCCGAAGTTCAAGCCGATCGCGACCACGCTCGCCGGCACGACCCATTTGGGCGCGGGCCGGACCGTCTGTGTCTCACGCGCCAACGCCAGGCCGAACAGGCCGGTCAAGGCGAAGAAGACCGCGACGAAGCACACGAACAGGCCGATAGCGGACAGCAGGGTCTCGTCACGTCCGCCGATGTCCAGGATGGCCAGGACCGCTCCCGCGAGCGTGAGCACGAGGCTCGCGGCGCAGGAACGCACGCTCCAGCACAGAGTGCGCTCGGCCTGAGCCAGTTTCCGTGGGTCCAGAGGAGCCATCCAGCCTCATCCTCCCGACGGCGGGGGTGCGCGGCAAGGAGCGCGGGGAGGGAATCGGCAACACTTTCCGTACTTCGATCGAGCACGGATTTCTTGCCCGGTTTACGCTCCAAAGGGCGGGTGTTCGGTGTACCAGACCCGTGCATGCGCGCAGCGGGCTTCTCCTCGGTCCGCCGCGTGCCTCGTTCCGCTTCTTTCCACTCTCACAAGGCATCCAAGTTCCATGAAGCAATCTCTCGTCCTCGTGGGCGGACTCCTCGCGGTTTTCGCCACAGCGGCCCAAGCCCAGAAGTCCCATCCGCAGAAGCAGTCGCCCGCCACTCAGGTGAAGCGCGCGTTCCAGCCCAGCGCCATCCAGGCGCCGCCCGCGGCGCCCCTCGTTGGCGGCACCGATTCGTGCGTCACGCCCGATCCAATCGCGGGCACGGGCAGTTTCACGTTCGACAACACGCTCGCGACGACCGGCGTCGAGGGTCAGGCCGAAGCGCAGTGCCTCCTCTTCGGCCTCAACCCGATCCTTCAGGACGTCTGGTTCGTGTGG
This sequence comes from Planctomycetota bacterium, assembly GCA_044228955.1. Lineage (GTDB taxonomy): Bacteria > Planctomycetota > UBA1135 > UBA1135 > JAEUIA01. Next base: position 1,791 of record JBGATY010000124.1, on the reverse strand, counting down.
ACCGCTCCGTCGACCGGAGTCGCTGTCCTCGAGACGTGCAACATCACGGCCATCGACACGAAGATCGCCGCATACGCGGGCACGACCTGCCCCGTCACGGGTTCCGCGCTGGCATGCAACGACGACGGTTGCTCGATCGGATACCAGTCGCACGTCCAATTCGGGGTGACGAGCGGCAATTCCTATGTGATCCAGATCGGCCTCTATCCGGGGACCTTCCCGACGGCCACGCCTGGCGTCGGTCAGTTCAGCTTGACCATCTCGAACACACCGATCAACGACGATTGCACGACCCCCACGACCGTGACGGGACTCGGCATCTTCCCCTTCGACAACTCGTCCGCCACGACGGGTGCGCAAGGCCAGGCCGAGGCGATCTGCAACTACTTCGGCGGCACGGCGATCAACAACGACCTCTGGTACACGTGGGTCGCCCCGTCGACAGGTTCCTTCGGAGTCACGACCGAGGGTCTGACGGACGTCGACACCAAGATCTCCGTCTATGACGGCGCCGGTTGCCCGGCCGCCGCGTCGATCGGCTGCAACGACGACGGCAACAACAACGACCTCGAGTCGCTGACGACGTTCAATGCCGTCGCCGGCAACTCCTACACGATCCAGCTCGGCCTCTACCAGGGCACGACCTTCGGCGGCACGGGCGAGTTCGCGATCCTCTCGACCACGCCGCGTCCGGAAGACAACTGCGCGACGCCGGCCGCGCTGGCGGGCCAGGGCACGTTCGTCGTCGACAACGTGTTCACCTCGACGGGTGCTGAAGGGCAGACGGAAGTCGCCTGCACCTTCTTCGCGTCGACGTCGATCGAGGTCGACAGTTGGTACCTGTGGACCCCGGACGCCAGCGGCACGGCGACGGTCACGATGTGCCCGGGCTCGTTTGCGGACAACAAGCTGGCGGTCTACAACGGCCCGGCTTGCCCGACCGCCGGCACCGCGCTCGCCTGCAACGACGATTTCTGCGGCGCGACTGGCCTGCAGTCGGAGGTGAGCTTCAGCGCCGTCTGCGGCCAGACCTACCTGATCCAACTGGGCAGCTACCCCGGTGGCGGTCTCACGAACGGCTACATGAGCCGCATGGACATCAGCATCGCGGGCTCGCCCTGCGCGACGCCTTCGACGGCGTTCTGCGATGGCAGTGCGGTCGGCACGACGTGCCTCGCGTGCGGCAACAACGGCGGCGCGGGGCGCGGCTGCGCGAACTCGAGCTTCGCCACGGGTGGCCTGCTCGTCAACGGCGGGATCTCCTCGGTCAGCGCGGACACGATGACGCTGACGGCGTCGTCGGTTACGGGTCCGGGTCTGTTCTTCCAGGCGAACGGTCTGGCAGGCAGCCCGATCACGTTCGGCGACGGCATGCTGTGCGCCGCGGCCGGCATCATCCGGCTCGGCGTCGTGTTCCCGACCGCCGGCTCGGCCACGTATCCGGGCGGTCTCACCCCGAACCCGATCCACATCGGCGGCGCGCCGATCGCGGCGGGCAACACGAAGCACTACCAGTGCTGGTACCGCGACGCGGTGGTGTTCTGCAGCGCTTCGACGTTCAACCTGACGAACGGCGTCTCGCTGACTTGGGTGCCTTGAGATGGATGGACCTGTCAACTCCCGTTGACGGGTTCATACGCTGCAGATCGTTCGAGGCCTGGTTCGGGGTGTCCCGAGCCGGGCCTCGACGCTTTCGTGCTCGAGTTCGTGTGGATTCTCCGCCCCCGGGGCTCCTGCCCGGGCCCTCGCCCCCCCCTGGACCTGCACGAGCCGGGCAGTGGCCACAGTCGA
>JBGATY010000123.1:0-11889 GCA_044228955.1 Planctomycetota bacterium | reverse complement strand
GCACGAGCGACGGCAGGACGATGCGGTTCCTCACGCTGGAGGACGAGACGGGACTCGCGGAGTGCGTGATCTTCCCGGACGTCTACGAGAGAGACGGCGCATACCTCGCGGAGTTCGGCACGCTGTGCGTCAGCGGCGTCGTGCAGAATCAAATGGGCGCGTGCACGTTGCACGTGGAGCGGGTGCACTAGCCCGAACTATTCCACTGCCGGCCGCGCGAATTCGCCGCGACGGCGAGAACGTGGGCATGCGCTACAAGAAGGGCCAGGTTTGACCGTACGGTCAGACCGTGCCCTTCTTGTAGCGCATGCTGACGTTCTCGCGGCCCATCTCGCGCAGCCGATCGGCTTCCTTCTTCAAGCCGAGGTTGTGAGCCTTCGAAACCACGCTCTTCACCGACCGATTCAAGCGCGCCGCGATGTCGAGGTTCGCGACCGTCGGGTAGATCTCCTTCAACTGCTCGATCTCCGGCGAACTCCAGCGCGGCATGCGCGTCGCCGACGAGCCGGTGAGCTTCCTCACGAAGGCCTTGTCCTTGGCGAGACAGTAGCGCGCGCCGAGTCGCTTCACGGCTTCGATCGTGCGGCCGAAGATGATGGCGAGATCGTCGTCGGTGCGCGTGCCGTAGAGTCGCTTGAACTCCGCGATCTCCTCCTGCGTCCAGCGGCCCGCCTGTTGATTGCGGCGCAGTTCGGCGATCTGGAGGGCCACCTCCTCTTCTCCGCGGCCGAGAATGCGCGCGATCACGTCGTTCGTCGTGCCGCCGAGATACTTCTTGAGGTCGGCGAGTTCGGTCGCGGTCCACGGACCGGTGCGCGGAGGAGCGGCGAAGATGTGCTCGGCCATGCGTCGCACGCTCGCGACGGGTCGGCTCAGCTCGCGCGCGATCGAACGTTCGTCGCGGAGACCATAGAGCTCACGCAGGCGCGCGATCTCGGACTGAGACCAACGTCCACGACGCGGCGTGTTCGATCGCTCGGCTCCCCATGTCGTGCGGCGCACTGAACTCTCCTCCTCTCCGTCGTCTTCTCTTCGTGGATCCGTGGTGTGTTCGGAAGCTTAGCAACCGCTGCTAGGAATCCGGTTTCGCGATTTGGTCACTCGGGCGGAATTCTTCATTGGTTTTCCCGCTTCTTGGAATCTGCATTTCCGTCCGCGCCCACCGGGGACTCGGTTTCGCCGCGGGACACGGCCTGCCGGGCGTGGAGTCGCTCGCGCGCCTGCGACAGCACGCGGCGTACCCCCTCCGAGGTCGTCTCGGCCAGCGCCAGTGCCGCGATCTGCACGGCTTCCGCGTGCATGGTCTCGCGGACGGCGAACTTGACCTCCGGCAGGAGGGACGGGACGACGCTCACCGCATCGAAACCCAGCCCGAAGAGCAGCAGGGCGGTGGCGTAGTCCCCCGCCATCTCGCCGCACACCGAGCTGGGCTTCCCCGCGGCCCCGGCGACGCGCGCGACCTGGGCCAGCGCGAGCAGGACGGCCGGATGGTGCACGTCGTAGAGCTTCGCCACCCAGGGATTGTCGCGGTCGACCGCGAGCAGGTACTGGACCAGGTCGTTGGTGCCGACGCTGACGAAATCGACTTCGGGCACGATGTGCGGCAGCACGAACACGCTGGACGGGACCTCGACCATGATCCCGACGGGCACGTCGGCTGGGATTTCGAAGCCCTGATCGACGAGTTGGCGCCGGACGTCGTCGAAAACGCGGTGCACCTCGCGCACCTCCTCGATCGAGGTGACCATCGGCAGGAGGATGCGCATGTTGCCGTGCGCGCTGGCCCGCAGAGCCGCGCGGAGCTGGACGCGCAGGAGGTCCTGCCATTCGATGGAGATGCGCAGTCCGCGCCACCCCAGCGCCGGGTTGTTCTCTTTCGGCGTCTTGAAGTACGGGAGCTGCTTGTCGTTGCCGATGTCGAGGGTACGCAGCGTGACCTGACGCTTCCCCATCCGCTCGAGCACGCGCCGGTAGAGGCGGTACTGCTCCTCCTCGGAGGGGAATTGCGACCGCTCCATGTAGAGGAACTCGGTGCGCAACAACCCGACGCCGTCCGTGTGCTCGGGATTGAACGTGTCGAGGTCGCGAATGCTCTCGATGTTCACCATCGTCTCGAGGTGATGACCGTCCGGCGTCTGAGCCGGCAGGGCGGCGTGCAACGAGAGTTTCTTGACGCGCGCCTTGCGCCGCTCGAGCTGTTGCAAAAAGCGATCGACGTCGGCCTGCTCGGGCCGCAGTTGCACCGTGCCGGCGTCGCCGTCGACGCTGACGCGCATCCCCTGCTCGAGCCGCGAGAGCAGGTTCGGCAGTCCGACGACGCATGGGAATCCGAACGACCGCGCGAGCACGGCGCCGTGGCTGTAGCGTCCGCCTGTCTCGGCGACGACGGCGAGGACGCGTTCGCGCGGCAGGAACGTGACCACCTGCGGCGTGAGTTCCGCCGCGGCGAGCACGACCTGGCCCTCGGTCTGCTCCATGACTTCGCGCTCGTGGCTCATCAGCGCGTCGAGTACGACGCGCCACGGATCGCTGAAGTCGGCGGCGAATCCGCGCTGCTTCGCTCCCTCGACCGCGGACAGGCTCTTGTGGAACCGCTCGATCAGCGACTGCACGGCGGACTCGGCGTTGATGCGCTGCTCGCGGATCATGCCCTCGACGTCCTTCTGCGTAGAAGGATCAGCCAGGATCGTGCGGTGCACCGAGAACACGGCCGCGTCGCGCTCGCCCACTTCCGCGGCGACGATCTTCTCCCGGCGGCGCAGATCCTCGGTCGCGACACCCACCGCGTCGCGCAGGCGCGCGATCTCGCGTGGGACTTCCTCCTCCGGCACGGACCACGTCGGCACGACGTTGGGAGTCGTGTGCACGACGTGCACGGGCCCCAGCGCGAGGCCGGGGGCCCCGGCTACGCCCTTGACGCTCCGCATCTGGGCCATCTCGCGAGACTCCACTGGGGTCACGGTATCGAGTTTCGGAGCGCGCTCGTCCAGGGGGAGCTACGAGCGCACGGGTCGGGGGGAGGCCGAAAGCGCCCGCGGGATGGAGGGGGCCTCCGGGTTAGGAGTTTCTAATGTAGCTATTCTCACGCCGCAGCGACAGGGGCGCGTACGGGTCTCTGGCCCTCTGGGCCCCAAAACAGGCCCTGGGAAGAAATGACAGGGGGGGCGGACCGCCCGACGCCACGCCCAGAATCGCGCCCCGCTCCCCTACGACATCCCAATTCCGCTCCCAGCTCAAGAATGGGTCTCCCCGAACCCGAATCAGTTGCGTCTTGGGCGATCGTGATCCTTGGAGCCCGAAGGGGCCTCGGGCGGCGGTCGGTCAACCGTGCGAGTCACACCTGGATCCCTGGCAGCGACATGGACAAGCAAAAGCAAACGACGAACAGCACCACCTCCGCCTCGAGGGCGCCCGAAGCGCGCCCGGTCAAGGATGCGACGACGCGCAAGCCGACGCTGGAGGCGGGTGAAAAGGCGAGCGGACATCCGCTCCTGTTCCTGATGGGAGCGTGCTCGGTCGCATTCGGCGGCGTGCTCACCGCCCTGCCGCTCGTCATGCAAGACCAGGCGCAGATCGTGAACTCGTTCGCGAAGCATGGCGTGACCGGAGCGCCGATTGCGCTCACCGGACTCGTGCTCTGCGCCCTCGCGATCGTGACGCGCAAGAAGAACGACACGACGGCCACCCAGCAGACGGCGGATCAGGCGCTGCTGCTCGAACAGCTCGCGAGCGATTTGGCGCTCACGCGGGGCGGAATGCAGGACCTGCGTGTCGAGTTCGTGTACCTGAAGGACCAGGTGCAGACCGCGGCCGCGCAGCGCGAGATGCAGGACGCGCAATCGAGCGGCGACGACGCCCAATCGGCCATGTTCCGGCTCGCGGCGAGCATGGATCAGCTCACCGGGCGCATCGAAACGCGCATGAAGGCGCTCGACGTGTCGCAGAACGAGCAGTTCGGTCAGGTGCGCGCTGAGCTCGGCGACGTGCGCACCCACGTGGCGGAACTGCGCGCTCTCATCGAAACGGCCATGCAAGAGGGGACCTCGGGGACAGCGAGCGACAAGTACCACACTTCCGACGAGCGACAGATCGAGATCGAGCACGGTTACGATGCGCACGAGGACGACCTCGAAGTCACCGTCGAGTTCGAAGACCAAGAGACTCAGGGCCTCGGCCTCCTCGACGAGTTCGACGACCTCGGCCGCCACCAGAGCCAGAAGCAATCGCCGAGCATCCGTCCGTCGCGCCGCGCCACGGACCTCGACAGCCAGGCCGGCCTGCTGCCGTCGCGCAACGGTCGCCGCACGATGGACCTGGACGAGAAGATCGCCACGCTGCGCGAGCTGATGTCGGATCCGACCGTCCGCGAGGCACTCGAATCGGCGCGCCGCCGCTCCTGAGACCGGCCTCGAACGGCTCGAACACCGCGGGCCCGCCGTCAGTCGACTGACGGCGGACCCGCGGCGCACTTCCAGGCGTGCACGTGCAGCGCGTGGCTACTCGTCCTTCTTCTCCTTGAAGAAGGATGCGAACGGATTGAACTTCGGCTTCTTGTTGAGTGCGGTCTCGGCGAGACGCACGTACTCGTCGCGCTCGGCGCGATCACCGAAATCGCCCTCGCGCTTGCCGCGTCCCCCACCGGCACCCGGACGGCCCGGACCGCCGCCACCGCCGCCTCCTCCGCCGCCGCGACCACCACCTCGGCCGGACGAGCGCGCTCCGATGCCGTCGCGCCGGGTCGTGGCCGCGCGCACGTTCGCCGGTTGACGCGAATCGCGCTCGTCGCGACCACGCCCACCGCGGCGCGCACCGCCGCCGCGACCACCACGGTCGCCGCCTTCGCCGCGACCTTCACCGTCGCGCGGGCCGTCTCGACGCGGACCGCGCTCGGGACGAGGCTCGCGCACGGGAGCCGGGACGTTCTTGAGGGACAGCCCGAGTCGCGCGCCGGCAGGCTCCACGATGCGGGCACGGACGACCTGCCCGATCGAGAGCAGTTCGCGCGCGTCGCGGACGTAGCGGTCCGAAACCTCGCTGATGTGCACCATCGCGTCGGCCGGCAAGCCGATGTCGACGAACGCGCCGAAGCTCGTCACGTTCGACACGAGGCCCTCGACGACACGGTCCTTCACGAGTCGCACCGGATCCGTATCGGGCTCGAGCAGTTGCGGGCCGTACAGACGCGGACGCGGATCGCGGCCCGGGAAAGCCAGTTCGCGCATCATGTCGCGCCACGTGAACTCGTCGAGTTGGAAGTCGACGCGGCGCAAGCCGCGCGTGGCTCCCGGACGGCCGTAAGCCTGCTCGAACGTCGCGCCCGTCGCCGTCAGCAACTGGCGCGCGAGTTCGTACTGCTCCGGGTGCAGGTTCGACGAGTCGAGCGGCTCCTTCGAGCCATACAGGCGCATGAATGCGATCGCGCCGACCCACTGGGCCTCGGAGAGGAGGCCTTCGCCGCGCAGTTCCTCGCGGCTCTCGAACTTCTTTTCCGCCCGCCGAGCGACGAGACGCTTCGCGGTCTCGCGGTCGAGCCCCGGCAGATGCGCGAGGAACAGCTCGGACGCATGGTTCGGATCGCAGCCGACGTGAGCGACGCACGACTCGATCGTCTCGTTGAAGACGCGCTTCGCGTTCGCCTTCGACACGAGGCTCTGCTCGTGGCCGAGTCCGAGGTGCCGCGGATCGACCTTCAGGAGCTCCGAGAGAGGATCCTGCAAGCGCCGCCCGAGGCTGATCGCCATGCGCGCGGGCACGGCGACTTCGGGCAACTCGGTGCGCGCGAATTCGGAATTGGCGTAGCTCGACAGGCCGGCTTCGTTCACGAGCATCACGCCCGCGTCCATGTTCGCGGCCTTCATCGCGGCACGGATCTTCACCGCGGCGGCGCGCGGACCCTTGCCGTGTCCGACCGCGACGTGGTGGATGCGCGCAGGCACGAGCAGCGCGGCGAGTTCCGCTCCCAACAGATCGGGCGTCTTCTCGCCCGTCTCGATCTTCGTCTCCGGTCCCATGACGTTGCCGTCGTGGTCGAGGAGCACGACGGTCCAATCGCCCTTGGCGTTGACGTCGAGGCCGGCGACCCCGATGTTCGGGAAGGGCGGCGCGAGCAGGACCTGGCGCAGGTGTTGCGAGAGGAAGCGCAACGCCTCCTGGTCGGCGCGCTCCTTGAGCTCGAGGCGCACGTCCTGCTCGACCATGGGCAAGAGGCGGTATTGCAGCGCCTGCGCCGCGACGTCGCGGAGGACGTCGTCGAAGGCCGGGTGCGTGTAGCGCCCGAGGGCCGCTCGAACCTTCTGGACGACGCGCGCCGGATCGATCGAGATCACGGTCTGGATCGCGCGCTCCTTCTGCGCCTGGCGCAGGGCGATGAGGCGGTGGCCCTGGAGCTGGCGCAGCGGTTGCTTGAGCTTCAGGAGCGAGCGGTGACGGCCGAGGCGGCTCTCGTCGGCCGTCGCGCGCACGGTCAGGACGCCCTGGCGGCGCAGCATGTTGCGGACCTGGCTGCGCACGCGGGCGTTGCGACCGAGGCGATCGGACAAAATGCGTAGCGCGCCGGACAGCGCTTCGAGCTCGGTGTGGATGCCCTTGTCGGGTCGCACGAACTCCGAGCACACCCGCGCGAGGTGCGCGTTCATCGCGTCGCGCAGCTCGACGTGCGGCGTACTGTGCGCCGGTGCCTCGAGCGTCGCGGCGGGCGCTTCAGCGCCCTCCTTTTCTTCCTCGGAGGACTCGTCGCTCGCGGGCTCACCTTCGGCCGCGGCGGGCGCTTCGGCCACCGCTTCGAGGGGTGAATAGGGCTCGGCCTCGGGGCTCGACTCGACGGCCGGGGCGGGAGCGTCTTCCCGGACCGACTCGGCGTGCGCTCGCGGCGCGTCGCCTTCGCTGCCTTCGTCCTCGTCCTTCTCCTCGACATCGGTGCCGAGCAGGGCGGCCCGCTCGGACTTCGGGATCGGCGCGACCAGCGCGTCGGCGAGAGCGCCGAGTCCGCGGTCGAGCGCGAGTTGCACTTCCGGTTCCGCGCGACGGTGCGGGATGAACAGGTCCTCGAGCTCGAACCGGTCCATGCAGCGCTGGATCTCCTGGATCTGCGCGGGCGTGACACTCGGCTCCTTCTCGAGCATGCGCAGGATCGTGCCGCGCCGACGGTCGAGTTCCTCGAGTTCCGCGCGACGGCGGCGCAAGCGGCGCAGGCCGCTCTCGCTCATCAGGTCGACCTGGCCGCGTCGAAAACGGCCGATGAAGGGGGCGCTCAGGCCGGCGTCGATCATCTCCAAGGCGTTGCGCACGTGGTCCGTGCTCACGCCGAAGTCGTACGCCAGGGTCTCCAGGATAGGAGTCGAAGTCACAAGGATCCGCCTTTGCCTTAGGGAGGTTGCGGAGGTGCAGGGAGCGCGAACGCGGAAAGTCCGGGTTGCGCAGGGGGCGAGAAGTCTATCCGCCCCGAGTGGAATCGCGCCACTTTCGCGGGTTCACGCGGGCAATTCGTACACCGAAACGCGCGATTCCTCGGCCACGAGGCCGGCGCCCTGGCTGACCTGCCAGCCCACGGACTCGTCCAGACCCGGCACGGCCCAGTCGCCCAGCATGCGGCCGGTCAGGGTGTCGCGAACCTCGAGCAGCGCGCCCTTGACGAGATACAGCTTGCCGCTGTCGGCCGCGATCGCGACCTCGGGAATCTCGTCGGGGGGGGCCGTCGAGAGGATCTCGTACCAGAGCGGGGCGTCGTCGTCGCTCGCATCGAGGCTGAGCGCGAGCAGCGAGAGCGTGTCGCCCGACGCGCTGTCGTCCCGGCGCGCCAGATCGACGAGATACTGCGACACGACCTCGCGCGGCAGGGCGGAATGCAGATCGCGCGTCAACAGCACGATGCCGTCGCGGTTGACGGCGATGCCGTGGATCGTCGACTGCTTCGGGCCGAGCACGACCTCCTCGAATTCGCCGCTCTTCGCGTCGAGGCGCAAGATGCCCTGTTTCTTCGAGGCGGAATGAGTGAACACGACGAACACGTGCTTGCCGCTGCGAGCGGCGTGGTGATAGCGCTCGCCCGGCCGGGAGTACTCCCACACCTCGTCCATCTTGCTCGTCGAGTAGGCCAGGATGCGCTTCGGTGTGACGCAGATACACAGGTCGCCCGACACGAGCGCCTCGTCGAAAGCCTCGATCTCGCCCACGCCGATGAGCTCGCCGTTCGAGAGCGCCATGCGCACGATGCGGTGGCCCTGCGAGGACGGACCGAGGACGATGACCTCGTTCTCCGTACCGAAGCCCGCGCCGAAGCCGCGGCCGTAGCCGATTTCACACGGCGAGAGCCAGAGCGTCTCGCCGGTGTGCCGATCGAGCGCCGCGAGCTTGCCCGGGATCACGTCGTCGACCCACATGCCGCCGGCGGGCGGATCGTAGACGTGCAGCAAGACCGGGCCGGTGTCGGTGAAGGCAATGCCATCGACGACGCTCGGGAGTTCACGTGTGAAGCGGCGGCGAGCTGTGCGGGTCATGGGAGTGGGCGCGGGGGCCTAACCAGTTCATAGAGGATCTCGTGCCTGTCGATCAAGCGTGATCTCCCTTGGGGAGCGCGCGACGGCTGTTGCGCCGTGGAGCGCCCAAGGAAAATCGTGGCGCCAGTGGCGCTAGGCGGATGCGTGGTTCGCCTCTTGGTCTGCCAGGCGTCCCATGCTTCCGGGAACTCGCCCGAGCGAGCCAAGACGAATTCACCGCCTCGATCTTGATCGGGTTGCGAAGGAAATCAGGGCACGAATTGGACCGAGAGCCCGTTGGAGAGGTTGTTCGTGATCCCGCAGGGCGAGAGCACGTCGCGGTACCAGCATTGGAAGTTCCAGGTCTGGCCGGCGGTGATGACGCCGAGACCGCCCAGCGTCTGCGAGTAGGCGACCAGGCCCGGTGGCCGGACGACGACGCCGTTCGCGCCGGCGAACTGAACGCCGAGTCGGTACAGGCCGACCGATCCGCCACCCGCGACGAGCTGGCCGCTGCCGAGCAGGATCGAGGACTGCGCTCCGCCCATGAACATCAGCGTCGCGCTGCCAGGCGGCATGTTGCGCACTTCGAGCGTGAGGTCGTCGGCGCTGACGCTGCCGGATCCAGACGCTTGCAGGATCGCGCCTTGTCCGGTCGAGTTGACGCAGCCGCCGTGGTTGTCGGTGTTGCCGCACGGCGCGACCGAAGCACACGACCCGTACTGAATGGCCGTCGGCGCGAGGTCGAAGAAGTACACGGCTCCGGCGTTGCAGGTCGAGACGCCGCCGCACACATCGTCGTCGCCGACAGCGCCGACGACGAGCCGGTCACCCACGATGTCGGCCCAATAGCCAAAGTACTGACCGAAGTGTGGATCGTTCGGCAAGACCTTGGCGGTCTGCGTCCAGATGCCGTTGAGCTTGCGGAAGACGAACGAGGCGCCGCTTCTGTTCCCGCTGTCTGCATCTCCGACCGAAGAACAGATGGCAACATTTCCCCTGAGACTGCGCACGGAAAACCCGTCATAGGATTCGATGTCGCTCGACGTGAAGACTTGCGTCTCCGACCACACGCTGCCAAGTTCCTCGAAGACGTGCACCATTCCCGCCTCAATGGCGGATCCAACTGGCTGATCTCCAGAAGCAATCATGATCGTCGTGCCCGATACTCCAAGAGTTCCGCCGAAATAACCCGGCACGGGCACATTGCTTCCCAAGAGCGTCTGCTGGTACTGCCACACGCCTTGCGCGTTGCGCTTGTAGACGATTGCCGAGCCTGTTCCCTGGTCGAACATCGAGCCGACCACACAGGTTTCCCCCTCGATGGCGACATGTGTGCCTAACGCATCGTTCGAGCTCAGTCCGGGTGGTTGCAGGAGAGCTACCTGATTCCAGGTAGCTCCGCTGCGCTCGTAGATGTAGGCGGCGCCACTATTCGCACCGACCAGCGAAGAATACCAGCTTCCGACGACGATGCGATCGCCCGAGATGGCGACGGCGTTCCCGTACTGGCCATCGTTGAACGGAACCGAGGGTACGAGTTTCTGTCGTTCGATCCAGGTGGTTCCGACTCGCTCGAAGACGTAGGCCGCCCCGGTTCGGACGGATCCGAAGCCAGCGCTCGAGAGTGCGCCGACGACCGCGAAGTTCCCGGACATCGCAACGGACCAGCCAAATTCGTCCGCACTGTGTCCATCGCTCGCCAGGATCACTTGCGACTCGACCCACGTCCCGTTCGCGAACTTGAGTGCGTAGACGGCGCCAGCAGCGGGTGCGAGAAAATCGCTGGCTGGCGCGGTCACGAGGCACCACTCACCTTCGAGTGCGCACCGGGCACCCAAACCCTCGCCGCTCGCTAGGTTGGTCGCCAAGTACTTCTGCACTTGCCGCTGCGAGTAGGCCTCCGACACTGGAAATAGGAGGAACACCGCGCACGCGCACCTTCGTAGATTCGATGGATTCATGAACTCGACCTCCGCGTGGACCACACCGCTTCGCCAATCCTACATGTGGGTCGCAAACCTCGCTCGAAGTGCCGTGAGCTCGAGCGAGGGCGACCCATTGCGCAATGCTGCGGGGGATGTGCCCGCAATCTCGCGTGTCGCCCCGACCCTACGGCTTCCAGCGCACGATCACCGAGCCCGTCAGGTTCGCCCTTGCGCCCGTGATGTAGATGTAGCCACCGGTCGTGACCGCCATGTGCACGATGTGGGCGTCTGTTTGGCTCTTCGCCTGCGTCCAGAAGGGGCCACCCGTGAAACGCCAGAGCCGTCCGCACTCACCTCCCGCCCAAAGTTCTCCATTGGGTGTGACAGCAATCTGGTTCAGTGGTGCGGCCCCCAAGGCGTTCCCGACGACGCAAGCGTCTGCGGTTGGCGAATTGATTTCGGTGAAGGTCCTGAACGCTCCACCGGTGTACGTGGAACTCAACACGACTCCCCTGCGAATCCCCCCGACGATCTTCGTTCCGACCGCGTAAGCAGTCGTGCCTTGAATGGTCACATCATGGAGTCCCACGAGGCTACCGGGTACGTTGATCGCAGTCACGGCGGGAACCGTCGCGGTCGCCGTGAGCATGACCGCGACCGCGGTCTGCGTCGCCGTGTTCGTTCCCACGGCGATGAGCTCTCCAGCGTTTCTCGCAGCGATGGAGACGAAGTTCATGCTGGAGGCCGCGCTGGAAGTAACGACTTGACTCCACGTCGCCCCGCTGTCGAGCGTGCGGACGATGAGGCCAGCTTGGCCACAGGCCCAGTAGACGTCGTTCCCGGAACTGCCGGGACCGGCCCAGATCACGTCGGAGAGCGCGAGATTCTGGGCCGACATGTTGAAGTTGAGTGCGGTTGCTTCCTTCCAGTGGATTGGACCCTGGTTGTCGACCCTGCGGAGGATCTTGGGGAAGCCGACGAAGCTCGTTCCATTCTGCGGCGTGGCTGGCGGGAGGCTGAGCACACGATAGTCGGGATCTCCGACGGCGACGCCGCCTCCTTGTAGGTCGTTCGCTCCCGGTTGCATCGCGATGGAATTGCACGACCCAGTACCGTCGTAAGGGTCCGTTTTCTCACGATTCCAAGAAACGCCACCGTCGCTCGTCCTCGCGATCACATCCATCTGCCCCGTACGCCAGCCCCTCAAGTCACTGGTGAACGACGTCGCCCGCAACCTCCACCACGTTGACGGCATCGTCTCCGTCCAGTTCTCGGGCGTCTGGCCCAGCGGGCTCATTGGATTGGGCTCGAGAACCGCGGAGTCCGTCACCCGACCCCACCCACCCTGACCCACGATGACCGCATTGCCTGCCGTGATCGAGCTATTCGCTCCCTTCTCGCAAGCTGCCCCATTCAAGGCGTTGGGGCAAGCTGTCTCGTCCATCTTCGTGGCGTTGTTCGAGTACGAGCTTCGGTCGACCCATACC
>JBGATY010000122.1:0-12062 GCA_044228955.1 Planctomycetota bacterium | reverse complement strand
TCCAGCCCGCGACCCAATCGCTGACGTACAAGCCGCCGTCCAAGCCGAAGTCGCAATCGGTGGCGAGCGGTCCCCACACGAAGTGTTCGTCCTTCACGAGCGTGAACGACGCGTTCTTCGGCTGCACCGTGAACGTGAGCACGCCGCTCGCCTCCGTGATGCCCTCGAAGTCGCACAGGAAGAAGTGACCGGCGTACTTGCGCGAGATCCCCGTGCCGGGATCGATCGCGAGTCCTGAGGGACCGTTGGCGACGTTCGCGACCGGCGGCACGATGTACGCCGCCTGGCCGTCGAAGTGCGGCAGCCACAAGCGCTCGTCGTTCCACGGCCCGCGCATGTACGGATCGTTCAGCCACTGGTACGCCTGACGCCAGCCCGTCTCGCCGCCTTCGATCACGTGCACGAGGCGCGCGCGATCGCCGCCGTCGGAGTTGTTGTCGCCCGTCCACAAGTTGCCTTGGTCGTCGAAGGCGAGCTCCTGCGGATTGCGCAGGCCGGTCGCGAACAGTTCGAGCTCGCTGCCGTCGAGGTTCGAGCGCAGCACGGCACCCGTAAACGGGCTGTCGAGCAGATCGCCCTCCTTCGTTTCGACGCGGAAGCCGCGGTCGCCGATGCTCCAATAGAGCTTGCCGTCCGGTCCGATCTGCAACCCGTGCATGTCGTGTCCGAGCAGCGCGACGCGGATGCCCCAGCCGGTCGAGAGCACTTCGCATTCGTCCGCGGCACCGTCCTTGTTCTCGTCGCGCAAGCGCCACACGTTCGGAATGCACGTGTAGTAGACGTCGCCGTTCTTCTCGAGCAATCCCGCTCCGATGCCGTCGGCCGCAGAATGGAAACCATCGGCGAACACGCGATCCCAATCGGCGCGTCCATCGCCGTCGGTGTCGAGCAGCACGCGCACGCGTTCGTGCTCGGTCTCGAAACTCGGGAAGTCCTTCCCGAGGAACTTCTTGAACATCTTCACGCGATCGTCGACCGAGCGCGCCGCGACGTCGTCGTCGAGCCAGTCCATGTGGTCGCGAATGTCGGTGACGCCGGCGTGGTGGCGAAACGTCTCGGCGACGTAGCACTCGCCTGTCCGCGCGATCCAGAAGCACACCGGGTGCGCGACGCGCGGCTCGGCGGCGAAACAATCGATCTCGAAACCCTCGGGCAGCTTGAAGCCCTTCATGACGAGGTTCGGTTCGTCCGAGGCGGGCTCGATCCTCGGCGAATAGGGGGGCGGCGCGTCCTGCAACAGGGAAGCCGCGACGAGCGCGAGCGCGATCAACGGACGTCACCTCGGATGCGTTCGAGCAGGCGCTTCGTGGCGTCGACGCCGTCCTTCTCGGACAGGCGGGTGCCTTCGTACTCGATCCCCAGGTGGCCGTGGTATCCGGCGGCGAGGACGATACCCATCATCTTCGTGTAGTCGATCGTCGTCTCTTCGCCTTTGTCGTCGAAGTCGTAGCTCTTGGCGCTGACCGCTTTCGCGAACGGCATCATCTCGGCGACGCCCTGGTAGGGGTCGTACGTCTTGCCCTCGCCGATCGTGAAGTTGCCGAAGTCCGGCAGCGTTCCGACGCGGCGGTGATCGGCCTTCTTCATCACGCCCGCGAGCCAGGCGCCATTCGACGAGAGGCCGCCGTGGTTCTCGACGATCACGTTCAAGTCGAGCGGATCGGCGAGCGCGCACAGAGAGTGCAAGCCGTCGGCCGCCTGCGCCATGTGCTCTTCCGGCGTCCCGCTGCCGTACGCGTTGACCCGGATCGAATGACAGCCGAACGAGTGCGCGGCTTCGAGCCACTTCTCGTGATTCGCCACGGCCTCTGCGCGCTTCGCCTTCTCGGCGTGTCCGAGGTCACCCTCGCCGTCGCACATGACGAGCAGGATCTTGACGCCGAGATCGTCGGCGCGCTTTCTCAGGTCCTTGACGTACTCGCCGTCGCGCACCTTGTCCTTCAAGAACGTATTCACGAACTCGACGGCCGAGATCGCATGCGTTTCCTTCGCGACTCGGGCGAAGTCGGCATGCGCCATGCGTCCCTTCTGCAGCGCGTCGTGGTACGACCACTCGGCGAGCGAGATCGAAAAGGTGTTCGGCTTCGGACCTGCTGTTTTTTCAGCCTGATCGGTCGGGGAGGCCAAGGAGCGTCGAGCAAGAGCCACCCAGGCTCCGGCTGCGCTCGCGGTGACGAGGAAACGGCGGCGGTCGACTCTCATGGAGTCTTTATAGCAAGGCCCGGGGGCGGCCCGAGACTCAAGTGGGGGGGGGACGCGGACCGAAGAAAGCTGTTCCTGGTTACCCCGAACGAACGAGACCCGACTCATGGCCTGGATCGACGCCCTCTTCCAACGCATGGTGCAAGCCGGTGCTTCCGACCTGCACATGACCTCGACGCTCACGCCGATGTTCCGCCTGCATGGCGACATCGTTCCGGTCGAGGGCTGCCCGGCCATCACGCCCGAGCAGATGGAGCAGATCCTCTTCGAGATCACGCCGGCCCACAACAAGACGGAGTACGAGGCGACGCACGACACGGACTTCGCGTACGAGATCGTCGGACTCGGCCGTTTCCGCTCGAACCTGTTCCGCGATCACCGCGGACCCGGCGGAGTGTTCCGCTTGATCCCGAGCCAGGTGTTGACCGCGCAGCAGTTGAACCTGCCGAAGTCCGTCATCGACCTGTGCCACTTGTCGAAGGGCCTCGTGCTCGTCACCGGGCCGACCGGGTCCGGCAAGTCGACGACCCTCGCTGCGATGATCGACCACATCAACTCGACGCGCAGCGACCACATCCTCACGATCGAGGATCCGATCGAGTTCGTGCACCAGACCAAGAAGTGCCTCGTCAACCAGCGCGAGGTCAAACGGCACACGGACTCGTTCAAGCGCGCGCTGCGCGCCGCGCTGCGCGAGGACCCGGACATCGTGCTCGTCGGCGAAATGCGTGACCTCGAAACGATCGAAATCGCCATCGAAACGGCGGAAACGGGCCACCTCGTGTTCGGTACGCTGCACACGACCACCGCCGCGTCGACCGTCGACCGGATCATCGATCAGTTCCCGACGGAGCGTCAGGAGCAGATCCGCACGATGCTCTCGAGTTCGCTCAAGGGCGTCGTCGCGCAGACCTTGTGCAAGAAGGTCCCGACGGGTCGCATCGCGGCGCTCGAGATCCTGGTGTGCAACTCGGCCATCGCGTCGAACATCCGCGAGGGCAAGACGCACCAGATCCCCTCGTCCATGCAAATGGGCGGGAAGCTCGGCATGAAGCTCCTGAACGACGCGCTCATGGAGCACGTCCGTGCCGGCATCGTCGATCCGGCCGAGGCGTACCTGAAGTGCATCGCGAAGGACGACTTCGTGAAGAAGTGCCAGCTCGAGAACATCAAGTTCAGCGTGCCGGGCGCCGACCTCGAGGACGCGGGTCATGCACCGGCGAATACGGCCAAACCCGCGTCGACCCAACCGTCCGTCGCTCGCCCCGCGAGCCAGGCCGAGAGTGGGCCACGCGGCCCCTTGCCGCAGCGCGGCGGTCCGGCTCCCGCGCCTCAGCGCGCACCGACTCCGACCAATGCGCCGGCGAATACGGGTGCCCCGGGCGCCTCCTTCTTCGACAAGTTCAAGAAGCCCTGAACGCGCCCTCAGGTGAACACGCGGAACGCGTGATCGCCGTAGTGGATGTAGTCGCTCCAATCGACGGAGCCTTCGTCGAAAGCTGCCTTGCGACCCGCGAGGATCGCCGCGCCCATCGAGTCGCCAGCGAGGAGCCGCGTGTAGAACTTCGTGCTGAAAGCCTCCGCGGAATCGTCGCCGACGGGCCAGTAGGTACCGAGGAAGTTCGCCACGCCGCCGCGCAGGAACGCTTCAGCGGGCGCAACGCGTTCACCGGCTCCGAGCTTCCGGGCGGTCGCTGTCTGTGACTTGCGACTCGCCCGCTTGCGCAGGCGGCCCGACTCGCATGCGTTGAAGAACACGAGCTGCGGCAGGCTGCCCAGAGCGCCGAGATCCACGCCCGTGAGAGGCTCTTCCCCCGCGCACAGGAGTCCCGATCGCTCGGGCACGTCCGGATCGAAGAACGCGTGGCCAGCGTAATGGACGAGGTCGTGCCGCCCCGTCGACAGCTCGGTCGCGAGCGCGCGCTTCGTCGCTTGCCCTCCGTCGAGACGCCGCACCTGCACGTCCGGTCGCCCCTTGAAGAAGCCGTGGATGCGATCGCCTTCGCGCTTCGCCCCGTCCAGATCGCCGGTCGGGTTCACGACCAGGAGCAGGCGCAACCTCGAGCCCAGCGGGCGTTGGTCGAGGTACTTCGCGATCGACAGGTTCTCGGCCATGTAACGGCGACTCATCCCGCACGAGAGCGCGGGTTCGAACGTGCCGATGCGCAGGGTTTCCCACGGCAGCCGTGACGCCGGCCCGTCGTGCACCACGACGAGGTGCCTGTCCCTCAGTCGCGACAGGAGCCCCAGGACGGAATCGCCGAGCACGTTCTGCGCCAGGAACGTGCCCACTTGTCGGCCCGCGATCCTGCTGAAACCATCGCGCGCCGTTTTCGCGAGTTGCGCCTCGAGTTGGGCGGTCTTCACCGACTTTCGGTCGGACACGATCGCCGCCTTCGCGCCGGCCGTGAGCAGCGACGAGCCGAAGACGATCTCGCCTTTTGCATCCCGCTCGCGCCGCACGATCAGGTAAACCGGATCCGCGACTCGAGCGACCTTCGATCGTTCGGTCGAAACCTCGACACGCGCTTCCTCCGCCGGCGGAATCGGGAGCTCGCTGAACGTGACCTCGATGTCCTCGAACAGCGGCGTGGAAGCGAGGCGGTAGAGTTCCGCGCGAATCTCCGCGTGACGATCCGGGTCCATTTCGCACAGGGTCACGCGGCGGAACTCGTGGTCGACGTCGCACTCGAGCTTGCCGCGCACGAAGCCCTCCAACATGTTCGAGAGCAACTGTCCGACGCTCGCGCCCGAAGCGCCGCCGAAGAGAACGGTGGCGAAATCCTCGACGTGGGTGCGCACGAAAGTGCGAATGACGTTCTCGGAGGCAGTGCGCTGCACTTCGTCGTTGAACTGATCGAAGAAGCCCAATCCCGCGAAGAGCACCATGTCGGTCCGCATGCGCGAGCGATTGGCCGGCAGGACGTGGATCTCGCCGACGCCGCCTCCGAACATGCGTCGACGCGTGAATTCGTTCACAGCGCCCTCGAGTTCGCGATCGATCGCCGCCGCGGCGCCGGAAGGCGCGACTCCCTGGAACAGGCCCAGCACGTAGGCGCGCGCGCTGACCTGGGTGATGCTGCAGTGGGCGAGCTGGATGTCGAGGCGATGCTGGCGCGCGCGACCGACGACGAGGCGGTTCCACGTGGTCGTGGGATCCGCGCGGCCATCAGCGGGTCGTTCCGGCGCATGGACGTCCGAGTGGGGGCTCGTCGGGCGGGCCGATCCGGGTCCGACGAAGTTCGCGATCACTCCGCGCAGGTCGGCGCTCGTGAGCCGCCCGCGCACGCCCTTGGCCGGTCGGCGCACCTCCACGATCTCGCGCGCGGGTGCCAGGTCGGCGAAGGGGTCTTGGCGACGCAGGGCCGCGTCCGAAATGCGCTCGGGCGCGGCGCGCCTCTCGGGCGGCGGAACGGTCGACAAGGCCTCGGTGGCGCCGTGGTCGAGGATGTCGGCCACGGCCCGCGCGACCGTCGCGTGGTTGGCGAGTTGACCGTGCGATTCCTCCACGAAGTACGTGGGCATCCCCTCGACGAGCGCGAATCGCAGCGGCACCGTGCCGTCGCCCGCGCTCGTGCTCTCGAACACGACCTCGTCCTTGACCGCGTCGAACTTCGCTCCCGTCACGGTCTTCTGATTCACGCCGGCGACGAGCGTCCAGTGATGCTCGTCGAGATCGAACGGCGCGAGGTGATCCTGCACGCGCGAACACGCCGCGAGCAGCGCGCTGCTCGGTGCCAGGAACCGAGAGCCGGCCGGCTTGGACGCGTCGGTCGGCCAGTTCCGCGGCTCGAAGAACTTCGCACCCGGGTCATTGGGCAACGAAGGGAGGAGTTCGATGAGGCCGGGAAAGCCGCGGAAAACGCGGTTGATGAGTTCGGATCGGTCGTGCGCGAGATCCAGGGCTGCCAGCTTCTTCACGCTGTCGTCGACGCCGCGCAGGGCCAGCAGCGGCGCGAACGATCCGAAGTTCGGCGAGCCCAGTTGAACGAGGCGCTCGATGGACGCACCGGCCTTGACCGCCGCGCGCGCCACCAATCCACCCATGCTGTGCGCGACGATCGAAACCGTCCTCGGCTCGCGATCCAGGTGCGCCTTCAAGTCGCGTCCCAGTTCGCCGACGCTGCGCCGCCAGTCGTACGCGTAGAAGTCGGCGTCGAATCCGTCGGCGCGCAGGCGGAACTTCAGCCGCGCGTACGCGATCAGGAGCACGCCCAGAGGCTTGATCGCGCGCGAGCCGCCCTCGAGCGCGAGCCGCCCGATCCGGCCCAGGACGATGTCGAGCGGATCGAGCCAGTACACGTCGTCCATCGGGAACAACCCGAGCACCTTGACGCTCTCGCCGAGCTTCGAGCCCATGATGCCCGGCAGGATCAGGACCTTCGGTCCACCGCGCCGTCCGCGTTTCGTCGCCTCGATCGCGAGACGGCGCAGTTCGGCGT
The DNA here is from genome assembly GCA_044228955.1 of Planctomycetota bacterium. Taxonomy (GTDB): domain Bacteria; phylum Planctomycetota; class UBA1135; order UBA1135; genus JAEUIA01. Next base: position 5,418 of record JBGATY010000122.1, on the reverse strand, counting down.
ACTCCGCCGGGCCGAACAGCTCCTCGAGTTCGCGCGCGAAGGCACCGGTGACGAGCGCCTGTTCGATCGCATCGTCGCGCATGCGCCACGGGGAGACCGAGTTCGTACGCGAGCGTCGACTGTGAGCTTGCGTGCGTCGAGTGCGAGTCGTGCGTCGGGCCATGGCGCGTTTCCGTCCTTTGGTAGGCGCGGGATGATAGCCCGCCGCGCTGCGCCGACCACTCGAGCAGGGCTATCTCCCGAGGCGTCGCGCGATCTCCACCGGCACCAGCACGGGCGGCGTGCGGCCACGCTGATCGCGCGACCAGGCCTGTACGCGCGCTGCGCACACGGCCCACTGCGAGACGAACACGCCGATCCAGAGGGCGGTGAATGCGGTCGAATGTTCGCTTCCCGTTTCGTGCGTGGTCAAGAAGAGCGGGAAGTCGTAGGCGGCATGCCACAGTGTTGGCTCGAGGACGGCGAGTGCCCGGTGCTTCCAGGCCGCCCGTCCCGACGAGATCATCGCGCTCGCGAGCCGCGTCCCGATCAACGTGCCGTCCAGCGCATGTGCGGGCACGGCCGTGAACGCGCGCACCCAGCCCGTCTCGGCGCCGAACGCGAAGACGTACTGGACGTTTTCCGCGGTCGCGAATCCGAGCGCAGCCGCGACGGAATACACGATCCAGTCGAACGGTTCCTCGAGGTGCCGATCCCGGCGTCCGAGCCCGCGAACGACCACGTATTTCGCCAATTCCTCGATCAAGGCGACGCCGAGGAACGCCCACGCGAACAGGCGCGGCACGCTCGCGCTGTCGGCCGTCGATCCGAGCAGCGGCGTTTCGACGAGCCCTTCGAGGTAGCCGGCGGGGAAGATCGCGAGCGCACCGAGCAGGAAATAGCGCAGCACGTTGCCGAACGGCTCGACCCGGTGGTCTCGCATCCAGGCGACGTGGACGAGGAAGATCCCCGGACCGACCGCGAGCGCCGCGAGAGAGAGGGGCGTCATCCGCGCGCGGCTTCAGTCCTGTTTCGGTGGAGTCGGTGGAGTCGGGGGAGTCGGCGGCTTCGGCGGCTTCGGCGGTGGCAGCCCCGGCAACGGATTGACCGGCATGACCTCGACCTCGACCGGCGGCTTCACCTTCATCGCCCCGTCGATCAACTCGTAGGGCTTCTCCGTGTAGTCCTTCGGCACCTCGAACGTGCCCTCGGGCGCGTCCTTGCACTCGATCGACAGCACCTCGTCGCGCCCGGTGAACGAGTTCTTGCCGATGACTTGAGTGCGCTCGATGAAAATCGGAAAGCCGGCGAGCTTCTTCTGCTCGGTCGCCATCAAGGCCCCGATCGGCTGGAGCGACATGCGCGCGCTGGCCATTTCGAACCAGGCCGAAGTGTCGAAGCCGACGTCGCTCGCGGTCCAGATCTGCTCGGTGAACGTGCCGCGCCTCGGCACCGTCATCGTCATGGTGGACTTCGTCGCGGTCCAGTCCTTGAACTTCCTCGACTCCACGCCGGGCGCGATGGCGACAGTGACCTGGGCGGCCGCTTCGTCCGCCTTTTTCGCGTCCTCGGGACTCAGGTACTTCTTCAGGTCGACGGGCAGGTCGACGACGCTGTACGACCGGGCCTCGTGGTTGATCTGGTAGAGCTTCTTCCTGTCGGAGCGCACGATCGTCGACCACGAGCCCAAGTCGACGCGCATGCGCTCCTTGCCGAGCCACGTCAGCTCGGTCTGGATCTCGAGTGGCTTCTCCATGCCCTTGACGGTGATGGTGTCCGTGATCTTGCGTTTCGTGATCAGCGTTTCCGAGGCGAGCGCGGGGACGCCGAGCGTGCACATGACGGCGAGAGTGGCGAGAGTCTTCATGGCTTGATTCCCTGGTGCAAAGTCCGCCCCGAGGGAAGGCGAGGCATGGTATCACTCAGCCTCCGCGCGCGAGGACGCCCGCGGATCGACCCCCAAGGAGGCGCCGCCTGCGCGCAACCCAGATGACACTGCCCCCCCTGGTTTCGAACAACGCCACCACGACCACCATCGGCCTCACCTTCGAACTCGGGGCCAAGCGCGACCGCGTCTGGCGCGCGATCACCGAGGAAACGAAGGCGTGGTGGCCGAAGGAGATGCTCGTCGGCGGCCCGGACTCTCAACTCGTGTTCGAGGTGCGTCTCGGCGGCCGCCTGTACGAGCAATGGGGCCAGGGCGCCGGACTGACCTGGTACACCGTGATCGCCATCGATCCCAAGTCCACGCTCGACCTCGCCGGTCACGTCACCCCGCGCTTCGGCGGGCCGGCGATTTCGCAGTTGCACATCGAACTCGCCGATACCGCCAGCGGCACGCGCATCAGCATCACCGACGGCGTGCTCGGCCGTGATCGCCGGGACACGGGCCACCGCGTCACGGAGGGTTGGAGCCTGGTCTTCGGGAACAACCTGAAGAAGTACGTCGAAGGCCGTTGAGCGATCAGCGCGCGGATTTCGCCTTCGCGCGGGCCAGGCATTCGTCGATCGCGTTCTGGATGGCGGCTTCGTTCGCGCCGACGCTCTTGTAGCGGATGATGCCCTCGGCATCGATCACGTAGATCGTCGGCCAGCCGGTGACCTTCCAAGCGGACGAGATCGGACCGTTCGTGCCTCCGCCGTTCCAGAACGAGCGCCAGGTGATGTTCTCTTTCGCCATCGTCTGCTTGATGGCGTCGCGATCCCGATCACTGTTCACGCCGATGAGGGCGAAGGGTTCGTTGGCGAGTTTCTTCACGAGCGACCGCTCGGAGGGGTACATGGCCCGGCAAGGGCCTCACCAATGTCCCCAGAAATCGAGCATCACCACCTTGCCGCGGTAGTCGCTCAACTTCAGGGGTCGGCCGTCGATGTCCTCTCCGACGATGTCGGGAGCGAGCTTGTTCAAGGTCGGAACGGCGGGGGGCGTTTCCTTCTTCTGGGCCGGCACGGGCTCGGGCTTCGCGAGCGGCGCGGGAGTCGGCGCGGGTTTGACCTCGGGAGTGCCCGCGCTCGGAGTCGTCGCTCCCGGCGGCGCCTTCGCAACGGAATCCTCCGGCTCGGTCGTGCACGCGGCGAGCGCCAGGAGTCCGAGCAGGAACGCGTGAGTGATGACCGTGGAGCGCATGTTCGAACTTCCCTTGCTCGTGTTGGTGTACACGCAGCAGTGCGGAAGCGTCAAGCCGTGCCGTTCTCCTGAGGTCGCGCATTCGTCAGTCGCGCCACGCCGGGCCTTCGAGTACCGTGGCGCGCACATTCAGGAATGGAATCGAACATGGCGTTCACGAAGAACCTGATCCCGCTCGTCCTACCGCTGTTCGCCGGGTGCGCTGCGCTGCCTTCCCCCGCGCCACAGTACTACGCGCAGTACCAGACCAAGGTGATGCTCGACGTGGGCAAGCGCTCGGCCGACAGCGCCTTCGAACCCGTCGACGACCAGACTTCGTTCGGTATCGAACTGGACGTGCGCCAGCCCAACGCGAGCTCGGGCCTGGAGCTCGGGCTGTTCCATTCGAGCGAGTCGAAATCGAAGGACGTCGCCGGCATCGGCAAGGTCGACTACAAGGGTTCGATGACGGAGTTCTCGATCGGAGGTCGCTGGTACCACGATCAGGCGTTCGCGTACGGACGACCCTACGCCGCCGCCGGCGCAGCTCTCCTGTGCCCCGACTACTCGGCCGATCCGGTCTCCGGTCCGTCCAAGTCGGACTCGGGCTGGGCCGTCGGTCCGTACTTCCGCGTCGGCATGGAATGGAGGATCGGCGAGCACGCTTCGATCGCGCTCGACTACCGACAGGTCCTGCTCTCGAACATCATCCGCGACGTGGACTTCGGCAACTCGAAGGCGGACACGAATTACCAGCAGATCGGCATCATTCTCGGTTGGGCGTTCTGAATCGATTCGCCGCGGGCGCGGGCCCGTGGATCGTGTTGGCGGCGGACGTGCCGCTCGCGCCGCTCGTGCACGGCAACCGCGTCCGAATCGCGCAGATCGTCGCGGCCTTGCGCGCGGCCGGGTATCGCATCGCGTTCCTGTACTGGGAGCGCGATCCGCGCGAGGGCGACGTGGACGGAATGCGGGGCCTCGTCGACGAGTTGATCGTCCTGCGCGTCGAGCGCAGCAGGCGCGGGAAGCGCAAGTTGCGCCTCCTGCGGGGCCTGGCGCACTCCTTGTCCAAGGCCGGGATGCTCAAAGAAGCGAGCTGGTGGCGCCTCGTCGAGAATCGCGCTCACGAGGACTTGTGCCCCCTGGCTTTCGTGGAGCGGCTCGCGACGCTGCTCGACTCGCGACCGGTGGCTGCACTCGTGGCCGTGTACGCGAACCTCGCGCCGCTCGCCGACGTGGCGCGAGCTCGCAACGTGTTCAGCATCGTGGACACGCAGGACGTCATGCACGAGCGTGCCGAGACCCTGCGGAAGAACGGCGTGAAACCGACCGGTTTGATCGTGTCGCGCGCCGCCGAGGCCGCCTGGGTCGCGCGCTTCGACCTCGTCGTCGCGATCCAGGAGCGCGAGGCGCGTACTCTCCGCGGCATGGTCGATCCGGGTCGCGTGATGACGATCGAGCACGGGCTGCCGGTGGTCGAGTCGAGCGCGGCGCCCGCGCGCGAGCGCTCACTCGTGTTGCTGGGGTCCGACAACAGGCCGAATCAGCACGGGTTGGAGTGGTTCATCGCCGAGGTCTGGCCGCTCGTGCTCCGCGACGTGCCCGACGCGAGGGTGCTCGTGTTCGGCCCACTCTCGCGCACATCCGCGTGTTCGGGGCCGCGTGTCGAGGCGCGCGGAGAAGTCGGCGCGGTGCGCGAAGCTTACGACCAGGCGCGCCTCGTCGTGAACCCCGTGCGCGTCGGCTCGGGACTGAAGATCAAGACCGTCGAGGCGCTCGCGTTCGCGAAACCGTTGGTGACGACCTCGGCCGGCGCGGACGGACTCGAGGAGGCGGCCGGCCGGGCATTCCTCTCGAGCGATGAGCCCGCGACGTTCGCGTCGCATTGCGTGCGACTGCTCACCGACGAGGCCTTCGCTCTCGAGATCGCGGAATCCGGCCGCGCGTTCGCTGCCGAGCGCTTCGGGATCGAGCGCGTCTACGCTCCGCTCGTCGAGGCGATTCGGCGCAGGGTGCCTGGCTCCGTACGCTGAAGCGCCTGGTTCGGGACTGGCAGCCCGTTGAACGAGTCATCGGTCTCCAAAGCGCCAGCCTTCGCGCTGCGGCGTCGAGCGAGTCGGGCCGTGCTCAGTGGCCAGCAAGGCCACCTCCGCCGTCTCTCCGGCGCTCTGCTTGCATCGCAAACGCTGACGCGGCCGAGAACGATGCCTTTTTCATCGGCCCGCTAGTGTCCTGAGTCAGAGATACGGTGCAGAGGTCGGGCCGCCTGCGACTCCCTGGACTGCGTTGCAGCTCCTCCGAGGGATACAGCGAACCCGCGTCGTCGCTGCGCC
>JBGATY010000121.1:0-12238 GCA_044228955.1 Planctomycetota bacterium | reverse complement strand
AGTGCGACGACAAGGACATCAACCGGAGCGCGTTCATCGCATGGATCGACTGCGCCATCTGATCGTGGGCCCGTTCGTGGTGGGAGCGCTCGCCGCACCCGTCGCGGGCGGATGTAGCAAGGACCCGAACGCGCCCTCGACTCGGACGTCGGTCGCGGCGCCGAGCCCGAGCTTGCGCGAGGTGGTTTTCGAGTTGGCGACGATCTCTCGCACGCCGCGGGCGAGACGTTCGGCCGTCGCACCCTTCGGTCCCTGGACGAGCGCCGTGCCGCCGCGCAGGAAGAACGCCGCTTGAACGCTCTCCTGCTGCAGCATGCCCTGGAGCAGCGGCCGAATGCTCGCCGGCGATCCGGACGAACGCGCGGACTCGGGTTCCTCGTCGGCGAGGCGGCCCGTCTTCTCGACTTCGCGCAGGGCCTGATCGAACGTCTTCGCGTTCTCGGCCAGCGATTCGAGCGTGCGGAAGCGCGCCTCCAGCGACGGATCGCCGGGGAAATGCTCGAGCAGCTTTCCGAGCACCGTGCGCGCGTCACCCCAGGCGCCGCAGCGGCTCAAGAGCGTGAGGTGCAGGCGCAGCGGACGCGGATCGTTCGGCAGCATGGTCGTTGCCGACACGACCAGTTCGTGGGCGATACGGCCGTCGTCGCGACGGCGGTCGGCGAAGAATCGATCGGTGCGCGCCTGAGCCCGCAGCAATTGGGCGTCTCCGCTGCGGGTGGCCTGGAACCACTCGATCGCGACCTCTTCGGCGCGCGCGACTCGGCCCGACTCGAGCAGGATTTCGCACAATTCCTTCCACAGGGCCGGGCGCGGCGCGCTCTTGAGCTCGATCAGGAGCTGGCGCGTGCGACCCTCGAGCAGGAGCGACCGCGCGCGCGTCTCGAGACGGCGCAGCTCGACGTCACCCGGGAAGAGCCGCAGCCCTTCGCCAGTGGCCCGCAAGACGTCTTGCAGGTTGCCGAGGACGGCGTGCTCTTGCGCCAGTTCGGCGTAGGCACGGGCGGACGGGTCTCGCGACACGTGCTTTTGCGCGCGCCTGACCCGGCTGCTGGACAACCATCGATTGAGGAAGCTCATGGGGGGTTCGCTCGGGTGTTCCGCTCAGCGTGACTTCTTCATCCAGGCCTCGATCGCCGCGACGTTCGCAACCACCTGCTCCCGCTCCGACCATGTCGGATCCGCGAGCTCCAATGCTTGACGCAAGTCGGCCAATGCCTCTTCGAAATGCCCTTGTTGCGCGAGGAGCATGCCGCGCGAACGGGCTGCCTCCGCGTCCTCCACCTTGCGCGCGCGTTCCAGGGCGGCCTGGTGCTCGACTTCGGCCGCGGCAGCCTCGATGGAAGAAATCTCCCGACGGAGGCGCGTTTGTTCGCGCAGGACCGAGCCCATGCCGAACCACAACTTGTGGTCGTCCACGAGCGCGTCGACGGACGACAGGCGCTCGCGCAGGCTCTGGATCTGACCGTTCGACGGCGGCAGGTCGCCGAACGCCGTGCCGATGTACGACTCGCGCATGAACACGCCCGCCACGAGCGCGGCCACGACGAGCAGGACTCCGGCGACCCTCAGTCGCTTCCTGCCCTTCGCCTGGCGCTCCTTCTCGCTCCAGCGCAGGTCGCGGATCATCCGCGCGACGTCGCGGCGGTTGCGATCGAGCGTGACGATCTCCTGCAGCCAGCGGATGGCTTCGGTGTTTCGGCCAAGCGCGGCGCACTGGTCCGCGCGCTTCAGGTAGGTCTCGATCTCGGCTTCGACCTCGGCGCGGGGCTTGCCGGTCCCACCCTCGGCTTCGACTTCGAGGTCGTCGGCCCCGACGCGCTGGTCGAGCACTTCGATCAGGCAGCGTGCCCGCTCGACCTGGCCCTGAGCCTCGAGCATGGACGCGAGGCGCCGTCCCTCGGTGCGCAGCGAAATGCGGTGACGATCGAGGATCGTGGGGTGCGCGAGGCCGAGGATCAGGAGCGCCTCCAGCCGGCGCAGGTCGACCGTCTCGGAGCACAACGATTCGAGCAGCGCGCGCGCGAAAGCTTCCGCGGTGCGTTGATCGAATTCGTCGGCTGCGCGCCGCATCTGATCCTTCAGAGCGGTCGTCGCGTGACCGGTGGCATCCACGGGACCGGTCAGGGCCGTGACGATGTCCTCGACGAATACGTTTCTCTCGGGGGCCTGAGCGCTCAAACTGCTTCCTCACTCGAGGAACAACACCGACCGCGTTTGGCGCGGTGGATGCGATTCCAGTTCGTTGTCTCCCCTATCGTTCGAGCCACGCCCGCACCTGTAGGAAGACACGCGAAAGACAGCGGGCCGCCGCGCAGTTCCTGCACGACGGCCCGCATTTTGTTTCGCACGACGGAGGCCCGATCCTTGTGGGAACGTTTTTCCGGGCGCCTGGGCTCACTCGACCGGGTCGATCGCGAGCGAGCTGACGACGTTGTTCGCGAGGTCAGGCAGGTTGGTGACGCTCACGCTCCCGAAGACCCCGAGAGCGCCGGTGAGCGCGAGACGGGCGTGGTTTGCCTCGAGCATCGTCACCGAGGAGACGGTGGGACCCCCACTCGCCGACCAGTTCGAGGGCGAGCTCGCGAACGTCGTGTCCACGTCCTCCGTGAAGAGCACGTCGATGGTCCGGCCAGTCGGATCGACGCGCAGGTTCACGAAGGCGTTTTCGAAGGCCGGAACGAAGACGTCACCGGTCACCGATCCGTTGAGCGAGACGAGGCTCGGCATCACGTTGCCGCCGAAGTCGGAGACGTTCTGGACGGTCACGGTCAGACCGGCGCTCGAGTCGAGTTCCTGGCCGGACGGGAGCGTCAGGACGACCGTGCTCGTCGTGCTCTCGTAGGTGATACGCGTCAGGGTCGGATTGAAGGTGCGGGTGCCGTTGGTGATCGTGTAGTTGCCCGGCAGGAGCGCGGAGTTCGCGTCGACCTGCTCGTCGAACGTGACCGACACGGTGTCGCGTCCGAGGTTCGGGACGGCGAGGCCGCTGACGCTGGAGACGAGGGGCGGGGTCGTGTCGGCCGCGCTGACGGCCCGCGTGATCGTCCCCGAGACGTTGCCAGCCAGGTCGGTCACGGCGAATTGCAGGTTTTGGCCGATGACCGGGGTGACGGCGAAGCTCAGTCGCACCGTTCGCGGCCCGACACGGGACGCCGCGGTCGCGATGTTCCCGCCCGCGTAGTCGAAGAACGCGGGATCGTTCGCCGTGACCGGGTCGAGCGCTTCGCTGGCCGTCACCAGCAGGGAGTTCGCGGTCGAGGGGTCGATGCGCACGTCGAGGGCCGAGACCGTCGGGCTCGTCACGTCACCGATAGCGACGATGCCGCTCTCGGTGTCCGTGCTCGTGCGCTTGACGCCCTGGGCGGACCAGACGTTGTTCACCGTGATCGAGTAGGAGCTGCCCGTGTCCACGTTGTGACCGGCGAAGTTGCGCAGGCCGATCGTCACGGTGTCGTCGCCGTCGAACCGGAACTGCGCGTTCGCGAGATCCAGGGCGACCGGGCCCGTGACGGTGTAGTTGGCCGGATCGAGCAGCTTGTACTTGTTCATCGGGCGATCGAACACGATCGTCACGAGGTCGTTGTTCTCGCCCGAGAGCGAGGCTGCGAAGGAAGACCCCGTGGCGAGGGACGGCGTGTTCGTCGCCTGCGCGACGGTGGCGAAGGCGAACTCGGGGAACTGCGGATTGCCGCACATGTCGACGATGCCGAGCACGTCGAGCGTGTCCGTCGAGTCGACGACGAAGCCGAACGCGAGGCGAACCGACAGGAGGTCGGAGCTCGGCGTCATCGACGTCGGGGCGCCGCGCAGGACGCCGCCCGAAGTGCGCAGGTCGTAGCGCACGCCGTCGGGATTGGTCGTCGCGTTGTACAAGTCGTTCGCGTTCAGGACCGGTTCGGTGAAGACGACGACGAGCTGGTCCAGGTTGGTCGAGTCGCGATAGATCGCGCGCACCTCGGGGAGCGTCGTCTCGGAATCGATCGTGCCGTTCACGCCCGTCGAGGTGACCGTGTTGCCGGCGATGTCGCGGCAGGTCGAGAACGCAGCGCGCACGGAAGATCCGCGGGCGAGGTTGCCCGCCGTGAAGAGCGTCAACACCGCCGTCTTCGTGCTCGCGTTGTAGACGACCGGATCGCTCGTCGTGGCGATCGGCGTGCCGATCGGAGACTCGATGGTCCAGTTGGCGGGGTCCTCGACTTCGCTCTCGATCATGTCGTCGTCGAAAACGACCGAGACCGTGTCGTCGAACGCGCCCTCCACTGCTGTGCCCCGCACGCTGACCGGGCTCGGGGCGCTGCTGTCCGTCGTCCCGATCGTGACGCCCGTGACGGTCGTCATCGCGTTGCCCGCGAGGTCGGTCACGTTCTGGCCGCCGAAGGTGAAGTCCCCCGGGACGACGAGCGCGTCGAATTCGACTCGCACGGAATCGTTGCCGCTGAGCAGCGTCGCCGTCGTGACGTTCTGGGTGCCCGACACGCTCCAGTTGGAGGTCGTCTCGGCCGTCGTTTCGTCGAGGTCCTCGCTGAACTGGACGATGAGCGTCTTCCCGGTCGGGTCGATGTTGCGGTTCTGGGTCACGCTCGAAATGGTCGGCGCCGTGGCGTCGCCCGATGCCGTGCCCCCCGACGAGAGGGTGAACGTGTCACCGTCGACGTCCATGACCGAGACGCCGGTCACCGTGAACGCGTCGCCGTTCTGCATGTCGAACCCGAGCGTGATGGTGAGCGTCTTCGAGGCGAGGTCGTAGGCGAGTGTCTGCGTGGAGAGGTCGATCGTGACCGAGTCCACCACGAGCGTCCAGGCCGAGGGATCCTCGGCCGTGTCCGGATCGAAGGCCTGCGAGGTCTCGACGGTGATCGTGTCGCCGCCGGCGTTGGACACGGTGCTGGCCGCGAGCGTCGTGTAGGCGTTGACCACCGCTGCACCCGCCGCGATCGGGACCACGGCGTCGGTGAAGTCGTTTCCGTGCGCGTCCACGAGGCTCGACAGCGAGACCGTGTTCACGCCCGGGACGATCGGGTTGTTGAACGTGACGCGCAACGTGTCGTCGCTCGGACGCTCGACGGAGGTCGCGATGTCCGGCGAGGTGACGCCGAAGTGGCTGAGTTGAACCGAGAAGACCGGGTCCATCGCCTCGCTGAACTGGAAGTCGATCACCCGACCGAACTCGTCCTCCGTCAGGTTCTGCACGGCGCCGATCAGGGTCGGGGCCGAGGCATCACCGCTCGCGGTGCCCGCGACGGACGTGTTCGCGACGAGCACGTCGGTGACGGCGTGGATTCCGCTCGGCGTCAGCGTGAAGCTCGCATGCAGGTTCGCGAGGGTGCCGAGCGTGACCGCGGCCGTCTGCGTGTTCACGTCGAACACGATCGTCGTGCCCGTGAGATCGAGGTCGGTCGAGTCGATCGTGAGCGTCCAGTTCGAGGTGTCCTCGACGTCGCTCTCGAGGACCCGCGGACCGCTGAACACGACGTCGAAGGTGTCGCCGCCGAGGGGTGTTGTTTGAGTGCCGTTCGCGATGGTGAACGTCGGCGCAGCGGTGCTGCTCGCCGTCACGGCCCGGTAGTCCGTGGCGACCCCGTCGATCGCGACCGCGCGCACCTGATCCGCGGCGGTCACGCGGGCGTTCCACAGGACGGTGGCCGTCGTGCCGCTGACCGAGACACTCGTCGCCGTCTGTCCGCCGTCGCTCTCGAAGTTCGCGGCGGATGCGCCTGAGAGGCCGCGCGTCCCCGAGAACGAGATGACGGTCGTCGTCCCGTCCGGGTCGACCATGATGTCCTGGACGGCGCTCGTGATCGTGTTGGTCGCTTCGCTCGAGCCGCCGCCGCTGCAACCGGTGACGGGGAAGGCCATGGCGACGAGCGCCAGGATGCTCACAAGTTTCCCAAGACTCATCTGGAGGACCTCAATTGTTGCTCTGGTTGCAGGCCGCGAGAGCCTGTGGATCCCTGTCGCTCTCGTGCGATGGGGATGGGTGACGGAGACGGAACAATCGCGTCCTCGTAGGGGCGAGACGCGAACCGAGGTCCGTATCGAGAAGCCTTATCTCGATCTTGAGCGCAGCACTCGAATCGCCGCTCGAACTCGCGCGCGAGGTGCCACGCGCTCGTCCACGGAGGCGCGGAAAGATTTTCGGACCGCCCCGGAGCGTCAGTGGACGAGCACGTCGGTGACGCTCGTTCCGAGCACCCAGGACCCGTTCACGAGGAACGCCGACTGCAGGTGCAGGAACGTCCCGATGGAGAGCGGATCGTTGGCGATTCCGACCGAGAGGTCCGCTCGACCGCTCGCATCGGCCGTTCGACGCACCAGGGTGAGTTGGGCTCGATCGAGCGCCAGGGTGCCGCTCGCGCCGGGCACCGTCACTGGGAACGGGGCGCGCGGACCGGAAAGGAAGGCCACGACGCTCGCGCCGGACCTGGCCGCCGCGAGATCCATCCAGCCACCCGGTCGTGGCGCGCGGAGCACCGCGCTGTCGGACTCGCCCGTGTCGTGCAGGCGGAACTCGCCGCTCGAGGAGAACTGGTTGGCGTGCGCGCCCTTCACGCCGACCGCGAGCCGCCGGCCGGTGGCGTCGAGGTCGAGCGCGAACACGCTGCCGGACGTGTCGGCCTCCAGGACGATCGCATTCGACGGGCGATCGTAGAGCAGGACCTCGGGCGCGCTGGTGCCGTCGCCCCACGCGCCGAAAGCCGCGCGGTTGCCGTCGGGTGTCACGCGCACGACTTCGGGGGCGTTCTGCAGTCCGCCGGAGACGCCGGTGAGCGTACGCTCGAACAGGCGCGCGTGCGTGAGCATGTTCACTACCTCGAAGCGCGCATCGACTCCGTTCTGTGAGTTCCACCAGCCGATCGAGAGCGTGCGGGCGTCGCGCGACAGCGCCACCCTGGTCGCGATCTCGCCGGCGTTCCCGATCACTTCGAACGCGAGGACATACGCCGTTTGAGTCTCGGCGAGGATGCGCACGCGGCTCCCGCCGATCGCGAGGGTCCGGCCGTCGCCGGAGAGCGCGATGCCGGACGTCGCGAGCGGCACGATCTCCTGATGTAGCGGGTTCGCCTGGCCATCGACGATCCAGATCGAACGCCCGGTCGCGATCGCGGCGCGCGTGCCATCGGCCGAGACGGACATCTCGTTCAAGGCCGGCGCGAAGAGCAGCGTGTTCGCCAGCACGGATCCGGTCGCCCCGTCGAGGACGTCGAGGCGCACCTCCGGCGTCGGCCCGTTCCAGTTCGCGACGAACACCCGCCCCCCGTCCGCGCTGCACGCGATCCGCGCCGGGCCGTTCGCGCGCATCCCCGAGTCGAACGTCCACGCCGCGATCAGGGACCCGGTCGAGGCCGCGGCGATCGCCGGGTAGCGCGAAACGAGGGTGGCGCGGTGCGTGCTGTCGGGAGAGGGGAACTGCGCCAGCGCGAAGAGCCCGTCGGCGTCGTCCCCGCACGCGACTCCCAAGGCACCCGTCGCGTTCGCCAAGGACAGGCTCGCAAGGGGCGCGGGGACCGTGCCCGACTGGAAGGCGCTGAACAGTTGGAGGCGCGTGAACGGGCCGTTGGAGGCCGTCCACACGAAGTTGCCGCCGCGCGCGAACGCCGCGCTCTTCGGCACCGCAGGCAACGCCGAATCCGCCCGCGCACGCCAGCGCAGGCCGGGCTGGAAGGGGTCGTCTGCCCGCGCGGATGCGGTGCACGCGACGCACGCGAGAATCCATGCGGTGGCTCGGCCGCGCGGGGACAGCGAGGTTCTCACGTCGAAGCGTACCCCCGGATCCGCTTCCGGGACGGGAGTTCGGCACGCTCACTTGGCGCGGGACTCCCCCTCCACTACAGTTGCGCCCGACAACTCGATTCTCCGACCGCGGGGAGAGTTCCGGACGGCCTCGAATCGAGGCCCGTCTGGACGCCGAAGGGGCAAGCGCCGAGCGCGCGAAACTCTCAGGCCCAAGGGACTCGCGCGTCGGGCAGAACCTGAACACGTCGCGAGCCCCGCTCGCGCACGCATCGAACAGGGGCGCAACGGACCACCGCTGCGCCCCTGTTGCATTCCACCCGCACCGAAGAGACCTAGAGAGATGAAGCAGACCCCGCTCGCCGACGCGCACAAGAAGCTCTCCGCCAAGATGGTCGAGTTCGGCGGCTGGTCCATGCCGGTCCAGTACGGACCGATCCTCGAGGAGGTCGAGACCGTGCGCACGAAGGCCGGGCTTTTCGACCTGTCCCACATGGGACGCGTGCGCGTCACCGGCCCGGACCGCGAGCGCTTCCTCGACAAGATCTGCACCAACTTCGTGGCCAAGATCCCGCTCGGCGCGATCCGCTACTCCCTGTTCTGTCGCGCGGACGGCAATCCGATCGACGACCTGCTCGTGTACAGGAGCGCGGACGAGGTGTTCCTGGTCGTCAACGCTTCCAACACGGACGTCGACCTCGCGTGGATGCGCGAGCACGCGCGCGGGTTCGACGTTCGAATCGAGGACCAGACCGACGAGCTCGGGATGATCGCGTTGCAGGGACAAGCCAGCCAGGCCGTGCTGCAGGAGATGACGCGCGATCTGGATCTGGCTGCGATCGGCTACTACAAGTTCGGCTTCGGCACGGTCTCGGGCATCGCCAACATGCGCGTGTCCCGCACGGGATACACCGGCGAGGACGGCTTCGAGCTCTACGTCCACAAACGCGAAGTGGTGCGCGTGTGGAACGAGTGCCTGGCGCACGGCGCGAAGCACGGCCTCAAGCCGATCGGCCTCGGAGCGCGCGACACGCTGCGACTCGAGGCGGGCATGCCCCTCTACGGGCACGAAATCGACGCTACGCACAATCCGATCGAGGCCGGCCTCGAGTTCGGCGTCTCGTTCAAGCCCGAAAAGGGCGACTGGATCGGCCGCGAGCGGCTTGAGAAGGTGGCGCAGAAGAAGACCCGCCACCTCGTCGGCCTCAAGACGGACGGCCCGCGCGTGCCGCGACAGGGCTACGAGCTCTACGACGGCGCACACAAGATCGGCTACGTCGTCTCGGGTTCGGTCTCGCCGACGGTGAAATCCAACATCGGCACGTGCTACGTGCCCGTCACGCACGGCAAGCCCGGCGACTCGATCCAGATCGACATCAAGGGCAAGCGCCAGAACGCCACGTTCTGCGCCCTGCCCTTCTTCTCGCGCACACGCAAGTGAACCACCAACGAACCCCCTCACTCCAAAACACCACAACGAGATCCCCCATGGCTGAGACGCGCTCCAAATCCTCCCGTCCCGAAGACCGCCGCTACGCCGACACTCACGAGTGGATCAAGCCCGACGGCGACACCATGCTCATCGGGATCACCGACTTCGCCGTGCGCGAGCTTTCGAACGGCAACGAGGGCGACCTCGTCTACTGCGATCTGCCCGAGGTCGGACGGATGCTGAAGGCCGGCGAGACCTTCGGGGAGATCGAGTCCGTGAAGGCCGTCGCCGACCTGAATTGCCCGGTCGCGGGCGAGGTCGTCGAGATCAACACATCGATCGAGGAGCACCTCGAGGTGCTCTCGAAGGACCCCTGGAAGGAAGGTTGGCTGATCCGCATCCGCCCGGAGGCGAAGAGCCTCGACAAGCTGATGGACGCGAAGACCTACGAGCAGTTCCTGAGCGACAAGGCGCACTGATCGTCATGAGCGACCGAACGAGCGGACGCGCGGAGCCGATGTCGGTCGCGCGCAGTGAAGAACCCGAGGCCCGCGCCACGCCCCCCACTCCCATGCAAGAGCGTTCCAAGCTGTTCGAACAAGATCGTTTCGAGACGCGCCACATCGGCCCGGCCGATGCCGACGTGGCACGCATGCTCCAGGTCCTGTCGTACCGCTCGCTGGACGCGCTCTCGGACGCGGCGGTGCCGCGCGAGATCGCGCTCGGGCGCGAACTCGCCATTCCGGCGGGAAAGAGCGAGCGCGACGCGCTCGTGGAGATCGCTCAGCTCGCGGCCGCCAATCCGGTCTGGCGCTCGTTCATCGGGCTCGGCTACCACGACACGGTCTCGCCGCCGGTCCTGGTGCGCAACATCCTCGAGAACCCGGGCTGGTACACGCAGTACACGCCGTACCAGGCGGAGATCAGCCAGGGTCGGCTGGAAGCACTGCTCAACTTCCAGACCATGATCATGGACCTGACCGGCCTCGAGATCGCGAACGCCTCGATGCTCGACGAGGCCACCGCCGCGGCCGAAGCGATGACGCTGTGCCTGCGCTCGGGCCGGCACGCCTCGAGGGTGTTCGCGGTGGCCTCCGATGTCCTGCCGCAGACGATCGACGTGCTGCGCACGCGCGCGCGGCCGCTCGGCATCGAGATCGTCGTCGGTGACCCGCTCACGTTCGATTTCTCGAAGACGAAGGTGTTTGGAGCGCTCGTGCAGTACCCGTCGACGGACGGAATCGTGCGGGATCTCGCGGGCTTCTGCGAGCGCGCGCACCAGGGCCACGCGCTCGTCACGGTCGCGGCGGACCTGCTCGCGCTGTGCGTCCTCGAAGCGCCCGGTCGTTTCGGCGCGGACATCGCGGTCGGCAATTCGCAGCGTTTCGGCGTGCCGCTCGGCTACGGCGGTCCGCACGCGGCGTTCCTGGCCACGAAGGAGGCGTACAAACGCAGCCTGCCCGGTCGACTCGTCGGCGTGTCCGTCGACAAGCGCGGAAAGCGCGCCCTGCGCCTCGCCCTGCAGACGCGCGAGCAGCACATCCGGCGCGAGAAGGCCACGAGCAACATCTGCACTGCGCAGGTGCTCCTGGCCGTGATCGCCGGATCCTACGGCGTCTACCACGGTCCGGAAGGCCTGCGCCGCATCGCGCGCCGCGTCCACCACATGACCGCGACGCTCGCCGAGGGTCTGCGCCGCGAGCAGAAGCGCGTGCGCCCCGGTCTCTTCTTCGACACGCTGCGCATCGACGCGAACCCGACCGAGCTCTCGCGCATTCGCGCCGCCTGCGACGCCAAGCGCATCAACCTGCGCGCCTTCGACGACGGCGTCGGCGTGGCTCTCGGTGAGACCACGACGGCGGCGGATCTGGGCGACCTGCTCACGATCCTGTCGGGCAAGAAGTTCGACGTCGCCGCGGTCGAAGCGCTCGCCGTGGAGACACAACCGCTCGCGTTCGGCTCGCTCGCTCGAGCGAGCACGTTCATGGCGCATCCCGTCTTCAACACGTACCACTCCGAGACGGAGATGATGCGTTACCTGCATCGACTGATGAGCCGCGACCTGTCGCTCACGACGTCGATGATCCCGCTCGGTTCGTGCACGATGAAGCTCAACGCGGCGGCCGAGATGCTGCCGATCACGTACCCGGGCTTCGGAAAGATCCACCCCTTCGCGCCCGTGGCGCAGACCGGCGGATACCAGAAGCTCTTTGCCGATCTCGAGAAGTGGCTCGCCGAGATCACCGGCTTCCACGCCGTTTCGCTGCAGCCGAACGCGGGATCGGCGGGCGAGTACGCCGGCTTGCAGGTGATTCGCGCCTACCACATGGACCGCGGCGCGCCGCAGCGCAACGTGTGTCTCATCCCCCACTCGGCGCACGGCACGAACCCGGCCAGCGCGGTCATGGCCGGCATGAAGGTCGTGGTCGTCGAGTGCGACGACCACGGCAACATCGACATGAAGGACATGCGCGCGAAGATCGAGGCGCACAGCGTGAACCTCGCCGCGCTGATGATCACCTACCCGAGCACGCACGGCGTGTTCGAGGCGAGCATCCGTGAGATCTGCGAGACGGTGCACGGGCACGGCGGCCAGGTCTACATGGACGGCGCGAACATGAACGCGCAGGTCGGTCTCACGCGGCCCGGCGACATTGGCGCGGACGTGTGCCACCTGAACCTGCACAAGACCTTCTGCATTCCGCACGGCGGCGGCGGGCCGGGCATGGGGCCGATCTGTTGCAACAAAAGCCTCGCGCCGTTTTTGCCCAAACACGTTTTTGCCAACACAGGCGGCGAACAAGGCTCAACGGCCATCAGTGCCGCGCCCTGGGGCAGCGCAAGCATATTGCTCATTTCCTACGCCTACATCAAAACGCTCGGCGCCGATGGCGTCACCGACGCCACGAAGTACGCTATCCTGAACGCCAACTATATGAAAGCGCGGCTGGAAGCGTCGTTCCCAATCCTTTATGCGGGCGACAAGGGGCGCTGTGCCCACGAATTCATCCTCGATCTGCGCCCCTTCAAAAACGTCGCCAGCGCCGAAGACGTGGCCAAACGCCTCATGGACTA
>JBGATY010000120.1:0-12264 GCA_044228955.1 Planctomycetota bacterium | reverse complement strand
TTCCACAGCGGTTCATCGAGCTTGCCATCGATGACGGGCGCCTGGGACAGCCGTGTGGCGTGCACATGGGGTGGCTCGGGCCGCTCGAGTTCCGCGGCGCGCGCCTCGGCCTCCTCGGACTCGACCTTCGTGGCGACCAGGATGCGCGGCTTCGCGGCGAGGTCGAGCGAGAACCGCGCCAGTTCACCCACGATCACGCGCCAGGCTTCGACCGGATCCGTGTCGGCGCTCTCCGAGCAATCGACGAGGTGCATCACGACGCGGCAGCGCTCGACGTGCTTCAAGAAGCGATGGCCGAGTCCGATCCCTTCCGACGCGCCTTCGATGAGGCCGGGCAAGTCGGCGAGCACGAGCGTCTCGGTCTCGTTCAGGCTCGCGATGCCGACCTGCGGTGCGAGCGTCGTGAACGGATAGTCGGCGATCTTCGGCGTCGCGGCGGTCACGCACGAGAGGAAGGTCGACTTGCCGGCGTTCGGGAACCCGACCAGGCCGACCTCGGCGAAGAGCTTCAGTTCGAGACGCAGCACGCGCTCTTCACCCGGCTTGCCGTCCGTGGCGAAGCGCGGCGTCTGGCGCACGGAGTTCGCGAAACGCGCATTGCCTTGTCCGCCGGCGCCCCCTTGCGCGACCACGAGACGTTGACCGACCTTCGTCAGGTCGCGCAGCAGGTTGCCGCGCTCGCGATCGAACACCTGCGTGCCCACCGGGACTTCGATGACGAGGTCCTCGCCGCTGCGGCCGGAGCACAACTGCCCCATGCCCTTCTTGCCGTCGTCGGCGGCGTAGCGATGACGCCGGCTGACGGGCAGGAGCGAGTTCAGATTCTCGCTCGCGACCAGGATGACGCTCCCGCCCGAGCCTCCGTCGCCGCCGTCGGGACCGCCCCGCGGCACGAACTTCTCGCGGTGGAAGGACACGACTCCGTCGCCGCCGTTGCCGGCCACGACGTGGATTTCGCACTCGTCCTTGAACATATCTGGAGAACGAGCGCGACGAGCGCCCACGCGTCGAACGCTCGACGCGTGAGCTCAGGTCAGCTCGCGGCGACCGGGTCGATGTGGACCTTGCGGTTCGACTGGAAGCGGACGGTGCCGTCCTTCAGCGCGAACAGCGTGTAGTCGGAGCCGACGCCGACGTTGCGGCCGGCATGGAAGACCGTGCCGCACTGGCGGACGATGATCGTGCCCGAGCTCACCATCTCGCCGCCGTAGCGCTTGATGCCGCGGAATTGCGGGTTCGAGTCGCGGCCGTTCTTGGTCGAGCCGCCGCCTTTTTTGTGTGCCATGAGGTGTGGTCCTTTGTCTGGTCGCGGCTCAGCCGTGGATGGCGGTGATCTTGACTTCGGTGTAGTGCTGCCGGTGGCCGCGCTTCTTGCGCACGTTCTTGCGGCGCTTGAAACGGAAGGCGATCACCTTGTCGCCGGACTTCTCGCCGACCACTTCGCCGGTGACGCTCGCGCCCTTCACGGTGGGCTTGCCGATCGTGACCTTGCCCTCGTTGCCGATGAGCAGGACCTGGTCGAACGTGACCTTGTCGCCGGCCTTCATGCCGGAGAGGTCGCAGAGGATGACATCACCCTTCGCTACCTTTGTTTGCTGATTGCGGTCGCTGATGATCGCGTACACGGGAAAACTCTCCTTGCTGACCGTGGTGGAGACCCTCCCACGGTGGATCCTCGGAGTGGATCCGGACTGTCGGCTCGCGCCGAATCGGGCCGAGGAGTCTAGCGTCGGCCGCCCGGGCGGGAAAGGGCCCGTTCGGAACCCGAGGGAGACGGGGCGGCGTACCACCCAGGGCGCCCTCGGGAAGGCCGAGTCATACGAGGCCTGCCCAGAGGACGCCGGCACACGGCGCCCCCATCGAAGTACCGTGCCTGGCACGGTACTTCGGGTCAAGAAGGCGAACCCGCGTCGTCACCGCGCCTGGCCGGGAAGCCGCGGACAGTTCGACGTCTTCGACGAACTTCTCATCCGGCTGACCCCACTAGCGCTTGCGGCGGCCGCCGGGTCGCACTTCCTTGCCGTCGGCGCGGAGGTAGCGCAGGACGCTGTCCTCGTGCTGTTCCGGCGCGTCGTACAACTTCACCTCTCGGGTGAAGCGGTACTCGAGCGCCCGGATGTACTCCGAGCACGAATCCTTCAGGTACGCGATCACCTCCGGATGCGCCTTGACCTCGACGGTCGAGAAGCCCTTCAGGATCATCGCCGACCCGAGTCTCCGGAGGATCGCCGCGGCCCGTGAATTCACGGTGCGGATGCGTCCCGTGCCGCGGCAACGCGGGCACGAATGGAAAGCCTTCTTCGCGATGCCCGGGCCGAGCCGTTGACGTGTCAGCTCGAGCAGTCCGAACTGACTGATGCGTCCGATCTTGCTGCGCGCGCGATCGCTGTCGAGCTCTTCCTTGAAGACGCGTTCGACGGTCCTGATGTTGCCCATCTTCATCATGTCGATGAAGTCCACGACGATGATGCCGCCGAGGTCGCGCAAGCGGATCTGACGCGCGATCTCGGGCACCGCCTCGAGGTTCGTCTTGAGCGCGATCTCCTCGAAGTCGAAACCGTCGCTGCGCGTCCGGCCCGAGTTCACGTCGATCGCGACGAGTGCTTCGGCCGAATCGAACACGACCGAGCCCCCTGAGGGCAATTCGATGCGCCGCGAGAAGATCTTCTCGAAGTCCGGCTCGATGCCGAAGCTCTGGAACAGCGGACGCTGGCCGGTGTGCAACTTGACGCGGTGCACGTCCTCGGGCATCAGCTTCTCGGTGAACTCCGTGATGTGGCGGTGCACTTCCGGGTCGTCGACGACCACGGCTTTCGTGGTCGGAGTGAACAGGTCGCGCATCGTGCGGATCGCGACGTCCGACTCGCGGTAGAGCGGCGCGGGACCGTGACCGGTGCCGAGCCGATGACCGAACGCCTCCCAGGCGCCCTTCAGGTAGTCGAGGTCGCGCTTGATCTCGGACTTGCTGTGGCCGACTCCCGCGGTGCGCACGATGACGCCCATGCCATCGGGAACCTCGAGCGATTGCAGGATGCGCTTCAGACGCTTGCGCTCCTTCTCGTCCTCGATCTTTCGCGACACGCCGGTGCGCGACATCGACGGCATCAGCACCAGATAGCGGCCCGGGATCGAGATGTACGTCGTCAGCGTCGGTCCCTTGTCGCCGATCGCGTCCTTCGTCACCTGCACCACGACCATCTGCCCCTTCTTCAGCAGTTCGGTGATCGGCAGGCGCGGACGAGCGCGGAAACGCGGCTGTTTTCCGCCCTTCGGACGTCGGAACTTCTTCCCGCCCTTGCGATCGCCGCTCTGCGGCCGACCGCCCTGGCGCGAGGAAGTGCCTTCTTCTTCTTCGCTCACTTCGGCGCCGACCTGAGGTTGAGCGGTGCCGCTGTCCCATTCCTCGGGATCGATCTGGGCCGAGAGGAGCTTGTCGAGGCTCCAGTCCTTGTCGCCGTAGATGGAGAGCACGTCGGACGTGTGCAGGAAGCCGTTGCGGCCCTGGCCGAAGTCGATGAACGCCGCGCCGATGGCCGGCTCGAGGTTCACGACGCGACCGCGGTAGATGTCGTTGACGAGCGAATCCTGGTCGCGAACCGTCATCTGGAAATCGACGATGCGCTCACCCTCGACCACGGCAACGCGCTGCTCCTCGGGATCCGTCGCGTTGACGAGGATCATCGAGGTGCGGCTCGACTCGGGAATGACCGGCAAGTCATCGTCGTCGGCATCGATGGCCGCGGCCGGGCGCTTGTCGCCGCCGCGCTTCTTGTTGCGGCGCGAACGGCCGCCGCCGGTTCCGGCGCGCTCGGCGTCGTGGTCGATCGGTTCGAGAGCGTCGCCGATCTCGGTCAAGATCGGAAGATCGTCTTCCTCGCCCGGAATCGCTTCGATCTCGGCCGGGGACTCGACCGGCGCCACGCGTTCGATGCGCCCTTCCGAGAGCTGGGCCTTGCGCCTGCGCCCGCCGCGAGAACCGCGACGGCGGCGCTTCTTGCGGCCGTCGTCGGGACCCGCTTCGCGCAACGGAGCTTCCGCGTCGTCGTCGAGCGGGATCTGATCGAGTTCACGGGGCACGCCGGTTGTCACGCGCGGGGGCAAGTCGTCCTCGTCGGGCAGCAAGGGCTCGACCGGACCGTCCTCCACGGCGGAGTCCGCGGGCGCACTCATTCCGCGAGCGGCATGGCCCTTCCCGCGGCGACCTCGACGGCGCGATTTCTTGCGCGGGCCAGGATTCGGTTCGACCAAACCACTGCGCGGCGCATCGTCGTCCGAAGCCGCGGCATCGGCGTCGAATTCGACCTCGTCGGTGGATTCGAAGCCGATCTCGCGCGGGGCCGCGGTCGACCGGAGCGCGCGCGGTTTCTGGGCCGGCGCGACGAGCGGGGCGTTCGGAGCCTCGTCGCTCTCCGCGTCGAGCGGAGCGTCGCTGGCTTCGGACGGACGGGCTTCGTCTGTGCGCGCTCCGCGACGGCGGCGTCCGCCTCGTGATCCGCGTCGGCGTCGGCGCCGCTCGGTGGAATCGGCGGCGGATTCGCCCGGGGCCGCCGGGTGCGGGTCGGCGGCGGGGATGTCGTCGTCGCCGCGCGCGTTCTCGAAATCGTCGTTTGGGCGCGTGTGTTCGTGTTGTCTGGATTGCCCGTGGAAGGCTTCGCCCTCGGGGGAAGCACCGAGAGCGTCGCTCTCGCGGGAAGAATCAATTGTCATGTCAAGGACCTCGAGCCATGCGCGGAGCCGTGTCGGCGTCGGCGCGTCAGTGAGCCCGCATCATCTTCCGCGCGCGACACGAGGTAGCAGCACGAATGGGAAAGCGAGCGCTCGCGCGAGAACGACTGGAAGTCGTCCGCGTCACGCTCGACGGCGGGACCCTGCACGCTCGCGTTTCGAATGAAACTGCGATGGCGGAATCGTTTGGTTTAGAAATGCGAGCGCACGTATCGGCGCTCGCGCGGATGCGGGTTCTTGTCGCGAACTCGCTGAAACGGCGCGGTCTGGTCGACCACGCTTGATCGGTTCCTCTCGGCATGGTCCCGGGGTGCGACTCGCGCACTCGGGCCCCTGCAAGATGGACGCATAGGATGGACTATCCGGCGTCCCGAGTCGAACGCGAAGCGGAGAGAATTCGGATGAATCCCCCACCGCCGTGCGTTCAGGGCTTCTTGGGCTCCCCGGCGGGCTTCCCGGTGAACCCACCGAGCTTCTCGACGGTGCCGACGACGCGGGTCTTGCGAGCGGTGATCGGTCGAACCTCGTCGGTTTCGATGACCATGCGGATGCCGTCGTCCGTGACCAGCGTGACGGTGTTG
This sequence comes from Planctomycetota bacterium, assembly GCA_044228955.1. Lineage (GTDB taxonomy): Bacteria > Planctomycetota > UBA1135 > UBA1135 > JAEUIA01. Next base: position 6,958 of record JBGATY010000120.1, on the reverse strand, counting down.
CCCTCGCGTCCGACCAGGCGTCCGCTCATCCAGCCACCCGGCAGTCGCACTTCGACATGGGGCAGTCCGGACAGGTCCGGTCCTTTCTTGGCGGCGCCGACGGCGCTCGCCGGGGCGGCGATGCGCGTGATCTCGCGCACGGTCGTACCTTCGAACGAGATGCGCCCTAGATCGAGATCGAGCCACACGCGGTTCTCTCCGACGGCGTAGAGAGCGCCTTCGAAGTACTCGCCGCTGTCCAGCATCACGCGAACCTGTCCGACGTTCACCGTCCGCAGGCGGCGGTCGCCGGCGATGGCGTTCAGCGGGACGGCCTGCTCGCGCCAGATGTTCGCGAAGTCGGCCTCCGTGGCCCGGCGCAAGGCGCCGGGAATGGGATTCGTCGACTCGGGTAGCGCGCGCACCTGCGTCGGCAGCGAGACCGGATTGGGGTCGACGGTCGAGGGCTCCGGATGCGTCGCAGTGATCGACACGGGCTCGGTGTTCGTCGAATCGGGGAATTGGATCGTGGGCGTCACGGCCACGGGCTCGGACGTCGGAACGGGGTCCGTGGACCCCACTTCCGGGCCGGCAGCCGGATCGAGCGGGACGACCGCCGTCGGGTCGGTCGGATCCGAGTTCGTCGGCGGCTCCACTTCGGGTTGCGTGCCCACGACGGTCGGCGCGGGCTTCGTCGAGGCCGCGGGTTTCTTCGTGTTCGGCCGGCCGGGCGTGGGCTGGGTCGCGACTTCGACCGGAGTCGTCTGCGCGCGCTGGTCGCGGAGTTTCTTCCAGTACCAGGCGCCACCGGCGGCGAGCGCGAGCACGACGCATGCGGCGAGGACCTTCTTCAGCGGGAACCCCACCCCTGTCCCACTCACCCTCTCTCGAATCCCCTCGAGTCGGGCGTGGTCGTTCGAACGGGTCTCCGTCTCGGTGGCTTCCGCGGCGGCTTGGGCCTGCTGCAGGGCCTCTTCCTCGCGATCCTCGATCCCGTGCAGCCACGAATCGGCCGGCAAACCGGCCGTGCCGGACGTGTCGAGACCCGCGCCGATCGGAGCCGGGACCTCGTCGGTGCGCACGTCGCCCTCGATGCCGAGGAAGTCGGTCGCGGCGCTGGTGCCCTTCCAATCGAGATCGAGTTCCTGCGTCGACTCGGCGAACGCCGCACCGGCGGCTGGACGATTCTTGATCGCATCGCCGTCGTCGCCGCCCAACTCGAACTCGGGGGCGTCGTATTCGTCGTTTCGGTCTCGTTCGGACATCACTCTGATCTCGCCGTTCGTACGCGGGGTCGAAAATGCTACGCCCCTGGATATCGGCAGGATGGACTGTTCCACCCAAGGCGCCGGGAGGGGGAATCCAACGAATGGGACCCGCTCGAGGGGAGAAATCCCCCACAGCGGGTCCCGTGACCGCGATTGGACGCGTTCTCAGCTCACTTGAGCTCGTTCCAGTACTCGGCCGGCATGTCGTGCGCGATCTTGAGTGCGCCGTTCGCGCCGCCGTAGACCGGCTCCTCGATGCGCATGACCTTGCCGCCGCCGAGGCGACGCTTCATCTCCTCCTCGATCGCGAGGTCGAGGCCCTTGATCTGCGAACCGCCGCCGGCGAGCAGCACGCGGTTCTTCAGTCGGGCTTGGAACTCCGGGTCGAACGAGGCGATCAGGTTGGCGAGACCGTCGACCATCGGCGCGACGATCGAACGACAGGCGGTGCGGACTTCGTCGGTGATTTCGAAGGTCGTGGGCTTGCCGTTCACCGGCAGTTCGACGTTCACCGTCGGCATGGTGTCCGAGATGTTCCCGTGGCGCTCCTTCAAGGACTTGATCATGTGGATCGAGAACTGCGCTTCGGGGTACTTCTTCTTGATCAGCTCCGAGAGCCGATTGTCGACGTAGTCGCCCGCAAACGTGTTCGTGATCTGGTCCGACTCCTCCGGCATCGTGCCGTGCATGCGGCACAAGTCCGTCGTGCCCGCGCCGATGTCGATGACGAGCACGTCGTCGAGCATGTCGAGGCCGTACGCGACGGAGAACGGTTCAGAGCAGAGCATCACCGAGTCCACCGACTCGCGCGCGGCCTTGATGATCGCGTCCTTGTGGTGGATGGCGGCCTCGGCCGGGACGCCGATCACGGCGTAGACGAGCTCGTCCTTGCGCGGCTTGGCCAGGCGGATGATCTCGCGGATCAGGTCCGCGGCGGCCTTCATGTTGCCGTCGACGTCGGACGTCTTCTCGTTGCTCGTGTGCTTCATCACGCCCGACGCGAGCGGGCGGTAGAACTTCAAGCTGAGGCGGTGCTCGACCGCCTCGTCTCCGAAGAGGACGTCCTTCTTGAGGAGTTTCTTCGACACGACGTCCTTCGGATAGCCGACGTGCGAGCTGATCGTCACGCGCTGGCCGTTGCTCGACGCCACCGAAGTGCGCGAGGTTCCGAGGTCGATGCCGAGGTAGAGCACGCCCCCGTCCTTGTTGACGGTGTTGTTCTCACCCGAGGTTTCCGTGGCGCCGTTGGCGCCGCGCTTTGTGGTGTCGACCACGCTGTTCTTCGTCATCTCTTGGCTCCGATTGCTTTCGCTTTTCTCCCATGGGACACCCACGACCTGCGCACGGCGCGCCACGCCCGGGGTGTGTTTCGTTCGTCGTCCTAGGCGGCGCTCGCCGACGCCTTCTGCCGCTTCTGGATCGACATGTTCTGCTTGAAGATCTCCGACATCAGGCCCTTCTTCGTCTCCGCCTGGCTGTCCTCCGCCGACAGGCCCTGGACGGTGCGGAAGATCGAGGCCACGCCGGCATCGATGTTCTTCATCGCCATCACGCGCTTCAGTTCTTCCTCGGTGACACCGAGGAGACTCGTCAGCTTCGCGATGCGCTTCTCGAGAAGGTCCGTCTGACGGCGGTGTTCCGCCATTTGCGCGGCCACGGCCTTGCGGCGCTCTTCGTAGAGTTCCTTGATGGCGAGATCGAGGATCTGGCGCTCGAGCACGTCGATCTCGCTGCTGCGAGGAACGCCGGCGAAGAGCTGCTGGATCTTGTCGACGAGTTGCGCCTGCTGGAGGCCGCCGATCTCCGACGCCTCGTCCTCGAGGACTTGCTGCTCGACCGCGAACGACTGCTTGCGCTCTTCCAGAGCCGCGCGCAGGCCGTCGATTTCGGCCTCGGCCTCGCGCCACATCACGTAGCGGTTGCCTTGGCCCTCCGTCGCCATGAACAGCGCGCGACCGGACATCTCGACGAGTCCCTCGAACGAGGAGTTCGTCTCGGCCAGGAGGTTGTGCGACGCGCCCAGGCTGACCGTGATCGGGATCGACTCGCCCGCGACCGCGAACGGCAACGTCCTGGCGGCCTCGACGATCCGCGCTCCGAGCGCCGAAAGCCGGCCCGGATCGGTGTTCGGGAAGACCGCCATGATGCGGTCGCCGGACATCAGCGCCATGCCGAAGAAGCCGAGTTCCTTGCAGCAGGACTTCAGCAGGTCGTAACCCGCTCGCATCGCGGCGTCCTTGCCTGACCAGTAGTGCTGCTCGAAGATCGCGTCGAGCCCGTCGATCGCGATCATGAGCGTGCACAGCGGCTGACGGGCGGCTCGCGCGCGGTGGAATTCGACCCGCATCAGGCCCAGCATCTGGGCGATCGAGAGCTGCGGAGCTTTCGAAGGCGTGGGGGTCGGCGCGGATGACATGAGTTGGAGAGTGAGGCTCTGGAGGCAAAGCGCGGCCCCTTGGGCCTGGTGCTGCCAGGGGGAGATTTCGGTCCCGAGGGGGGCGGGTCTTGAGGCTGTCGTGCGCTTTCGCGGGACGTTCGCTGGAGAGGCGCCCGAGCACGGCGCGGCCGACTTCCCGAAACGGCAGCCCCTCCGACTCAGAAACGCCTGCACCGAACAGGGAGGCGCCCCGCGGCCGGAGTTCCGGTCGCGGGGCGCGATGACTGCGTGTCGCGTGGCGCGAGACCGCGCCTCGACCCGAACTACTGCCCGCCGGAGATCGAAGTGTCCTTCATCAGGTCTTCGACTTCACCCTTCAAGAGGGCCTGACGGCGGCGCACTTCCTTCTGCAGGATCAGCTCCGTGTCTTCGCTCGAGTGAACGATCGTCGGCGTGATGAACACCATCAGACTGCGACGCTCGCGCGACTTGGACTCGTGCTTGAACAGTTCGCCGAGCAGCGGGATCTTCGAGAGATAGGGCACGGCCGTGTTCGTCTTCGTGTCCTGATCGGTCGAGAGTCCGCCGATGACCGCGGTCTGACCGGTTTCGAGCATCATCGTCGTGACGATCGTCGAGCTGCGCGTGCGCGGCAGTGCGATCGAGCCTTCGAGACCCGAGGCACCGATCGTGAACACGTCGAATCCCGGGGGCGCGAGCGAGGAAGTGCCCGTGCCCGAGAGGCTCGTTTCCTTCGGGATGACTTCCATCACGATCTTCTGCGTTCCGGGAACGATGTTCGGACGGATCAGGAGCTGGAAACCCACCTCGACCGGCGAACCACTCGCCTCCGCGACCGACAACTGCAAACCGCCGGCCTGGCCCTGTTCGGACTTGGCTTCCGCGTATCGGATCGTCTCGCCGACGAAGATCGTCGCTTCGTTGCCGTCGAGCGCGATGATCTTCGGCGCCTGGATGACTTCGGTCTTGCTGTCGCGCTGCAGGAGACGCAGCGTCGCGGCCACGCCGGTGAAGCTCAGCGAACCGAACACGGTGTCGGGGACGATCGTTCCCCCGGCGTTCAGCGTCGGATCCGTGTACGGGCCGTTGCCGGTGTTGCTGGCGATGATGCCGTCTTCCCAACCGCTGCTGCCGAGGCCGAAGGGCAGCGTGATCGGGATCGAACCGCCGCTGATGCCGACCGACGGACCGTCGGCGCCGTAGTCGACGCCCAGGTTCAAGACGTCGCTGTTCGTCGTCGAGACGAACTTGACGTCGCAGAACACCTGGCTGGGCTCGACGTCGAGGCGGGCGAGCATGTTCTTGATCGCTTCGTGCACTTGCGCCGTGTCGTGGATGATCACGACGTTCGACGTGTCGATGTAGTCGATCTTGCCGCCCGAGCTGAGCGCCTTCGAGAGCGCCTGCAACACGCCGAACTTCTTGAGGTAGTCCTCGGTCGTGCCCGTCTGACCGCCGGCGCCCTTGGCCTGCTGGTTTTGCTGGGTCTGGATGAACTCGGACTTGATCTGAGGCTTGTAGAGGCTCTTCGGACGCAGGTAGCGCAACTGGTACGTGCGCGTCTCGAGTTGGTCCTGCAAACGCTCCGGGGACACGACGCGCAGCACTCCGTGCTTCTCGTCGACCACCGTGAAGCCCAGGGTTCGCGCCGTGACGTCGAGCGCGTCACGCCACGGGACGTCGTTGAAGCGCACGGACACGGAGCCCGTCACTTCCTTGCCGATGACCACGTTCGCGTTCGCCGACTTCGCGATCGTGTCGATCACCTGGCGGATCTCGACGTTCTCGAGCTGGATGCTGACTTTCGGCGGACTCGTCACGGCGAGCACGCCGCCCGAACGCTCCTCGACGGAACCGTGGGCTTTCTCGGCCACGATGTCGAGCGCGTCGCGCCACGACACGTCCGACAGATCCAGCGAGATCTTCATGTCGGAGATCGGCGCGCGCTTCGACTCCGGACCCGGGTCGATGACGACGATGTTCGCGCCCGAACGCTCGCGCAGGTAGCTCACGACGTCCTCGAGCGTCTTGTCGACGATGCGCAGGTTGACGCGAGCGTCCAGGCTGGGCGCTTGGGCGGCGGAAGCCGCGGACAGGAAAGGCAGTACGAGTACTGCCGCCAGGAAACTCATGGTCTTGTTCAAAGGTCTGCTCCCAATGCTTTGGCGATTCTTCGGACGCCGCGGTCAGAACCGCCGAGCGAAAACCACACCTCGGAAAATGAACTCGATTTCTTCCCGGTTGATCGCACGAACGATCATCTCGGGGTTGATCATGTCGCCGATCGTCAGCGACTTGCCGTTGATCAGCGCGACCGGTTCGGCGCCCTCGATGAGCACCACACCGCCGACGACGACCTTGATCTTCTCGAAGTCGAGCACGGTGCGCGCCTCGTAGGCGAGTTCGCGCAAGCGCTCGACGAGCGGCTTCTTGACCGGGTCGTTTTCGGCGACCGTCAAGCGGTTGTCGATCACGCCGAAGGCGTCGAGCATCTGCTTGTATTCGCCGGCAGCCTGGCTCTGGACCATGGTCGCCTCGATCTCCTTCAGCTGCACTTCGCTCGGGCCCTTGCCGACCTCGGACTGCGAGAATTGCCCACGCAGTTCCTCGAGCGGCAGGATGACTTCGTTCTGCAGTCGACGATCGGAAGGCACGTAGGCGATCACCTTGTCGGCGACGACCTTGCGCACTTCCTCCTCGAGCGCGGCGAGCTCCTGTTCCATCTCCGAGCGCGTCATCATCTCGACGATGACGTTCTCGGCGGCCTTGACCTGGTCCCACTTGGCGAGGACGCCTTGCGTCCGCTCCGCGAGCTTCTGGACGATGTCCATTTGCTCCTGGACGGTCAGCGTGCTGGCCGAGTCCGCTCGGGTCGGCACGCGCGGGTCGATCCAGGGGTCACGACGTCCGCGCGCCCCGCGGTAGTTGTAGGTCGAGAAGGTCAGGCCCTCGCGGCGGCGATTGATCTCGCCGAGCAGGAGGTCGCGCTTGCGCTCGTAGCCGTCGATCTTGACGTCCTTCTGGTCCTTCTTGGGCTCGTACACGTACGTCTCGACGTCGATCGAGACCTTGTGCGAGGGAACGCCTTCCTTCTCGAGCTGCGTGCGTTGAGCCGCCGTCATGCGGAAGCTCGGAACGCGCATGAAGCGCGAGTGGCTTTCCAGGAGGTCGAGGAAGTCGAGGAACTGGAACGCGTCGCCTTCGAGGCTGAGCGTGTAGCCCACCTTGTCGAAGTCGTTCTTCTCGCGCTTGTTGTCGATCGTCTTCTTCTTCAAGCCCGAGATGCGCACGCCCGACTCCTCCGAGACCTTCA
>JBGATY010000011.1:0-41810 GCA_044228955.1 Planctomycetota bacterium | reverse complement strand
CCGCCGGCCAGCGGATCCCCGATGTCGATCTTCTTCGAGTAGCCCTCGGCGAGCTTGCTCGTGCCCTTCACGACCGCAGCGTGGCCGCGAAAAAGCCCCAGAATCCGTGCGAACATGCGCACGATGCTACGTTCCGCCGCATGAATCGGCCACCGTGGTGGTGGCGAGAGAGCGCGCGTTCGCGCATCCTCTCGGCCTCATGAAACCGGTCCTCGTCGTCGACGTCGTCGGACTCACGCCGCGGCTCGTCACCGAACGCACGCCGAACCTGCGCGCGCTCGCGACGTGCGTGCCGATGGAAGGCATCCTGCCCGCGCTCACCTGCAGCGCGCAGGCGACGATGCTCACGGGACTCCTGCCACGCGATCACGGCGCCGTCGGCAACGGCTGGTTCACGCGCGACATCGCCGAGATCGCGCTGTGGCGCCAGTCGAACGCCCTCGTCGCGGGCGAGAAGGTGTACGAGACCGCGAAGAAACGCGATCCGAGCTTCACCTGCGCGAAGATCTTCTGGTGGTGGAACCTCGGCGCCGCGGTCGAGTGGTCGATCACGCCGCGACCCTTCTATCCCGCCGACGGACGCAAGATTCCCGCGGTGTACGGCACTCCCGGCGATTACGTGTCGCGCCTGGAGAGCGAACTGGGCCCCTTTCCGTTCTTCGATTTCTGGGGCCCGAAGTCGGGCTTGCCCTCCAGCCGCTGGATCGCGGATGCGGCGATCCGGACTCTGCTCGATCACAGGCCGACGCTGACACTCGCGTATCTCCCCCACCTCGACTACGACTTCCAGCGCTTCGGACCAGAGCATCCGCGTTCGCAGGCCGCGGTCGTCGAGGTCGATCGCCTCGTGGGCGACCTGGTCGCCACCGCCGACCGCGTGGGTGCTGCAACGCTTTTGGTCAGCGAGTACGGCATCGCACCGGTGACGCGGCCCGTGCACGTGAACCGCGCCTTGCGCGAGGCTGGGCTCTTGAAGACGCGCTCCACGCCCGCCGGAGAGATCCTCGACGTGTTCGCGAGCCGGGCCTTCGCCGTCGCCGACCACCAGATCGCCCACGTGTACGTGCGCGACCCGCGAGATCGAGCCCTGACGCGGGCCGCTCTCGCCCGGCTCGCCGGCGTCGACGCCGTGCTGGAAGGCAGCGCGCTCGCGGCGGAAGGGCTCGACCACCCGCGTTCGGGCGACCTCGTCCTGCTCTCCGCCCCCGACGCCTGGTTCACCTACTATTACTGGCTGGACGACGCAGCCGAGCCCGACTTCGCGGCGACGGTCGACATCCACCGCAAGCCCGGCTACGACCCGTGCGAGCTGTTCGTCGATCCCGGGCTCTCCCTCCCCGCCCTGCGGGTGGCGCGGCGTCTGGTGCAGAAGAAGCTCGGCTTCCGCTATCTGATGGACGTGATCCCGAGGGACGCCTCCCTGGTGAGGGGCAGCCACGGCCTGCGGCCCAGGGACGAGCGCGATGGGCCCGTTTTCCTGTCGAACGTGCCCCTGGACCGGCCCGGCGAGCGGGTCCCGATGACCGGGGTGCGAGAACGTATCCTCGCCCTGCTCGACCGGAATTGAGCCTGTAATCGATGGCTTTTCGAGGAATGTGCATTTCAATCTGGCGGCGGTAAACCCGCTCGCTTAGAGTCGGGGGCGCTGGCGAGGAGGTGGTTCTGCCATTCCACTGACTCACGGCACTCGTGTTCCAGGGACATCCGAGCTCTCGCGCGGAGCGTCCTTCGGAGACTCGAACAGAGACCCGGCCGTGGCTACGGCTGGTCCGAGGTAACTTGGAGGCTGCGGCGGGTGTCCCCACCCGTCGCAGCTTTTTTTTGCCCGGTCGTGGAGGAGATGAGTGGTGAGCGGATTCCGTTACGTCGTTTTCGGCGCCGGCAGGCAGGGCCTCGCCGCGCTCCACGATCTCGTGCTGCACTGCGAGGCCGCGAGCGTGATCGCCGTCGAACCGGACGAGCGCCGGGCGAAGCGGGCGCGCGAGCGCACCGAGAGGCTCCTCGGCGCGCGCGCATCGAGGATCGTGTTCCGGACTGGCGTGTCCGACGCCGACCTCGCACGCTGCGACGTCGCTCTGTCGTGCGCGCCCTACTCCGCCAACGTCGCGTTGACGTCGCGTGCGATCGGCGCGGGCGTCGCGTTCTGCGATCTCGGTGGCAATCCCGAGGTCGTCGCGGAACAGGAGCAGCTCGCGGCGCGATCGAAGACGCCTGTCGTGCCCGATTGCGGCGTGTCACCGGGGCTTTCGAACATCCTGGCCGTGCACTGCGCTCGCGAGCACGGTTGCGATGAAGTGCGCGTGCGCTGCGGAGGCCTGCCACTCACCGTGCCGGACGAGCGCGCGAATCCGCTGCGCTACAAGCTCGTCTTCAGTCCCTTTGGCCTGATCAGCGAATACTCCGGGCGCGTGCCGGTGATTCGCGCGAAGAAGCTCGCGAGCATCGAGGCGCTGTCGGTCGTCGAGCGTTTCGAGGACGGACTCGAGGCGTCACCGACATCGAACAACTCGCCGCAGGTCGTGGATTACCTGCGCTCGATCGGCGTGCGCGAGTACGACTACATGACGCTCCGGTACGACGGACATTGGGAGAAGGTGCCTCGATCCGGTGCTGCGTTACGACTCCAGGAAGGACCGCGATCGGCTGATCCTCTCCGTGCGCGGATCCAGTTCGAAGGGCGGGATCGCACGCGGATTCAGCTATCGACTCGACGTCCACGCGGACCGGCGGACCCGTTTCGCCGCCATGGAATTGACGACCTGCTGGGGCATCACGATCGTGGCCCACCACATGGCTTGCGGCCGCGGAAAACCGCGCGGTTTCGCCACTCCCGAGCGCTTCGTCGACACGTCCTTCGTGATCGAGGAAATCGAGCGGCGGCTCGCCACTCTCCGCTGAGCGCAAACTCCGCTAGAATCCGAGGCCATGCCGCCGACCCTGTCCGCAGTTCTCGAGCCCGAAGAGAAGACCGAAGTGAAGGCGCGCGTCGCGCCGCTCTGGAAGGTGCTGATCCTGAACGACGACGTGACGACGTTCGAGTTCGTCACCGACCTGATGGTCAGCCTCTTCCACAAGCCGCACGCGGAAGCAAAGCGTCTCACGCAGGAGGTCCACGACACCGGTGCCGCCGTCGTCGTGATCACGAGCCTCGAGCGCGGCGAGCTCTACGTCGAACAGGTCCGCTCCCTCGCTCGCCCACGGGGCTTCCCGCTCACGGCGACGCTCGAAGCGGAATGAGTGCAGTGCTCCTCGCTTCGAGGAGCGATCCCGCCGGTTGACCACGACGGGAAAACGTCGCATGGAATACACAGGTCCGCTCGCTGCCGCCGTCATCCGCTCCGCGCGCAAGGCCTTCGCCTCGGGGGCCGCGCTTCGCATGCAGGAGCGGCATCCGGAGTGGATGGGGGCACTGGGCGACTTCGCGGCGCTCACCGCGCAGAACGAGACGCTCCTCGATCACTTGTCGGCGGCGCTCGAGGTCGAGCGGCCGCGCCTGTTCGAGGCCCAGGTCGCGTGGCTCCTCGAGTCGTGCGCGGCGCGCGGAGTCACGCTCGAGGGCATGCGCGAGAAGATCTGCTGCCTGCGCGACGAGGTCGCACGGGAATTGCCGGCGCGCGGGGCGCCGTACGCCGTGGAGTGCATCGAAGGCGCGTTGCGCGAATTCGACCGCACCCATCCTGGCGGCGATGTTCGTGCGCGGTCGAACCCCGCTCCGTACGCCCGCCTCGTCGCTCGGTACCTCGATGCGGCGCTCGCGGGGGATCATGCCGGCGCGGTCGCGATCGTGATCGAAGCGCACGCGAGCGGAGTCTCCCCTTCGGACTTGAGGCGACACGTGCTGGCCCCAGCGCAAGTCGAACTCGGGGATCGGTGGCAGCGCAGCCTCGCCAGCGTCGCCGACGAGCATCTGTGTTCGCGTACGACGGAGCGTGCCCTGAGCGTGTTGAGCGAACGAGCACCGCGCGTGTGGCCAAGCGGCGTGCGAATCCTCGTCACGAGTGCGTCCGGAGACCTGCACGACATCGGTCTGCGCATGGTCTCCGACGAACTCGAAGGGACGGGCCACACGGTCGCGTTCCTCGGTGCGGACACGCCTACGGCGGATCTCGTGCGCATGAAGTCGAAGTTCCAGCCGCACGTGATCGCGATCGGAGCGAGGCTTTCGATTCACCTGCACGGCGTGCTCGACATGATCGCCGCGCTGCGCACGACGGATGGCGCGCGCAGCGTCCCCGTTCTGGTCGGCGGCGCGCCGTTCGAACTCGTGCCGGACCTGTGGCGCGTCGTGGGCGCGGATGCGAGCGCAGCGACGCCGCTCGAAGCGGTCGGAGCTGTTGGCCGGCTGCTCGCGCGCCCTTGAGGGCGCCGGACTCACGCGCCGATCGGCCCCGTGCCCCGCTCGCGCGCGCCAAAGGCGCGCTTCAGCACGTCACCGAGCCGGCGTTTCAGCTCGAGCCCTTCGCGTTGACGCGAGAGCTCCTCGAACGCGCAGCGATTGGAAGCTTCCTCGGGCGCGATGCGCTGACCGTTCTGGTGGACGAGCGAGAGCGACAACCGCTCGCGCGCAGCGTCGAACGACAGGACGCGGACCGACACTTGCGCGCCGGAGGGGAGCACGCTCGACAGCACGCGACCCGGCTGCGCGCCGGCCTCCGAGATCGGAACGAGGCCCTCGACTCCCGCCCGGATCGCCACGAAAGCGCCGAAGTCGAGCACGCGCGTGACGACCCCCTCGACCACGGCGCCGACGAACAGCGTGCGCTCGACGTCGCGCCACGGGCTCTCGCCGACCTGCTTCAATCCGAGCGCGATCCGCTTGCCGCCGTGTTTGATGGAAAGGACCTTCAGGTCGAGCGTCTGTCCCAGCTGCACGATCTCGCTCGGGTGAGCGACGCGCTCGTGGCACAGGTTGGAAACGTGCACGAGTCCTTCGATGCCCTTGCCGAACGCGACGAACGCGCCGTAGTCCTCGATGCGCGTGACGCGGCCTTGCACGATCTCGCCGATCTTCAACTGATCGACGAGGCGTTGATGTTCGCTCTCGCGCTCCTTCTGCAGGACGATCTTGCGCGAAACGGTGACGCGCGCGCGCTCGGGGTCGACCTCGATCACCTCGCAGGTCAGGTTCTTGCCCACGAGCGAATCGAGCCTCGCGTCGCGAGCAAGACCGCTGTGCGACTTCGGCAGGAACGCATGCAACGGCCCGATCTTCATCTCGAGACCGCCGGGCGCCAGTCGGACGGCGCGCGCCTGCACCAGGCTTCCGCTCTCGAGTTTCTCCCACGTCACGAGAGCCTTCTCGAGTTGCACGGCGAGCGAGAGCGACCACAGCCCCTCCTCGAGGCCGCGCAGGGTGAAATCGAAGGCGTCGCCGATCGCGGGACAGTCCTCGAACTTGCGGCGGGAGATCACGCCCTGCATGCGCGGGCCGAGCTCGACGAAGACGTCGTCGCCGAAAAGGCCCACCACGACGCCGCGCCACACCTTGAGTGTGTGCGCTCCGTGATCGCGCTCGGGATGCTCGCTCGGGTGAGGACGCATGGTGACGATCTCGAGGTCGGACCTTGGAAGACTAGAGCAGAATCGGGCCTCGCGGAAGCGAGAGTGCACCAGAACTTCTCCAGCGGATGCGTGTATCTTCTCTTGGCATGAATGCGCGCCACGTTTCGCTTCTCCTCGCTCTCGTCCTCTCCTCCTGCCGGGCCGGCTCGCACTCGAGCCCCGCTTCAGACGCGGCGCCGGGCTACTCCGACACGCCGTTCTTGCCGAGAGGCGAGTGGCGCGTCCACGACAGCGCTCGTCCGCGACCGCCGCTCGTCGATCCGCGGCCCTACTCGCCAGTGCCCGTGCCCAAGGGAGCGATCGTCCTGTTCGACGGGACCGATCTCTCGCGCTGGAAAGGCGCGGATGGGCCGGCGCGGTGGAAGGTCGAGAACGGCTGCGCCGAGATCAACGGCACGGGGACGATCGAAACGAAGGAGGCGTTCGGGGACTGCCAATTGCACCTCGAGTTCGCGACTCCGAGCGTCGTCGTCGGGCACGGCCAGGAGCGCGGGAACAGTGGCGTGTTCTTCATGGGGCGCTACGAAGTGCAGGTGCTCGACTCGTTCGACAATCCGACCTACGCCGACGGTCAAGCCGCCGCGCTGTACGGTCAAGTGCCCCCGCTCGTGAACGCATCGCGCCCGCCCGGCGAATGGCAGACCTACGACATCGTGTTCCGCGCGCCGCGCTTCGACGGCGACGCGCTCGTCTCGCCCGCCTACGTGACCGTCGTGCACAACGGCATCGTCGTGCAGGATCACGTCGAGTTCCTGGGTGCGACGCGCCACCGCGAGGTCGCCACCTACGCGTCGCACGCGAGCGAACTGCCGCTCGCCCTGCAGGATCACGGTTGCCCCGTGCGCTGGCGGAACCTCTGGATCGTGCGGCTGTGATCGCCGCTCAGGGCTGCTTCACGAACTGGTAGGGCCCTTTCTCGGCGCCCCACACCTGCTTGCCCGATGCGTCGAAACCCTGATCCCAGGAGGACAGCAGCGCCTGAGTGATCTCGACCTTCGACGTCGCAAACTTCGCGCCGCGCAATTCGCTCGGGCACATCGAGCCATCGGTCGATCCGGCGAAGGAGCCGTCCGGGCGCACGTGGAGGTGGATGGAGCAGCCGTCCTTCAAGGACAGGGATTCGACCGTGACGCCTTGGAACAACGACGGGTCGCGCCAGGTGCCCGTGAAGCGCAGCGGATCACCGAGGAGCGTGTAGACGTCGCTCACGAAACCGCCTGCTTCCTCGTGCACGCGATAGACGCGCTGGCGATACGGCTTCTCGGGCGCGGTCGCGACCGCCTGCTCGACGTACAACCAGCAGCCGTCGGTGCGCTCCTGGAACACGCGCGCCATGTGCAGGTGGATGTCCCGGTAGTCGGGGTCGATCGCCGCCTGCGCCGAGCTGTCGAACGAACCGATCATGAAACCGACGAGCCGATCCAGATCCGCGTGTTCGCGCGGCTCCGTGGTCGTGCGGCAGGCGCTCGCAAGGGTCAGGGCGGCGAGCAGGAAACATGAACGTCGTGTCATCCAGGGGCGGTCGGCCATGGGGTGAGCTTCCGGGCCCCCGGGCGTGCTTGCAAGGGCCCTGCGCCCTCTTCCGCCTGCGGGGGCCCGCAAAAGGAGCCCTGACGGTGGACCCCGCTACGGACCTCGGGTATATCCTTCGCCCCCCAACTCGCCCCGCCGCTCGGTGTGACCCACCGATGCTTCGGCGGGGAGAGCCACCAGGAACGAGGGAGCCGGCAAACTCCCCTCCCCTGGCCCATCGAAACGCTCGTACCCCCTCGTCGCCGTCTTCGCGCGACCCCTCCCAGGAAACCACATTCCATGTTGATGCATCTCCTCCTCTTGGCCGCAGCGCTCCCCACCACATCCGCGACCCCTGCCCCCGAAGCCGTCGCGCCGATCGCGGTCGAATCACACAACCTCGAAGCCCAGCCCGTGAAGTGGACCGGCAGCGTGAACATCGGTGCTTCGTACGCCGACGGCAACACGGAATCGCGCGCGGTCAACGCCGCCGCGGAAGCCGTGCGTCAGACGGAAGCCGATCGCTGGACCGCGAAGACGTACTGGAACTACGCCGAGCAGAAGGGCTCGACCGGTGACTTCGAGATCTCGCAGCGTCGCGCGGGCGCCAGCCTCAAGTACGACTACTTCATGTCGAAGCAGCTCTACCTGTTCGGCATCGGCGGTCTGGAAACCGACACCCTCGCGGGCATCAAGCTGCGCAGCTACATCGGTGGCGGCGTTGGCTACCAGTGGCGCGACGACTCGGACATCAAGTGGGGATCGGAAGCCGGTTTGACGTACTTCAAGACCGACTACAAGACCAGCAAGGACACCGACTACATCGCCGCGCGCCTCGCGAACAATTTCGCGTGGCAGATCACGGAACAGACCAAGTTCGAGAACAACATCGAACTGTTCCCGAGCATCGAGAACTCGAAGGACTTCTACGGCAAGTCCGACACGAAGATCAAGACGAACCTCTCGAAGACGATGTTCGCCCAGCTCCAGTGGATCTACCAGTACACGAACCGTCCGGCCTCGGGCGCGGAGCGCGCCGACAACCTCGTCGTGCTCGGCGTCGGCTGGAGCTTCTGATTCCATCCCACTGAACCATGCGCACCGAACTCCTCCAATTCGTTCGCAGGCATCGGGTTCTCTCGACGCTTGTGGTGTTTGCCGTGCTGGCCGTGACGTTCGCGTCGTGCCAGACCGCGTACTTCAACGCGATGGAGAAGTTCGGCGTGCACAAACGCGACATCCTCGTCGACCGCGTCAAGGATGCGCGCGAGGATCAGCAGGAAGCCAAGCAGCTGTTCGTTTCGACCTTCGACCAGTTCAAGGCGCTGACGAACTACGACGGCGGCGAACTCGAGAAGCGCTACAAGAAGCTGAACTCGGAATACGAGGACTGCTCTTCGAAGGCCGACGACGTCAAGAAGCGGATTCAATCCGTCGAGGACGTCGCCGGCGCGCTCTTCACCGAGTGGAAGACCGAGATCGGTCAGATCCAGAATCCCGACATCAAGCGCAACAGCCAAGCGAGCCTCGACTCGACGCAAGCGCGCTACGGTGAGCTCCTGGACGCGATGAAGAAGGCCTCGGCCGGGATGGATCCCGTCCTGGTCGCCTTCCACGATCACGTCCTCGCGCTCAAGCACAACCTGAACGCCCAGGCGATCTCGTCGCTGCAAAGCACGGTCGCTTCGATCCAGAACGACGTATCGAAGTTGATCGAGAACATGCAGCGCTCGATCCAAGAGGCGGACTCGTTCATCGACTCGATGGGCAAATCTTGATGCGCGGATGACGCGCATCAGCCCCCCTAGAACCCTCACAGACAATCAAGGAACCAAACATGGGAATGATGAGTGAATTCAAAGCGTTTGCCATGAAGGGCAACGTCGTCGACATGGCGATCGGCGTGATCATCGGCGGCGCGTTCGGCGCGATCGTCGGTTCGGTCGTCAGCGACATCCTGATGCCGATCGTCGGCGCCATGACGGGCGGCGTGAACTTCAAGGAGAAGTTCGTGATGCTCGGCGGTGAGAACGGCGCCAAGCTCCAGTACGGCGCCACGATCGACGCCCTCATCAAGTTCATCATCATCGCCTTCTTCCTCTTCATGGTCATCAAGGCCATGAATTCGGCGAAGAAGAAGGAAGAAGCGAAGCCTGCGGCTCCGGCCGCGCCGCCCGCTCAGGAAGTCCTCCTGACCGAGATCCGCGACCTCCTGCGCAAGGGCGCCAAGGGCTGATCGTCTTCACGGACTAACCGTCCGAAACGCGGGGCCGGTCGCGCTTGCGGCCGGCCCCGCGTCGTTGACGGAGCATTGCATCGCGGCGGTCGAGCGGTTGGAGTGGCCGCCCGTGCAAGAATCCCTGCCCCTCGTCCTCGTCCTTCTGAGCGCACTGGCGCTCGTGCACCTGCTGGCTCAGCGGGTCAGCACGCCGGCGCCGATCCTGCTCGCGATCGCGGGCGCGCTGGTGGCCTTGATCCCCGGGCTGCCCCGCCTGGAGCTCGATCCGGACCTCATCCTCGTGATGTTCCTGCCGCCGCTCCTGTACGCGGACGCGTTCGCCACCTCGTGGGTCGACTTCCGGCGCTGGCTGCGACCGATCTTGATGCTCGCGATAGGGCTCGTGGCGCTGACCACGCTCGTCGTCGCGGCCGTCGCGCACGCATTCCTGCCCGAGCTGCCCTGGCCCGTCTGCTTCGTGCTCGGAGCGATCGTGTCCCCCACCGACACAGTGGCCGTGCAGGCCGTGATCGAGCGCCTGCACGTCCCGCGCCGCGTGACCGCGATCCTGGGCGGCGAAAGCCTCGTCAACGACGCGACGGGTCTCGTCGGCGTGCAGGTCGGCGTCGCGGTCGTCCTTTCGGGAGCCTTCGAAGCGCACAGCGTCGCCATCGAGTTCGGCTGGGTCGTGATCGGCGGCATCGCGGTCGGACTGTCCGCCGGCGTCATGTTCTCGCTCGCGAATCGCTACATCCGCGAGCCGCGCGTCTTGTTCGTGCTTTCGCTCCTGTCACCGTACGTGGCGTTCCTGGCCGCGCACACCCTGGAGACTTCGGGCGTGCTCGCCGTCGTGATCGCGGGCTTCGTCGTCGCCTGGCGCATCCACACCGTGCCGCCGCGCGCGCGCGTCGAGCTGTACTCCACCTGGGAGATGCTCGTGTTCGTCTTGAACGGGCTGTGCTTCGTCATCATCGGACTCGAGACTCCGTACCTCTTGATCGAGACGAACGTCACCAGTCCGGCGGTGTTCGTCGGGGCGCTGGCCGTGAGCGGAGCGGTGATCGCAACGCGCATCGCGTGGGTCTTTCCCGGTGCCTACTTGCCGCTCGTGTTCTCGCGCAGGCTGCGCGAACGCGAAGGCGGGTATCCCCGGCCGGGCGGCGTGATCCTGGCGTCGTGGTGCGGCGTTCGCGGCGTGGTTTCGCTCGCCGCTGCATTGAGCGTGCCCCACTTCGTCGACGACGGGTCGCGGTTTCCGGGTCGCGACGTCGTCATCGCCTGCACGCTCGTCGTGATCCTCGTGACACTCGTCGCACAGGGACTCACGCTGCAGCCGCTGATCAAGCTGCTCGGCTTGCGCGCCGACGACGACAGCGTCCAGGAAGTCCGCTCGGCGCGCGAGAAGGTGTTGTCCGCCGGCATCGCTCGACTCGACGAGTACTGCAGCGAGACTTCTTGCCCGATCTCGGTCCACCACTGGCGCACGATCATGGCGGACGAACTGGTCATGCTGCGCGATGCCGACAGCGCGAAGGGACGCCTGGCCGCGACGCGGCTCTCGGTCTCGAACGACGTGCGTCGCGAGGTGGCGAAGGCCCAGGAACGAGCCCTGCTCTCGTTGCGCGACGGCGGCCAGATCAACGACAACACGTTCCTCGATCTGCAACTCGAACTCGACCGCAGTCGCGTCGACGCGGACGCTTGATGGCTTGCGGAAGCAGGCATCGGCCTGATTCGGTGCCAGCCACCGCACCTCAGAACGAGACGCTCAAGCCCAGCACGATTCCACTGGCGTCGAGGTCGACCCGGTCGACAGCCAGCAGGCTGTCGAGGTCGCGCGTGTTGTAGCGCGTGTACCGCCACCCGGCGAACAGCGCGGCGTTGTCGATGACGTGGACTCTCGCGCCGATCTCGACCGCGAAGATCGAACTCAACTCGAGCAGGTAGCCCGCGGCTTCGATCCGTGCGAACGGCTCGATGGTGGGACTGGCGCGCCATCCGCCCTCGACGGCGACGTAGGGCCCGAGGCTGAAATCGTCGTCGAGGCGCGAGGCGGCCGTCTCGAATTCCGTCGTCAGCACCGAGAGCCCCACCGCGACGGCCACGCGACCTTCGTTCGCGAGTTCGCTCTCGAAGGCCATGCCGCCGTTCAACGTGTTGATCGAGTATTCGAAGTCGCCCGCATCTCCGGTGGCACGCGTCCATGCGCCTTCGACGAAGGTCTGCTTGCCCTCGATGGGCCCCTCGATCTCCTTGCGCCCCCGGGCCTCGAAGAAGAACGCTCGTCGGTCGGTGCCGTCGAGGCTGGTCGACGTGCAGGCGCTAGAGACGAGCAGGATCGCGAGAGCCAGTCGACGCGAATCCGGTGTGCGCAGTGCCATGTGACGTCCGCCTTGTACGAATCCGCGGGCGGCGTCGCCACTGGATTGTGTCGTGGACTCTGGTCAGCGCTCGGATCTCCGACTCACGAACATCCGGTACAGGGCCGGGAGGACGACCAGCGTCAGCAGCGTGCTCGAGACGAGTCCGCCGATGACGACCGTCGCGAGAGGACGCTGCACTTCGGCACCCGTGCCCGTCGCGATCGCCATGGGGAGGAATCCGAGCGACGCTACGAGGGCTGTCGTCAGGACCGGGCGCAGACGCGTCGAGCATCCCTCTCGAATCGCGTCCTCGAGGGACGACCCCTCGCGGCGCAGCCGCTCGATGGCGCTCACCATCACGAGCCCGTTGAGCACGGCGACGCCGGACAGCGCGATGAAGCCGACGGCCGCCGTGATCGAGAACGGCATGTCGCGCGACCACAACGCCACGACGCCACCCGTGAGCCCGAGCGGCACGCCGCTGAAGACGACGATCGCTACGCTCGCCGATCGGAACGCGCCGTAGAGCAGCATGAACACGAGGAAGAAGCACACGGGCACGACGACCGTGAAACGCTCCTTCGCCGCGCTCAGATTTTCGAATTGGCCGCCCCATTCCAGCCATCCCCCCGGAGGCAGCGTCACGGTCCCCATCCGCTCCTGCGCTTCCTCGACGAACGATCCGAGATCGCGGCCGCGCACGTTGGCCTGGACCGTGATCATGCGCTTGCCGTTGTAGCGGCTGACCTGGTGCGGTCCCTCGGACAGTACGATTTTCGCGACCGTGCACAGCGGGACGAACGCCGCCAGGGCGTGTTCGACACCCGAGTGCTCGTCGGCGTGCGCTTCGAGCATGAGCGGCAGTTCACACAGCGCTTCGCGATCGGCGCGAACCGTGTCAGGCAGACGCACGATCACGTCCACGCGGCGATCACCTTCGAACACGACGCCGGCTTCGCGGCCACCTATCGCCGTGGCCACGAGATCGACGACCTCCTGCATGTCTACGCCGAGGCGAGCGGACGTGTCGCGATCGATGTCGAAGTTCATCAACGGCAGGCCTTCCGTCTGCTCGACCTTCACGTCGGACGCACCCCGGATTCGCCCCAGGACCGCGGCGACGTCGCGCGCCGTCGATTCCATGCGCGAGAAATCGTCCCCGTAGACTTGCACCGCGACGTCCGAGCGCACGCCAGCGATCAACTCGTTGAAGCGCATCTGGATCGGCTGCGTGAATTCGTACGCGTTGCCGGGCACCGACTCGACGATGGCTTCGATGCGCCGGATCAATTCGGCCTTGTCCAGCTTCGGATCGGGCCATTCCGCGCGCGGCTCGAGCACGAGGAACGTGTCGGACAAGCACGGCATCATCGGATCGGTCGCCATCTCGGCCGTCCCCGTGCGCGAGAAGACGACACGCAACTCGGGCAGCTTCTCGAGCGCGCGCTCGAGACCGAACTGCATGCGCGTCGATTGCTCGATGCCGGTCGAGAGCGGGCGCGTCGCCATCACGACGACGTCGTGCTCGTCGAGGTTCGGCGTGAACTCGGAACCGAGTCGCGTGAAGAGCCAGGCCGTGGCAGTGAACGTGAAGAGCGCTGCGATCGCGACGAGTCCGCGCGCACGAATCGCGCCAGCCAGGACAGGACCGTACAGGCGTTTCGCGCCGGCCACGAGCACGTTGTCCGCTTCCCGCACTCGACCGCGGACGAACATCGCCACCAGTGCCGGAACGAGCGTGAGCGAGAGCACGAAGGCCGACACGAGGGCGAGGATCACCGTCACCGCCATGGGCTCGAACATCTTCCCCTCGATCCCCGTGAGCGCGAGGATCGGCAGGTACACGATGACGATGATGGCCTGCCCGAACACCGACGGCCGGATCATTTCGCGCGCCGCCTCGCCGACTTCCTCGAGGCGTTCCTCCAGCGAGAGCAGGCGCCCTGTCGCGTGCTGTCGCAAGGCCAGCCGCCGCAGGCAGTTCTCGACGATGATGATCGCGCCGTCGATGATGAGCCCGAAGTCGATCGCGCCCAGGGACATCAGGTTGCCGCTCGTCTTCGTCTGCACCATGCCGATGACCGCCATCAGCATGGAAAGGGGGATCGCGAGCGCGCAGATGAACGCGGCGCGGAAGTTCCCGAGCAGCAGGAACAGCACGATGACGACGAGCGCGGCGCCCTCGGCCAGGTTCCAGACCACCGTGTCGATGGTGGCATCCACGAGGTGCTTGCGATCGAGAACGGTCCGCGCGCTCACGTCGGGGGGCAGGGAGCGACGGATCTCCTCGAGTTTGGCGTCGACCGCTGCGGCGACGGATCGGCTGTTGGCCTTGACGAGCATGAGGGCCGTCCCGAGCACGATTTCGCGGCCGTTTTCGCTCGCGCTGCCCATCCTCGTTTCGCGTCCCTGCGCGACGGTCGCCACGTCGCGGACGTGGATCGGGATGCCGTCGCGAGTTCCGATCGGCACGCCCTCGATGTCCGCTATTCGCATCAGGCGCGCGTCGGCTCGCACCGTGTAGGCCTCCCCCAGACGCTCGACGAAGCCGGCGCCGGTCGCGACGTTGTTCCGTCCGATGGCCTCGATGACGTCGTTGAACGTGAGTCCGTAGGACACGAGCTTCATCGGGTCCGGCTGCACGTGGTACTGCTTGACGTATCCGCCGTTCGTGTCGACGCTCGCGACGTCCTTCACGTTGCGCAGTTGAGGGCGGATGACCCAGTCCTGCACCGTCCGCAGATACGTTCCGAATTCCAGGTCGCTCGTGAGGCGATCACCCTCCGGCGTCAAGTACGAACCGTCGCTCTGCCAACCCGGTTCGCCGTCGACGACTCTCGCGCCCACGCCCTGCGGATGCTCGTACTCGACGACGTACATGTACACTTCGCCGAGGCCCGTGGTGATCGGCCCCAGGAACGGATTGGCTCCGGAGGGCAGGCTCTCGCGCGCGACCACGAGCCGTTCGTTGACCTGATTGCGCGCGAAGTAGACGTCGACGTCGTCGCCGAACACGGCTGTGATCTGGCTGAATCCGTTGCGCGAGAACGACCGCGTGTGCTCGAGCCCGGGGATGCCGGCGAGCGCCGTTTCGATCGGGACCGTGATCTGCTTCTCGACTTCGACCGGCGTCAGGGCCGGGAACAGCGTGTTGATCATCACCTGGTTGCTGGTGATGTCCGGCACGGCGTCCATCGAAAGTCGCCGCAGCGAGAGCATGCCGAGACCGGCGACCAGCGCAGCGAGCAACACGACGAGTTGCCGGTGCTTGACCGAGGATTGGAGGATGCGTTCCAGCATGAACAGGCCTGCCTCAGTGCGCGTGCGACACTTGGGTGTTCGACAGCGCCGCCTTGAGCACGAACCCTCCGGAAGCGACGTAGTCCTCGCCCTCGGCCAGGCCGGCGAGGATCGGGATCATCCCGTGCACGAGCGTCCCGGCACGCACCACGCGCATCGCGAACGTCCCGGGTTTCGCCGCGAGGGGCACGAAGACGGCGGACTGGCCCGCGATCGAATGGACCGCGCCCTCGGGCACGGCGAGGACGGACTTGTCCGACGCACCCTCGACCTCTGGCACTTCGATCTCGGCTCGAGCGAACACGCCTGGGCGCAATTCGGGATGGTGGTCCGAGACGTCGATGCGCACCCGCACGGATCGGGTGGCGGCGTCCAGAGCCGGAGAGATGAACTCGATGCGCCCCTCGCACCAGTGCTCCTGTTCCAGGCCGAGCAGGACGCGCGCCCGCGCTCCCACGACAGTGTCGCGCAAGCGCGATTCGGGGACGTCCGCGGAAACGGACAAGCGGCTCACGTCGGCGAGGACGAGCAGCGCGTTACGCTCCGGTCCCACCAGTTCCCCGAGCGTGGCCTCGCGCTCGATCACCTGTCCGCCGATCGGCGCGCGCACGGATACGTGCGGATCGACGGTTTCGGTTTCGGTCAGGTTCGCGACCGCCTCGGGAGTCATCCCGAGTAGCAACAGACGGTTGGAAGCAGCTCCTTCCGCCGCTCGCGCGGCGCTCTGTGCGGACTGCGCGGACACGAGCTCGAGCTCTCGTTTGTGGACCTCCGACAGCGCGATTCCCTGAGTTTCCTCGTGCAGGGCGCGTGCGCGCTCGAACGCGTCCCGGGCGAGTGTCTCGTGCGGCACGCTCGCGAGTGCGGCGCGCCGTTTCACGAGGAAGTCGTTCTGTGCCTCGCCGACTTCGGGGCTCTCGAGAACCATGAGTACCGCGCCCTTCTCGACTTCGTCGCCGAGCCTGACGCGCCATTCGGAGATGCGGCCCTTCACCGGACTGCCCACGTGTGCCATGCCTTCCACGTTGAAGGCGATGCGCGCCGGCACGCGGAACGTCGGCCGCAGCTCGTGTCGAGCGGCCTGCTCCACGCGAATGCCGTTGAGCGCGAGCGCGAGCGCGACCAGGATGTGCGTCGTACGGGTCGTCGTGTGCACGTGCTTCATCAGCGTTCCTCCTCCGTTCCTCGAAGTTCCTTCGCGATCCCCGCGCCGCCGACTGCGCGTTCCAGCCGCACGAGTGCGACGAATGCACGCCTGCGCGCCTCCACGAGCAGCGCCTGCGCGGCGCGCAGGTCCTGTTCGGCGAGGAGCACGGCCCCGCCGTCGACGATCCCCGCGCGGCGGGCGGCTTCGACCTGATCGCGGCGCGAGAGTTGGAGCGGGATGAGCTCGTCGCGCACGCGCGCGATGTTCGAGACGGCCGGCTCGAGCGCGGCGAACGCGTGACGAACCTCCTCGACGACCCGTCGTTGCACCAGCGTCAGTTCGTTGCGTGCCTCCAGGACGAGGGCTTCCGCCCGATCACGGCGCGCGCTCCCGTCGTCGAAGAGTGGCAACCGCGTACTCACACCCGGCCCCGCACTCCAGGTCTCGCCGCGCTCCGCCCGGACGCCGACTTCGAAATCCTGCCACGCCGATCCGGAACCGGACTGCGCGTCGACGCCGAGCGCCGACAACCGCCAGTGGCAGGCCTGGATCTCGGCGCGACGCTCGAGCGCGAGCCGTACCCAACGCGCTTCGTCTCCCGTCGTCGCGTTCGGGTCCGCCAGCGTATCCAGCGTCCAGAGCGCAGCGCTCGATGGCCGGCCGAGGCGCCGCGCGAGCTCCAGACGTTCGTCACGCGACTCCCTCTCGCGCTCCGTCAGCTCCACTTCGAGCTCGACGGCGCGCGCGTCTAGCGCGGTGAGCTCGAAGCGCGAGGCCTCGCCGAACCGCAAGCGCGATCGCGCGAGTTCACGCAGTCGCTGGTTGCCCGCGGCGCTCTCGCGCAGGATCGGCAGGAGTTCGTCGAGCGCGCGCGCATTGGCGTAGTTCTCCTGGACCTCGGCCGCGACCGCGACGCTGGTCGCGACGGCCTCGCTGACGGCGGCGGCAAGGCGGCGATCCGCGCCCTGTGCGGCGCGCCCGCAACGGAGGATCGCCAGCAGGTCCGTCGCGACTCCGACCTCGACGTCGGCCCGGCCGCCCCCGTCGGGAAGCCGCAACACGAATTCGAGCAGTGGATTCTCGAGCAGGCGTGCCTGGTCAGCGTCGGCGAGCGCCGAGCGCACGCGCGCGAGCGCGGCCTGGATCTCAGGACTGTTCTCGAGGCCGCGCTCGAGGGCCTCGTCGAGCCCGAGCCGGCCCGCATCGGTTCCTGCCCCCTCGATGGGCAGGCCCTCGAGCAAGAGGACGACCGGCGCGTTCGGCCCGAGCGCGGCGCGGATCGCGACGTCGGGACGCGGACGCGGCGCTTGGGCCTGGCAGGCCGCGAGGAGGGTGATCGACAGGACGGATGCGAAACGGAAACGAGCTTCCAACGGCGGACTCCAGGCGCGGACTGTGAATCGCGAGGGGCGCGCAACGACGCCCGCTCACGAGAACTCGCCACTCGACGCCGTCGCGTCGAGGACGCGAGCCGGCGCGAACGCGAGACCACAAACTCCGCAGTCTCAGCGCAGGAGCACGACGCTTTGGATCATCAGCAACGCGTCCGGCGGCCGCGGTCGTGGACGATTCGTCGCCACGGACCGTCCCTGCGGCTCGACCGCCGTGATTCGCCACGCTCGCGTGGGCGGCACGAGCATCTGCGCCCACTGTTCGAGCGACGGATCGCGCGGCCGTGGACTCTGGTCCGCGCCCGGCACGTCGATGTCGACGCACGGGCACATCTCGTCCTGCGCGCCGCTCTCCGTCGCTGCATTTTCCTGGTGCGTGTCGCATCCGTCGCAAGCGCCGTCGACCGCCTTCGACTCGATGCGGACGCAACCATCGGCCTCGAGACACACGACGATCCCCTGCGCCGGCACCACGCCCGAGAAGAGCGTGAGCACCAGGCACATCCAGGTCACGAGGCGCGGTCGGGAGCTCAGGATCACGGCAGGGATGTTAGGTGCATCGGCCGCAATCCGGCAAGGACTGGAGCGCGCTCCCGTCCGGGAGTGAAATGGTCGGGGCGAGAGGCGTCTCACCATTCCTAACGCACACAAGTCCTTGCTGTCACGGCTTCTCTCGGAGTCGCCCTTCCGCGCAGTGTGGTCGAAGGCGGTCGAGATGTCGGGCTGGAGGCCCCTCCCCCACAAGCCGCGCGCGAGGTTCAACGCGGCCGTCTTCACCATCCGGCGGCGGGGTCACCGCACGGCTGGCGAGGTCTGCGAGGCGGCCGGGATCAGCGACTCGACGTTCAGGAGGTGGGAGGGCAATCGCATCCCCCGCATGCCCGTCGTCGACGGCATCAGGGCCGTGCCCGAATCCGACTTCGGCAGGTACGTCGAGACTTGTCGGCGCGCCTACCTCGATGCGCCAAAGACGAGGAACAAGGAACGGCCCGCAGGGGCCTCCAAGCGGGAGGTCGCTTCGTGATGGGAGCTGGGACCTTCCTGAGCCGTGACAGCCTGTCACGGAAATTGAGCGAGACCGGAGCGGACAGCAACCGCACCGGCCCCGCATGTGCCACGCGCGCTCTCGGCACGGGAGCGAGCGGCCAACCACCTGTTGCTACCAGGAGTCGACGTGTCCATCTCACCCTACCTGTCTCCCGCTGTCCACGTTGAACCGGCGTGGAGAAGCCTCGCCCCGCCTAGCGGGAGAATTCTCCCGCGCTCAGGCGGTCCCGTCCTCCCCGACATCCCGCTCACCCGGATCGGAGTGACCGACACGCTGAAGCTCCGGCTCGAAGGTCCGATCTGCGAGAAGGACGTCAAGCGGCTCCACAAGACCGGCGAGTTCACGAGCAAAACGTCGTGCCAACGCGAAGCTGTCAACACCACCGGATCTGTGAAGCAGCTCGGCCGCCAGAGCTTCTTCTGCCGACAGCACGACGGACTGCGCATCTCGTCCTTCGAGAACTACTCGTTCGTCGAGTTCAGTGCTCCACGGGTGCTCGGTCTGTACAGCGACGAGCAGCACCTGATGTCCGAGACGGACCTCCGCCGAGCTGTCGACGCCTGCACGAACGACCTACTTCCGTGGTCGACCGAGTCTGCCCGCCTGCATGGGCCGCATGAGCCGTGGTCGATCCGTCGGCAAGACTTGGCGATCAACCTCGACGGCTCGATCAGCGAGTTGATCGAGGCCCTGCGTAAGTCGAAGCACTTCCTCGCCCGTGGTGCTGGGTCGACCGTGTTCGACGGGGCCGGAATCGGCTGGTACGGCACCGACTACGACATCGTGATCTACGATCCGAGCATCCGCCCGCCACGCGGAAGGCTCCGATCGGCGCAGCAGCACCAGTGCTTCCGACCGAACGCCGGAAGCCAACTCCGCATCGAGGCGCGCATGAAGAAGCAGCGGTCGGTCGAGAGGCTCGCCGCACTCTTCGATGTCGATGGTCGGGGGCTCCCGTATTCCGTCGAGCCCAAGTCGGGCGGTCGTCGGACCGTTCGCCTGCAGATCGACAACCACCTATGTCACCGCTTCCTTGCGCGGGCCGTCTCTGGACTTCGGGGAGCTTCGGCATCGCGACTCGATCCGTCCGCGTACAAGTCGTTCTGCTCCTACGCGCAACGGATGCTCCTGGCCTGCCATCCCGACGAGTGGTCGGTCGCGGAGTCCTTCCTGTCAGACGAGGTCCTGCGCGACCTCAGGAGGGACGTGACAGCGATTTCCCTGGAGCGACGCGGTCTCGACCTCCTCCGTCGGGCTTGGAGCAAGCGCCGTCTCAGTCCGCTCACCATGTGGCACGAACAGCAACGCCGCGACCGCTGGGCACTGGACTCTGGCAGCGACATCTCACCCATTCCCGTCAGCGATCGCACGCTCGGCGTGCTTCGCGCACTGAACGCCTTCCAACCCCGACTAGGAGCACCTACCCGATGAACAGCAAGTCGAACAACACGCACGTCAATGCCGCAGCGGGCATTCCCGCCCCTACGAACTCCGAGCCCTGTGCCGTGGTCACGACCTTCGTGGGAATGTCCCATACCCACGTCGACCTGGGTCTCCACGAGCAGTACAGCCTCGGCGTGCTCTCGAACATCAGCCTGGACGACATTGTCGTCGTGCCCGGCTTCAATCCGCGCGCTCATCTTGGGGACATCACGGACCTCACGGAGAGCATCGGCACTAACGGCCTGATGAATCCTCTCGTCGTTCGACCGGGACCGCGGGGATACTCGCTGGTCTGCGGCGAACGGCGCTATCGAGCACTGCGGTCCTTCGAGTGCAGCGGTCCCGTGCCGTGCATTGTCCGCAACGACTTGATGGGTGAGGACGCACGCAGCCTTGCCGTCGCCCTGGCGGACAACGTCGACCGACGGCACGGTGGCTCGACCCTGAACGCGATCGAGATCGGCCGCGGCCTGCTCAAGCTCTTCGACGCAGGCTGGCATCCGTTGAGGATCCGCGAGCAGACGGGCATCACTCCTTCCGCGGCGCACAAGGCGATCGAACTCGTCCACGCCCCCGCCGACGTGCGCAAGAAGGTGGTGGCCGGTCTCAACCCGAGCGCCGCGCTGGAATACGCGAAGCTGAACAAGGAGATCCGTGCCGCAGTCGGCAAGGAGATCACGAGGCACACGACCGTGCTGGACATCCGACGCATCCGCGTCGCGTACCAGGGCCACGCGACGCTTGCCGTGCATGCTGACCTCGCGGGTGTCCCGAAGGTCTATGCGACTGCCTGGAGGCGCACCTGGGAGAAGCGTCACACGTTGCAGTACCTGTGCGCAAACCTCGTAAACGCTTCACCCGAACAGGTCGGAACGATCGATCACGTTCAGGTCGAGGGCACGGTGGCTACGCTCCTGTGGGACCGCGGTGATCTCGTTGAACCGTTCGCGCCGGAAGCGAGCCCCGACAAGCACGCAAAGGACTTCCACGCTCGGATGAAGGCGCGCGCCGTGTTCGACGCACTCGTAAAGTCGGAGGCTGCCAAGGCCGCGAATACGTGAGGGCCTGTGTGTGTGTGGTCTTCGACCTCTAGGGCTGTGCGCGCGTGACAGCTTGTCACGCACGCACCTCGGTCGATCACTGCGACGGCTTGTGTTCCCACAACATTCAACGCGGATACAATGCTCGTCGACGAGTGTAGGCCGACGTGAACCCGTGGCGCACTTCACCTCCATGTGAGGCCAACTCGTAGCTCAGCAGCACGAAGCCCGGCAATCGGCGACTCGTCGCCCTTGAGGACCCTGATGAACATCCCCTTCCTCCCAGATGCTCGAAGTGCCGACCCGCTGCGCCGAATTGTTCAGCAGGCCGCTGCGCGGTCGGGGCTGAGCCCCCAGCACGTCGCCATCATCCTCAGTCACGGGCTGGAAGGCATCGCGGACGAGGTCTCGAAGGGCCGAGTCGTGACGCTGCCAGGATTCGGCGCGATTTTCCCCGTGACCCGAACTACTCGCGCTCGCGGGACGAGAACGAAGGTCACGCAGACCGTCGTCCGGTTCAGCGCCGCTCGCGGTTTCCGCGAGCAGGTCCGTCACGGCGCTCCGCCGAGCGAGACAGGACGTCGTCGGTACGTCCGCCACATGCGGAACCACGCCCTCGGTGGGCCTGAAAGCCGCTGCTCGGAGCGCACGTTCACGGCCGCGCGCGCGTTCCGGGACGCAATCGCCTCGCAGCTCGGTGGCGAGGTCTCGTTCGACTAGGGCGCGAGAGCGTGTACGCGCGAGAGCGCGTCATCGGCGGGCTCCGGCGTCTCCATCGACGGGGGGAGCTAGGAACACGGCGTGGAGATCGCCAGCGCGCACGGCGACGCACCGCCGATGGAGATCCGATCGACGAGGTCCGCTCTGTCCCGCCCGCGGGCTCTCATGCGTGACAAGCTGTCACTCGCACCGGCGCGCCAGGTACCCGCTGCCCTCGTGGACCTGAGCGCGTCTTCGACAGCGAGGTAGTAGACCGCTCCGCGGCCTCGGGCCGAGCGTGCTGCTACCCTCTGTCCTGGGGCGTTTCGGGGAAGAACGAGCGCATCGACACGCCGTACAACAGGCACAGGTCGGCGAGGTCGACCGCCTGGACCTTCCGCTCGCCGCACTCCAGGCGATGGCAGAAGTTCGACGGTCGCTTCATGCGTCGGGAGACTTCGAGCTGGGTGAAGCCCGCGGCCTCCCGTGCGGCCTTCAGGCGCTTCAGGAAGCGTTGGTATCGCGGGTCGTAGATCGTGTCGGCCACCGGGTGAGAGCCCGGCGAAACGGCGATTCAAGACGGTCCGCTCGGGGAGCCGAAACGTATGGATTGCCCCCAGCAGTACGGTTTCAGTACTGCCCTTGGGGGGGGCCACGCGCGACCTGACAAGAGGTGCTCCCATGACTCGACGACTCGCCCCGATCACCAACGGCTCGCTACCCCGATCACGCTGGGTCCGAGCCACCCTCGGTCTCTTTGCCGGTGCGATCCTGGTCACGTTCGGAGTCACCGCCGCCAACGCAACTTCCCGGAGCGCGCACGAGTCGACCGTGGGGGCGAGCGAGGTCCACGTTGGCAACCGCGACGTCGCGAGCGAGCGCGGTGCGGGTGCGCCCCCCTCCAAGACCCAGACAGCGGGCGGGCAGGACGCATCGGGCGAGACCAGGGTGGCCGAGTCGACGCTCCTGGCGAGTGTTCGGTCCTTCGCGGACCAGCACCTAGTCTCGATCGTCCGTGGGCTCGATCGCACCGCCCTTGACGCCGCGCTACGGCGCACCGCCGAGCTTCAGCGTGAGGTGAGGTCGAACGAGGCGCGGCTTCGTGCCGAACTTGCCGGTCCCACTCGCGCGGGGCTCTTCCGGGTGAGCGGCGAGATCAAGCAGCGTCAGGCGGACCGGCTGACGGTCTGGGGCTACGCCATCCCCGACAACGCCGACAGCAACCAGCTCGGGGCGCACATGCAAGAGGCGAACATCCTGGTTGAGGCTCCCCGCAACGAGGGCATCGTCGGCGGAATCCGGTACGAGGGCGTGCATCGCTACCTCCGCGAGTCGTCAGGGACGAATGCCTTCGGCGCGACCGTGCCGGTCTCCGTGTACGGCTCGATCCCGAAGGATGTCGAGGTGCGACAGACTGCGCTGCAGGAGCGACTGGCGGCGCTCGCCGACGCATCCCGCAGCCTCGGATCGGTGTACGCGCGCACCCGGCGGGCGGTGCTCGCCCTGTCGGAGAACAGCCGCGAACCGCGCGATGCAGTGGAGCCGCTCGTTCGCGCGGTCGACGCACTGTTGGCGACCGAGATCGACGAGGGGCAGTTCTCGAAGCCGGACCCGCTCTGGAAGAACCAGCGGATACTCCTCGACCAGGGATTCGAGCTGCCGCGCCGCGGGAGCCAGGGCTTCGAGCGCGGGTTCGCCCGCGCTGGAACCGTGGTCGGTTTCACGGACTCGAACTTCGTCGCAGGCTGGTTCACGCGGATCCACGCGGGCAAGACCCTCGCGACCTACCTCCCCGAGTCGGTCGCACCCTTCCTCCAGTCCGTCGACGCAGTCGAGCAGCCCGAGGGAATCGAGGGCCTGATGAACGTGCTCACGAACAAGGACCGCGCTGCCGCCTCCGGGCTCTCGGATCGCTTCAGGGTGTCGATGCTGCAGAGCGCGCTCTGCCCCGAGCTAGTTCAGGTGACCTTCCAGCCGGTTCACGGCCGCAGCGCGTGGGCGGAGGTCGCCGTCCTCGCGACGTGGGACGGCAACCGGACATCCCTGTTGGCCGCAACCTTCCGCCGCCCGTCCGAAGGAGGTGCCCGTGGAGCGCCTTGCCTGGATCTCGAATCGAATGCGCGGGATCCGATGGGGATCAACTGGCCGAGGTGAGCTGCCGCAAGTGACAGGCTGTCACGCCCTAAGCCCGCGTCACGGGGCTACTCGTCTGCCCCCGTGTCTTCCCGGTCCTGCAACCGGGCGAACAGCGCGTGGCAGGCGTGCATCGCGTTCACGAAGTCTCGGCCTGTCTCCGCCTCGTGGACGTGCGCATCGGATTTGACGTTAGTCACCGCCAGCCGCTCGACGATCTCGCGCATGACCTCCGCGAACACGCTACGCGGCACGAGCACCCGCCATCGGTAGTCGGCATGACCCGGCGACCGGAGGATGCGCATGCCCGCGAGCACCGCATGCTGACTGCGGAGCAGTTCGAGGTGCTCGCGCTTGCGGGCGCGGATCATCAGGCGGTCGTGCTCGATCTCCCCCGTCTTCTGGTCGCGGGGCACGACCACGCTCAGGAACCCGGTCTGGCTCAAGATCAGCCACATGGTTGCGATCTCCTTCACGGACACCATCGGACACACGCCGGGCATAGCCAGCGCCACCAGCGAGATTCCGGCGACCGGTGTGGCCCGCCCACGCACACGCGTCCGTCCCGCGCGTCACCGGCCCTCTACGGCCCGTTTCGGGCGAGCCCACGCCTCACGAAGTTGGTAGCTTAGTCCCACCCGAGCCCCTCCCTGCCGCCGGGCTCGGTCCCGATGGCCGAGACGCACACCCGTAACGCCCAGCTCCACGTCCGCCCCCTTCCCCAGATGAAGCGGGCGATGAAGGTCCACTGCGCCCAGGTCGGCAAGACCAATCAGGCGTGGGTGGAGCACCTGATCGAGGCCGAGCTTCGCAAGCGCGCCTCGGTGCTACCCCCACCTGGGCGGAGCGCGGCCTCCAGGCATCCGCCGAGGTCCGAAGGCGCGCGAGCAAGGCCGAACTCCTACTCGACTCGCGGCGCTGGGACGATGTGATGCCGATTCACTTCCGTTGTCGCACGCACCGACAGCCGTTTCAGCGGCTGTGGCAGGTGAGCCGTGATGAGGACCAGATCGCGGGACGACCCATCGAGGGAAGTCACCAGGAAGGCACGCTCACTCCTGGAGGCTGGGTTCGCGAAAACCGCCCCCTCGATCCGGGGCTGTACTGCCAGATCTGTCTTGCGTCGGGTGTTAACGCACCTTTGGCAGACTACGACGCTCAGGATCTCGCCGAATCGGGTCTTGCCGACGCACCCCATGTCGGCCTCGTCGCGGATGGGTTCGACGCGGACGCCGCGTGGGGACGACTGACCGCGCAGTTTGGCGGCCTTGCGGTTGCGAGCAGGGAGCGTCGTGCGGAGCCTGCGCGTTTCGACGATCGGCTACGGACGGATCGCCGACTCGCCGCGTCGCTTTCCACGGCGCTGCACGATCGGGTGCTCGGCGGTGGGAGCTGCTGGGCGCACCAAGCGGAGGCGATCGACGCGGCACTTGGAGGAGCAGATGTCGTGGTGGAAACCGCCACCGCGAGCGGCAAGAGCCTTTGCTACTGGGTTCCCGTCCTGAACGGAATGCTCAGCACTCCTAAGGCAACGGCCCTCTATCTCGCGCCGTTGAATGCGCTGGTGGAAGACCAACTCCAGGCCGTGGAGAAGTTTGGCAGCGACCCCGCTGTCCGTGGGGTTCCGAACGGTTCGCTTGCGCAGTACGTTCGCTCGCTGAACTTCGGTGGCGTGCGTGTGAATGTCGCTCGTTACGACGGGACGATTCGCGACAACGACTTGCGCAAGCAGATTCGATCGCTGAATCCGCAGGTCGTCATCACGAACCCCGACATGCTCCACTACGGGATGCTGCCACACCACGCGGGAGCGTGGTCGCATCTGTTCGCGAACCTCCGGTACGTCGTGTTGGACGAGATGCACGTCTACAAGGGCATGTTCGGATCGAACTTCGCCAACGTGCTACGAAGGGTTCTGCGTCTCGCGGATCACTACGGTCAACGCCCGCAGCTCATCGCATGTTCGGCTAGTATCGGGAACCCGAAAGAGCTGTTCCGATCGTTGACGGGTCGTGCAAGTCCGACCCTCATTCCGGCGACCGCCAGTGGCGCTCCCGTCCATCGCCAGCGGCGCATCGTGCTCGACCTCGGGCGAGCCGATGGCGCAATGGCGACCGTCGCGAAGGACCTGATGCTCGCTTGCGTCGCAGAGGAGCACGCTCGCACGATCGCGTTCATGCGCTCGATCCCGGAGGTCGATCAAGTCTACCGCTACGTGACCGGCGAACTGAAACGCATCAAGAAGGACGTCGGGCCGAATACCGTTCGCGAGTACAAACGGGAGATCCCTCCGAACGAGAAGGCGAGGGTGACTGCGGACCTCAGGAGCGGCGCGACGCTGGGTGTCATCTCGACGACGGCGCTGCAGCTCGGGATTGATATCGGCGACCTGTCCGTCTGCATCGTGAGCAAGTTCCCAGGCAGCAAGGCCGCCTTCTTCCAGCAAGCAGGGCGCGTAGGTCGGCGCGGTGAGAGTCTCGTTCTCTTTCTCGCCGACGAGTCGCCTCTGGATCAGCACTTCGTCCGAAGACCCCCCGAGCTACTCGACGCGCCGTCGGAGGTCGTATTCCTCAATCCCGATCACCACGAGACCGTCCTGAACCACTTGTGGTGCGCGGACGAGGAGCTGCGCCTCGACCCGAAGCGCGAGGTTCGCTTCTGGGGCGAGGGCGTACTTCCCTTGATCGAGGAGCTGGCGTCTGGCCGCAAGGAAGACGGTCGCGACGTCCTCCTCGTTGCCAAGAAGGGTGAACGGGCGCGCGATGTCAACATCCGTTCGCTCGGGTTCGAGTGCGTCGTTCGCGACGAGGCGGGCGAAGAAGTCGCACGACCGGACGTCTTGCGGGCTGTGCAACGCTTCCACAAGTATGCGCGCTTCCAGATCCAAGATCAGGCGTTTGAGGTGACACGCCTCTCGATCAACTGGAACGAGAAGGCCGCTGAGGCGACTGCACGTCGGATCGACCGGCTCGACTACACCACGGCGTCGGTCGTCACGACGGAATGCTCGGCACAGGGAATCGAGAACGAGCTTCGACTCGCTGGCGACGCGACACTCGCCCGAGGACCTGTTCGCTTCAACGTCCACGTCGATGGCTACTACCGCATCCCGACTGGCGGGAATGAGGAACCGAGGTATCAGCATCTTGGTCCCGCCGCGCCGCCTGAGCGCGAACTGGACACGCAGGGGCTGTGGTTCGGTGCGCCAGTCGGATGGCTGGATGAGATCGTGGCGGAGGATCGGCAGCCATCCGTGACGACGGCCTGCCAGAGCCTTCGCATAGCCGCCGCACTGCTGTGCTCGACCGACCCCGATGACATCGGCACCTACGTCGAGGACGATCCACAAGGCTGCTCGTTTCGCTTCTTCCTCGCCGACAACGCCGCCGGTGGAAACGGCTTGACCCAGCAGGCGTTCCTGCAGGCGAAGAGCCTGCTTGACGGAGCCCTCAGGATCTTGGAGGAGTGTCCGCACTGCCAGACGGACCCGACAAGCCGTGGCTGCCCGAAGTGCGTGACGACGCCCTGGGGACGAGATGCGGACGTGTGCAGGTCAGGTGGCGTGACGGTGCTCCGCCGACTCAGGTCCGAGCTGGAGTAGCTGCGATGGCTCCCCGAGGGCTCCAGGCCGTGCCCCTCCGTGCCTCGTGCTCGTGTGCGTGGTCGGCGGCGGAGGCTGGGCCTCGACCTCCACAACATCGCTCCGACCTTCGGATCGGTGAGTCAGCGGGATCGCGACCGAGAGGCCGCCGCCCCAACTCCCCGATCCTGGCTCCGGGTCCATTGAACCGGCCGGATGCGACCTGTAAGGTTTGGAAGAGTCTGGAAGGTTGCTCGCTGAGGCCCGATCGATGGACAAGATCCGTGACTACCTCCGCATCTCGGAGGCGGCCGAGTACCTGGGCGTGAGCCCCGGCACGCTCCGGAACTGGGAGCAGCAGGGCAAGATCCGCGCGCACCGCGTTCCCCAGAACGGCTACCGGCTGTTCCGGTTGCCCGACCTGAAGGCCGTGCTCCGCGAGGTTGGCAGGAGCCCCCTCAAGCGTGAGCGCGCAAAGCTGGTTCGCCGGAACGAGCGAGGGGCCTAACGTGCAGCCCCACGCGCCCGTCACCCGCCCTGGTGTCCGTTGCGCCGCGCATGCCGCGCCGGTTGACGAGCGCGTGTCCGTCTCGCGAACCGGGGAGTCCACAGGGGAGGCCGCGTTCGGCGCTGCGAGTATGGGCGGTCTCGTGAACGCCCTCGCCCACCCCCGTTCTCCACACCAGCAGTAGGAAGCAATCCAACTTATGGCGAAGCGGTCAATCAAGACGTACGAGCACGGCGACAAGAAGCGGCCCAACAACCCGCCGGTCGGGCTCGTCACGCCGGAGACTGACCCGCCCGTGTCGAACAAGAAGAAGTACGCCTACGACCCCCACATCGATCCCGCGCTGCAGTTTGACTCGCAGGGGTCGGAGATCGAGCGCCTCCTGGATGAGGCTCTCGCGGCGAAGGACCTCGACCGCGCGCGGTCGATCCTGCAGGAGCTGAAACGGCGTCGCGAGCCGTACCTCGCGTGGGCGGGGAAGGCCGAGCGGACGAGCTTCCCCGTCGACACCGTGTCCCTCCACGTTCACGAGCGCATCGACCCGAAGCGCATCATCGAGGCCGTCAAGGCGCGGAATGGCAACGCGCACCAGGAGCAGCTCGGCCTGTTTGAGCAGCCGACGGAGAACCCGCCCCTGCGCGAGGCCCTCGACTTCTACAAGCACGCGCACGGGTGGTCGAACCGCCTGATCGCGGGCGACGCGCTGCTCGTGATGAACTCCCTCCTTGAGAAGGAGGGCATGGGCGGCAAGGTGCAGATGGTCTACATCGACCCGCCGTACGGGATCCGCTACGGGTCGAACTTCCAGCCCTTCGTCAAGCGCAGCGACGTGAAGGACGGTAAGGACCAGGACCTGACCCGCGAGCCCGAGATGCTCAAGGCGTTCCGCGACACATGGGAGCTGGGCATCCACTCGTATCTCAGCTATCTCCGCGATCGCCTCCTGCTCGCGCGGGAGATGCTTCACGAGAGCGGATCTTGCTTCGTGCAGATCAACGACGAGAACGTCCATCGCGTCCGGCACCTTCTCGACGAGGTGTTCGGAACCGGGAACTTCGTCTCCCAGATTTGTTTCCAGACGACCTCCGGGTTCAAGACCAAGACGATCGCGACGCTCGGGGACTTCCTGCTCTGGTACGCGCGCGACAAGCCGAAGCTCAAAGTGCGCAAACTCTTCGAGGAGCAGCCCACCGTGCTCGGTGAGGGCAACGCGCGATGGATATCGTTGCCTGACGGAACTTATCGCGGCGTGTCGGCGGCGGAGAGACGCGGTGAGGCTGAACTGCCGGATGACGCGGTGCTCTACAACCCCGACAACTTCATTTCGCAGGGCGCAGCCTCCGAGCCACAGCCGTTCACGTTCAACGGGAAGACGTACAACCCGCCCGCCAACTCCCACTGGAAGGCGAGCTACCCAGATGGTCTGAACCGGCTTGCACTCGCCGGTCGTATTCACGTCGCCAAGGACAGCCTCCGCTATCGTCGGCTTGCATCCGATTTTCCGTTCTCCGAGCGCGGCAACATCTGGACGGACACGATTACCGGGAACTTCACCGAGACGAAGGTCTACGCCGTTCAAACCAACTCGAAAGTCATCGCGCGCTGCATCACTCTGTGCACCGATCCCGGTGACCTCGTTTTCGATCCGACCTGCGGTTCGGGGACGACAGCGTACGCAGCGGAGATGTGGGGCCGTCGTTGGATCACCTGCGACACGTCACGGATCGCGATCACGCTCGCGCGCCAGCGGCTGATGACCGCACTGTTCGACTACTACGAGCTGGAGCACCCCGAGCAGGGTGTCGCGAGCGGCTTCAGGTACAAGACCGTTCCGCACATCTCGCTGGAGAGCATCGCGAACAACCCAGAACTTCGGGAAGGACTGTCGCCCGATGCGATCGAAGCGGTGATCGCGAAGTACGCCCCGCCTGAGCCGCTCTACGATCAGCCGGAGCCCGATTCGACCAAGGCCCGCGTCACGGGGCCGTTCACGGTGGAAGCGGTGCCTGCGCCCGTGGTGATCCCGATCGGCGAGGTGGATTCCGAACCGCGCTCGGACGCCTCGGTCGCCCGCAGCGGGGAGACACTCCGACAGGCCGAATGGCGTGGCGAGCTGCTCAAGACGGGCGCGCGCGGGAAGGGCGGGCAGATCCTCCGCTTCACCCGCGTGGAGCCGCTCGCAGGTGCCACGCACCTACACGCCGAGGCCGAGGTGGGCACCGCGCCGGACAACGCCGCGCTCGCAGGCCAGCGCGCAGCCATCTGCTTCGGCCCGGAGCACGCGCCGATGGAACAACGCCAAGTGGAGCTTGCCTGGGAGGAGGCCCGGAGCCTTCGTCCGAAGCCCGCGATCCTCCTGTTCGCCGCGTTCAGCTACGACCCCGAGGCCGCGAAGGACATCGACCAGATGGACCCGAGCAAGGCCGGGATGCAGTTCCTCCGCGCGGAGATGAACGACGACCTCGCCACGGCAGACCTCAAGAAGAAGCGCGCGACCAACGAGAGCTTCTGGCTTGTCGGCCAGCCCGACGTCCATGTGCGGCAGGTCAAGAAGGGGCCGGACAAGGGCAAGATCGAGGTCGAGGTCACGGGCTTCGACTACTTCGACCTCAAGGCGGGCGTCGTGCGCTCGGGTGGCCCGGAGCGGATCGCGGCTTGGATGCTCGACAGCGACTACGACGGGCGCAGCCTGTATCCGCGTCAAGTGTTCTTCCCGATGGCCGCCGACGATGCGGGCTGGGCCGACCTCGCGAAGACGCTCCGAGCCGAGATCGACCCGCAGAGGATCGAGGCGTATCGGGGCGCGAAGAGCCTGCCGTTCGAGCCGGGCAAGTGGAAGCGCATCGCGGTCAAGGTCGTCGACGATCGTGGCATCGAGAGCCTCGTGGTCCGTCAACTCGACGAGGTGCTCAAGGGATGACGACGACCGAGGCGCGGCGCTCCAAGAAGCCGGACACCCTCATCATCAACGGCCCGTTCGAGGAGCCGTCGCGTTTCTGGCGCTACGAACGCGAGACGCGCGAGTTCGTGCTCGTCGAGGGCGAGCGCCGTCCCGCTGGCTACGTCGTCGCCACGCCCGGCTCGCAGAGCTTCGACGATCCCGGCGTGTTCCACGAACTCCCGCTCGTGAACGCCATCCGCCCCAGGATCAAGGCGTGGCGTGAAGCCGAGTGGCCGGGCGTCACGGGTACGACGCGACGTCTTCTCTTGCACTGGCACGACAAGGAGGCGCGGCAGTTCCCGTTCTTCTTCTGCCAGCTCGAAGCCATCGAGACGATCATCTGGCTGAGCGAAGCGTCCCCTGCCGAGCGGCAAGGAATCGTCGTTCCTGGTGACGGCGGCCCGTTTCCCCGCTGGTGCACCAAGATGTTCACGGGGGGCGGCAAGACGCTCCTCATGGCGATGCTGATCGCGTGGCAGGCGCTCAACAAGGTCGCGAACTCCAAGGACAGCAGCTACAGCAAGAACATCCTCATCATCGCGCCTGGGCTCACCGTCAAGAGCCGTCTCCAGGTCCTCCAGCCCGCTCACCCCGCAAACTACTACGCGGCGTTTGGCGTCGTGCCCGAGGCGCTCCTGGAGAAGCTGCGTCTCGCCAAGGTGCTCATCCAGAACTGGCATCGGCTCGACTGGGACACCGACGCGCAGCTCGCGAAGAAGAAGACCGTAGACAAGCGCGGAGCGAAGAGCGACGAAGCCTACGTCCGCAGCGTGCTCGGCGACATGGCAGGCGCGCAGCACCTTGTCGTCATCAACGACGAGGGACACCACGCTTGGCGCGTTCCTCCCGGAGCGCGGCTCGCGGGCGCGGACAAGGCGGCGGCCCAGGACGCGACGAAGTGGGTGGGCGGTTTGGATCGCATCCACAAGGTTCGCGGCATCCTGCGCTGCTTCGACTTCTCCGCGACGCCGTTCGCGCCCTCCGGGAAGCGCAGCAACGAGGAATCGCTCTTCGAGTGGATCGTCAGCGACTTCGGCCTCAACGACGCGATCGAGGCCGGGCTCGTCAAGACACCGCGCGTCGTCGTTCGCGACGACAGCGTGCCGGATGCGAAGCAGTATCGCTCGCGGCTGTATCACATCTACGCTGACCCCGACGTGAAGGATGACCTGAACAGGAAGGCCGAGGAGCACGAGCCACTCCCCGACCTCGTCCTCAATGCGTACTACCTGCTCGGCAAAGACTGGCTCGAGACGCGCAAGCGATGGTCGGAGGCCGGGCACCGGGTTCCCCCCGTGATGATCACGTCCGCCAACCTGACCGAGACTGCCGCGCGCATCAAGTACGCCTTCGACCACGGGAAGATCCGCATCGAGGAGCTGTGCGCTCCCGATCGGACGCTGCACATCGACAGCAAGGTGCTCGACAAGGCCGAGCAGCGCGACGAACCCGTCGTGATCTCTGAAGCCCAAGACGACGAAGAAGACGGCGAAGAGCCGCGCGTCGTGAAGCTCACCAAGGTCCAGCAGGCCGAGATGCTCCGTCGTCGAGTCGCTACCGTCGGGCAGGCAGGCGAGCCGGGCGAGCAGATCCAGAACGTCATTTCGGTGGACATGCTCTCCGAAGGGTGGGACGCGCGCACGGTAACGCACATCCTCGGGCTTCGCGCGTTCACGAGTCAGCTCCTGTGCGAGCAGTTCGTGGGTCGCGGCTTGCGGCGCACGTCCTACGAGCTGAACAAGGAAACCGGGCTGCTCGACGCGGAATACGTGAACGTCTTCGGCGTGCCCTTCACATTCCTGCCCCACGAGAGCGAAGACGGGCCGCCGCCGCCCCCGCCGCCCCCCAAGACGGAGGTCCGCGCTCTACCCGAGCGCGAGGCAGAGTTCGCGATCTCGTGGCCCAACATCCTCAAGATCGAGCCGGTGCTTAGGCACACGCTCGACGTGGACCTCGCCAAGGTCACGCCCCTGGAGATTCAGGCGTCGAAGGTGGCGACGCTGGCGCAGCTCGCGCCCTCCGTGAGCGGCAAGCCCGACGTGTCTCGCATCTCCGAGATCGCGATCCAGGATCTCGCGCGTCGGATGCGCTTTCAGAAGATCGCCTTCGAGTCCGCGCGTGACATCTACGACCAGATGCAGGCGGACTGGAAGGGGAGCAAGGAATCGCTGCTCGCGCAGCTCGTGCGCCTCGTCGAGAGGTTCCTGGCTTCCGATCGGCTGAGGATCGACCCGCCGTTGTTCAACCAGGACGAACTCCGTCGGCGCGTCCTGTTGACCCTGACGATGCAGCAGATCGTGCAACACTTGTGGATGGCGATCCGCGAGCAGAACGTGCTCCGGCGTGAAGGCACACCCGTGCTGGAGCCTGTTTTCGATGGCGAGCGTCCGGTGCGCAGCACGTCCGACATGCCGACGTGGTTCACTGGCAAGCCGTGCGAGCACACATCGCGCAGCCATATCAACGTTTGCGTCTACGACTCCACATGGGAGGCGAGCGACGCCTTCCACCTGGACCGTTCCGAGCACGTTGCCGCGTGGGCCAAGAACGACCACCTGGGCTTCGAGGTCTGGTACGTCTTCAGGGGCGTCCGCAAGCGCTTCCGGCCGGACTTCCTCGTCCGCCTCACGAACGGCCGGACGCTCGTCCTGGAGACGAAGGGCCAGGACTCGGACGAGAACCGCACAAAGCGCCGCTTCCTTGCCGAGTGGGTGCGTGCGGTGAACGGCCACGGTGGATTCGGCGAGTGGGCGGCTGACGTCGCTCTCAGCCCCGACCACATCCACGGCTTGCTGAAGCGTCATGCGGCTCAGGGATCCGGTTCAGCGCCAGCCTCCGAGCAGTCGCAGAGCAGCACCCATTCAGGGAGTCGACCCCGTGCAGATCAATAACCGCCGCGACATCCTCCTGCTTCTTCTGTACTCGCCCGGTGTGCGCGAGGCACCGAACGAGCCGATCTCTGGGCGCACACGGCTCACCAAGGCGCTATTCCTGTTCAAGGAGGAAGTGCTTCCGCACTTCCGGCGGGGAACGGCGATCACGGCCGAGAACTTCTACGAGTTCTTCCCGTGGAACTTCGGGCCGTTTTCCCGGCAGGTCTACGATGACCTGAACTTCTTCCAGCTCCACGGGTTCATCGAGGAGGAAGGCACGGAGGAGGAAACGCTGCCGGAGTCCGCAGCGGAATGGGAGGAATGGTTGCGCTCTTCGGCTCCCGACTCCGCAGAATCGGCGTTCACCGAGTACGAGGAGCAGCAGTTCAAGCTGTCGGAGAAGGGGGCGGCGTTCACGAAGGCGAAGCTGTATCCGCTCCTGAGCGACGACCAGAAGCGCCTGCTCCGCGAGTTCAAGGCGCGCGTCGGAGCGGCCTCGCTGCGGTCGATCCTGCGCTACGTGTACGAGCGTTACCCGAAGGAGATCGTCAACTCGGAGATCCGGGATCAAGTTCTCGGATCAGGCGGGTAGGAGGCCGCATGGACGAGGTCTGGGCAGCGGTTTCGGCGGCAGCGGGCACAGTGATCGTGGGCGGAGTGACTCCGCACCTGAACCTGTACCTTGAGCCCATTCGCGACTTCCGTACACGTATGAGCGCCCAGAAGCGCGAGCTTCTCGTCCGGCTCGCCGGTCGTCACGCCGAGGTGCTCCGAGACCTTGCGCGCGCTACGGACGAACCCCTACGGAGCTTCGTCGTAGCTCCCAAAACCGCCGAACCGGACAAGATCGACGGCTACACGTCGGAGTTGTTCCGAGTCGTGGGTGTCTTCACTCGCCTCCGCGAGTTCGATCGCAGAATTCGGGCGGGGCACACGATCCTGTTCGGTACGACCTGTCTTGGCGTGGCAGGTGTGGTCGCGAGCACACTGTTCCCGGCCACCCGTCCCTATGTCCTCACCGGCGGACTCTGCTCCCTGGCGCTGCAGTTCGCTTCCATCTGGGCTGTCTTCCACACCGCACGAACCCTCGATGACTACGAAGAAGTCACCTAGCACGCGCATCCAGCGCGAGGAGGATCTGGTGCTCGTGCTCAGCCAGTTCCTGGCGAGCACCGGATACCGCGTCCGGCACGAGGTGCCGAACATGGGCCAGAGCGCCGACCTCGTCGCGACCCGAGGCCGATGGGTCACTTTCGTCGAAGCGAAGATGAGGGACTGGCGGCGCGCGCTGGAACAGTGCCGTGCGCACGAGCAGGTGGCCGACTTCGTGTGCATCGCACTCCTGGGGGCGCAGCCTTCGGACGCGCTCGTTCGGGAAGTCGAGTCGAGTGGGTACGGATTGGTGCTCGTGTCCCCGGTCGACGGGGGCTGCCGATGGATCACACCTCCGACCCGGAACAGATCCGTGTGGCAGCCACAACGTCGCATGTTGTCCGAGTCCCTGAGGCTAATCCGCCATGTCGATTGAACACTGGATGTTCTTCGGGACGTTCGCGCAGAAGGATTTCTTCGAGTACCCGCAGCAGGGCACGTACGCCGGGGTCATCCTGAACGCGAACATGGTCGCGCATGCGCCCGGTGGACTCGCCGCGTTTCTTCAAGAGAAGCGCGCGGGTGGGAAGTACCTGATCGATCCACTAACCCACGCGTTTCAGCATGATCCCAGTGTGATTTCCGACGGCGAAGGCGGAACCAAATCGTCGATCCGATCGCTCGCAGAGCACTACGGAGAGCCGATCCTGTCGCTCGCCGGAAAGAGGCCACTTCGCCCCAAGGACCTCGCGGGCGGGGCCCTGGGGGACGTCGTACGGAACTGCGTCGCGTTCCAGCGTGAGTATCTGCCCGCGAACATGAAGGAGACGGACGCGGCTAAGTACCTAGAGGATCAGGCGACCCAAGAGCCATACGCGGTGGTCGCGCCGTACTTTTTTTTGACCGAAGCCACCATCGACCACTGGCTCCCGTTGTGCGCCGAATCGGTGCGGCTCACGCGGGCTGCAGTTTCCTCTGGCGGCCCGCGCGTGTTCGGATCCGTCGTCGTGAGCCAAGGTGTTGTGACAGACCGCGTGGCGCGAGAGAAGGTTGCGCAAGCGTTCACATCTACGTCGGCTGACGGTTTCCTGCTCTGGGTCGACAACCTGGACGAGCAGAGTGCAGGCGGTTCCGAACTTGCGGGTCTTGTCGCGCTCTCACGCGCACTCCGTGCCGGAGACCGCGAAGTCATCAACATCCACGGCGGTTACTTTTCCGTCCTCGTCGCCGGTGCGGCCGGAGGCAACGCGATGTCCGGGGTCGCGCACGGGCCGGAGTTCGGCGAGTTCAGAAGCGTCGTTCCTGTCGGTGGCGGTATCCCCATCGCTCGCTACTACGTTCCAAAGCTGCATACCCGCGTCCGTTATCGCGACGCCCTGCGTATGTTCCGCGAGCAGGGTTGGCTGGGGACGGCTGACGTGTTCCACGCGGCGATATGCAACTGCCCGGTGTGTCAGGAGACCCTGAGCGGCGACCCCGGCAGGTTCACTCTGTTCGGGGAAGGCAACGCAAAGAGCGTGCGCCGCCGTCAGGGGATCGTCCGCATCGACTTCCCCACACGGGAGGCGTCGCAGCGGTGTCTCAAGCACTACCTTCAGTGGAAGCGTCGCGAATACCTCGGGGCCGCGAGCGCGCCGAGGGAGACGCTTCTGCTCGAACTTGTTGAGGGCGCACAGCTCTTCGAAGAAGTCGCTGGCCTAGACGGCGTCGCCCACCTTCGACTCTGGGAGACGGTGCTCAGGGGTTGACTCGGGGCGCGGCCGTCGAGGGGCGCGCAACTCCTGGCGTTGGCTTTCTGCGGTAGGACCTCGACCGAGCCCCCTGACACGCTCGGTGATCTCGGGGCGAGACCAGCAACTGGCCGGTATGTGGCTCGAACTTGTCGGGCCGGGCCTGTTCGGGAAGGCCACCCAGGGGCGGTGGACCACCTGTCCTGCTCGCCCCCCCACCCTCTCTGGGCTGGCGGCCTGCCAGGGCCCCTGCTGGGCCATCACAGCCCTCGCCGTCAGGCTGGCCGCGTACGGAGACGCCAGGAATGGCACATCTGCGCGCACGCGGCCTCCTAGGCCGCCTGGGAGGCCATCCCACAGGTGGGAAGGACATCCCCCCACCCGCACAAGATCCCAGAACGACTCTCACCCGGCCTCCGAAGAGCCGAACACGACACCCCAGCGCGCCTCGCAGGGAGGCGCAAGTCAAGCTGGGGCAAGCCCTTGAGGCACTCGCCCTGGCGCAGCTACAGCCTTGAGGGACACCATGAAATCCACGATTCCGACCCGCCTCGCCGGGGGTCTTTGCGCCGCACTCACCGCGTCGCTCGTCATCATCGCCTGCGCCGGAACGACCTCGTTCCGCGTCGGAGCCAACATCGCCGGGCAGGAGGGCTCGGCCGAGTTCCATCACGACTCCTCGACCCGCAAGGTCAGGATCACGAACGCGACCGGCGAGGCGATGGACGTGTCGTTCCGCGATGCCAACGGCAATCCGGTCGGCTCGACGAGCCACGGCGTCGCGTCCGGCGGCAGCGTCGACGTTCCGGCTGGCGCGACCGAGGTCGTCGTCAGCACGCCCGCCACGCCTCCGCCGCCGAGCGGCAGCACGGGCGGCCACATGGCCGAGATCGACGAGTGCGGCTCGTTCGCCGCGCAGCAGACCGGCGCGCACCAGCGCGTCGCTGCCCAGCAGCTCCGAACCTACCGCATCCGCGTCGCGCCGCTCGTCGTCGACGAGGATGGCAACGACTGGTTCGCGAACGTCAGCTTCGACTGCAACGTGCTCGCGCCCGCGATCGGCTGGGATGCGCAGACGGATGGCTGGAACCTCGTCAGCCCGATCCTGTTCGCCGGTCCGGGCACGCCCGTGCCCACGAACGTGGACGTCGTGAGCTTCGTCCGCGTGCAGCGCGAGAAGCTCGGCGCGCGCATCGTCGCGGCGGACCTCGGTCGCTTCACCGCGTTCACCCTCGACTGGAACGGCGTGTACGCCTACGCCGACTTGGCAGCCGGGCACGGCGTGAACGCCTTCTCGGTCGCGAACGGTTGGAGCGTGTGCGAGGCGTTCATCCCACTCGCCGACTTCGATCTGCCGACCAACATGAACGGCGGCACGCTCACGCTGGCGAACACGGGCGACCCGCAACC
Source organism: Planctomycetota bacterium (assembly GCA_044228955.1). Lineage (GTDB taxonomy): Bacteria > Planctomycetota > UBA1135 > UBA1135 > JAEUIA01. The sequence goes on along the minus strand of JBGATY010000011.1, from coordinate 3,820 downwards.
GCAGCAAGTTTCGACGTTCGTCCAGTTCTTCCCGTGAGCTGACGGCAAGCTACGCGCGGGAGGTCGCTCCGATGGGCCTCCCGCACTTTCGCCCCATGCGCGCCGTCCTCACCCTCGCCCTGCTCGCGCTCGCGTCATGCGCGTCGACCGAGTTCGATCGCGCCCCGATGACGTGCGAGACCGGGTTCGGAACGGTTCGCGGCTTCACGCCGGAGGACGTCGAGGAAGTCGGCCGCCTCGTGCGCGAACTCGCGCCGCGCGTTCAGGAGATCCTGCGGCCCGAGCACGCCGAGCCCGCGCGCGTCGTCGTGCTCGATGTGCCCGCCGATCCGAACGCGAAGGCGTTCACGCACGAGTTCGTTCGCGATGGGCACCTCGTGGATCGGTTCATCGTCGTCGGCTCGGAGGGTCGGCACCTGCGCGCGTTCCTCGTTGCGCACGAGTGCGTCCACTGGTGGGCGGATGGGCCGTGGGATCGGCTGCCGCTGGCGCTGGAGGAGGGCCTCGCCGACCTGATCGCTTGCCAGCTCGATCCGGTCGGGCGCGAGGCGAAACTCTACGACCTCGCGCACGTTCCACCGGCGACGAGCTTCGAGGAGATTGAGGCCGCGCTCCGCGTCACGCGCGAAACGTGGGCGGGGCTCTCGACCGCGGAACGAGAACGCGCGTACTGGGTCGGCTACGTCGTCGCGAGCCGCCTCGGCGTCGAGGGGCTGCGCGAGTTGGCCGAGCAGGCCGCAGGTGACGGGGTTCGCATGGTGCCACCCGAGCGCGTGCTCGAACGGGTCGGTCTCGACGCAGACGTGCGCGCCTGGAACGCGGCCCTGCGCGACTGAAGCTCCGCACGAGCGTTGCTCCATCGTTCCCGTCGTGGCGGTCCACGTCGCGGGGCGTGCGTGTTCAACCCACCCCCAGGGACATTGCCGGTGGCTCTGACACTGAGTCAGCCGGACCCCTAAGTTGCCAAGCTGAGCCCACGAGGCGCAATCCGTTGCGTCCGGCTCGCTCGACGGCTACTTCTCACGGCGGGCCAACACGGATCGGACGACCTTCGCCGTCCACGCACCGCTACCCGTTTTCGTCGGCACACCGGCCTCGTCGAGGCTGAGGGCGATCGCCCTGAAGGACAGCCCCCTCGCGCGCAGCGCCCCCATCTTCGCGACGGCCTTCTGCTCGGCCGCGTTTGGTGTGAGGTGCGTCGCGCTCTCGTCGAGATCCCACCCGAACGGAGGATGCCGCGAGATTCGCCTTTGCTCCTTGCGCATGTGCGACATCGCGGTGCGCGTGCGTTCGCTGACTTGGTCACGCTCGAACTCGTTCAGCACCGCGAGCATGCGGAAGATCATCTTGCCGCTTGCCGAGGTCGTGTCTATGCGCTCGGAAAGCGAGACCAGTTCAGCCCCGGCCTTCGCGAGTCGGTCACTGATCGTCAGCGTGTCCTTCGTCGATCGCGCGAGCCGCGACAGGCTGTAGACGACGAGCACGCCCTTCCGCTTGCAGACCGCGTCGAGCGCGCCCTGGAGCCCCGGCCGCTGCGACATCGAACTACCCGAGATACCTGCGTCCACGAACACCAGCAGCTCGGGCTCGTCGTTGAGCGCGGCCCAGGCTTTGAGCTTGGCGCGCTGCGCGTCCAGGCTCACGCCGTCCTCCGCCTGCCCCTCCGTGCTCACCCTGCAGTATCCGATCGCAACCACAGACACACACTCGCCCATGACCCGGCCACAGGCGGAGCGAATCCAGAACCATCCGTCCGGTTGGTAACAGCCGAGGGCGTCCGATGCCTGTCGGGGTGGGAAGTTCCTTCCAGTTCGGCTCGTGGGAAGAACCTCTTGGGCAGGCGATTGTCACGCTCCCGGCGGTCCCTTGCGGAAGATCGGCCTGTCAGCCGTGGTGGTGGTCGCGTGCAGAGAATGGTCGCGGCGCTCTCGCTGCAGGTCCGCGCCCACCCCGTGGTTGCTTGTCATCGACGCGCTACCACGGAACTCCACGTAGTCGCCGACCATCGCGGCCCGGCTCAAGAAGTAGCGTCGCAAGCGTAGCCGTTCGTCGAGTGCTGTCGTGTCCTTCAAGATGCAGGTTTCCGCCAAGTCGAAACTGCACTTCCCGTCGAACCGCAGGTCTGCGCCGACCTCCAAGACGGACGACTCCGCGAACTCCCACGAGACCCGGTCCAGCACGCGGTCGCAGAACCACCTACCGTTCAGTTCGATCGAGACCAGGGTGCGCTCGTCGATCGAAGCCACGTCGATCGACAGGTACTGCCAGTTCGAGCCAACCCCACCCCACTTCTCGGCAGACACCTGCGCGAGGCAGTCGTGACGGTCCGCGCCACGGAGCGTGAGACGGAGGACGTGGTCCGAGTCGAGGCTGATGCAGACCTGTCGTCCCGACGTCGGATCGACGACGCGCACGATGTGATTCGCGTCGCCCGCAACCTCCCCGAATCGAATCACCATGTGCATGGAAAGGCCGGACAGTCGATCGCGCGACCCGCATGCCAAGTCACGGGCATTGACCACGGCCAGCCGGAGGTCGTCGAACGTCCGTAGCTTGATGGGTCCTTCCCGGCGGTGGAGCAGTTCGTGGGCCACGCGAACGTCGACCGAGTTGCTCCGACCTGCCACGAGGGTAGAAGGAACGCTCTCCTGCACGTCGATCCGATGGCGATCGCGAACCTGCGCGCGATGCGCGGCATCCAGGAAGAACCGAGCGTACTCGGTACACTGGGCGACGTAGGAGTCGAACTCGGCGTAGAGCTGCCGTCTGGGCTCCCTGGGCCTGACCACTGCAGTGTCGGGACGCTTCAACTCGAACACTTCCCAAGTCCCGTCCGCGCCCTGGACCAGGAAGTCGGGCTCGAATGCTCGCTCCGCAGTCGACAGGGTGGGCTTGGGAACCCAGGCTTGATAGCCGAGCGCCCGGAAGACGATCGGGTGCCGCTCAAGCAGATCCTGATACGAGTCCTCGTCCTGCTCGGGCCGCGCCAGGAGCCCCTCCAATTCCAGCAAGAACACCTCGAAGCGTTCCCGCTCCGTCATCTGCTGCATCGCGTCCTGGCGGTTGGCCGTGAGCGTCTCGATTGGCTTGGTTGACATGCCGGGTACACGATACCGATCGGGGGTAGCCTACGCTCGCGACGTCGGTGCGCGCGCGACTGCCCCGGCCCGGATCATCGACGCCAGCTCGATCACAAGGACCACCATGCCGCGAGCCAGACTCCCGATGCCCCCTGTGCTCCTTGCGTTCGCCGATACGGCTGCGGCGAACGGCCACGCGATCGCCGAAGACGCACGAATCCTGGCTGAGCGTGGGCGCTGGCCCCGAGCAACCTCCCTGATGATCTTGGCGTGCGAAGAGATGGGAAAGGCCAAGTACGCGCGCATGCTCGGGATCGGCGCGCTGAGGGAGAAGCTGGGCGGCAAGAACGCTCCGTCCTCGATGAACGTCCTTGTCTCGCGTCACCCGCAGAAGCAGATGCTCGCGCACGACGTGGACCTTCCCTACATGCGCGAGCTGTTGCTCGAAGCGTTCGCAGGGCTCCGCGCCCCGGCAGAGGTAGACGTTGGCACGCTTGCGGGCAAGCATGCCATGCAGGGCTTCTTGCGTGAACTCAAGCACCGGATCGACGCGATGGTGGTCGATCGCGCGAGGCTCAAGGCCGACGTGGACCAGCTCCAGCGTACATGGGACGACGTGGTGATCGACGCGCGGCTGGACTCGATGAAGCAGCGCGGGTTCTACGTGGACTTCTCTGAGGATCGCGCTGGCGTCGTGACCCCGTCAGACGTCGGCTCTGCCGAGTTCCGGGAGGCCGAAG
>JBGATY010000119.1:0-12465 GCA_044228955.1 Planctomycetota bacterium | reverse complement strand
AGTCGGCGCGCACCGCGGGACAGACAATGGCCGAGACGCTGGGGCTGCCGTGCCGCGAGGGGTTCGTGAAGAACCGCTACATCGGGCGCACGTTCATCATGCCCAACGACAAGGCGCGCCGGGATTCGATCCGCGCCAAGCTCAATCCGATCCGCGCCGAGTTCGAGGGCAAGCGCGTGATCATCCTCGACGACTCGATCGTGCGCGGCAACACGAGCCGGCAGATCGTCAAGATCGCGCGCCAGATGGGCGCCGCGAAGGTTTACCTCGCGTCGTACTCACCGCCGCTGCTCTACCCGTGCCTCTACGGCATCGACATGTCGACGAAGCGCGAGTTCGTCGCCGACGTCGAGAAGGCGTTCGCCGAAGCCGCCAAGTTCGGCGGGAGGATCGTCGTCGTCCACTTCGCGGCCGAGAGTCACGTCGACCGGTCGATCCAGTCCGGCGTGCCCTTCGTGAACACCAACGTCGTGGGCACGCAGATCCTCCTCGACGCTTCGCGCGCGCACCAGACCGCGCGCTTCGTCCATGTGTCGACGGACGAGGTCTACGGTTCGCTCGGCGAGAAGGGCTTCTTCCGCGAGGACACGCCGCTCGCGCCGAACTCGCCCTACAGCGCCAGCAAGGCCGGCAGCGACCTGCTCGTGCGCGCCGCGGTGCACACGCACGGGTTCGACGCCTGCATCACGCGCTGCTCGAACAACTACGGCCCCTACCAGTTCCCCGAGAAATTCCTTCCGCTCATGCTCGCCAACGCCAGCGAGAACAAGCCCATTCCCGTGTATGGGGACGGGCTCTACGTGCGCGATTGGCTGTACGTGCGCGACCACTGCGAGGCGATCCTGGCCGTGCTCGAGAAGGGGCGCTCGGGGGAGGTCTACAACATCGGCGGCAACAACGAACTGGCGAACATCACGCTCGTGAAGCGTGTCTTGAAGGAACTTGGAAAGCAGGAATCGCTGATCAGCTACGTCAAGGACCGACCGGGTCACGACCGTCGCTACGCCATCGACGCCTCGAAGATCAAGGCCGAACTGGGCTGGGCCCCGCGCTTCACGTTCGAGGTCGCCCTGCCGCTCACGATCCGCTGGTACCAGTCGCAGCACGAATGGTTGCAAAGGGTCAGGAGCGGAGCCTACCGTGAGTATTACGCCCGGCAGTACGGCAGATGAGGCGGCCGGGCGTCAACCCCGCGGCCATTCCGGTCGATGAGCACCTCTCCAGCCGGTGCGACGGGTCCGCTCGATCCGTAGCCGGTTCCAAGGCAACCGTTTCCATGACCTCGACCTCCCTTCGACTGGCCTGGCTCCTCGCGCTCGTCGGGCTTCTCCTGCCGTCGTGCAACACGATGCCGGACAAGCGCATCCTGCAGTACCTCAACACCGACGGATTCGGCAACCGCTACCAGGGCAACGCCGAGGAAGAGAACTGGCTGGCGATCGGGGACACGCTCGGGATGACCGACTCCTACAACGAGGAGCTCAACCTGACGTCGGCCGTCGAGATCGACGGAACGGTCCTGCTGCCGGAACTCGGCGCGGTCCTCGTGGCCGGTCTGACGCGCACCGAAATCGAAGCGCTGCTCATGGAGAAGTACAGCCCGTACTACGAGAGCCTCGACATCAAGGTCAAGATCCTCACGCGCGGCAAGAAGTACTTCATCTTCGGCGAGGTCGCCTCGCAGGGAGCCCAGGACTTTCCCGGCGACCTGACGATTTTCGAAGCGGTGACGCGCGCCATTCCCCAGAAGGACTCCGCGAACCTGGGACGCGTGCGCCTGATCCGGCCCGATCCACGCGATCCGGTGATCATGACGATCGACATCGGTGACGTGATCGAGCGCGGCGACTCCACCTTCAACATGCTGATCAAGGAGCGCGACATCATCTACGTGCCGCCGACGATGCTGGCTCAGCTCGGTTACTTCCTCGACGCGATCCTCTTTCCCGTGAAGCAGGTCGTGACGGGGCTGGCGTCGGCCTTCTACCTGAACGATCGTGCCCAGGGCCGAAACACCTACGTGAACTCCGGAAACGGCGGGATCTTCTAGCGGGCGATGGCGACGCAAGTCGAGAGTCAGACGCAACTCCAGGACTTCCTGGAAGTCCTGAAGCGGCGCAAGTGGCAGGTCCTGCTGCCTGCTCTCGTCGTGCTCTCGTTGGGCGCGGCGTTCGCCGTCATCGTGCCGAAGAAATACGTCGCGCGCACGCAGGTCGAACTGCGCCCGGTGGGCATCTCGATCAGCGCGAAGGACGGCGCCAACGCGAGCTTCCAGATCCGGTCGTGGAACCGGATCCAGAAGGTGCTGAAGGAGCGCCAGGCGAGCGAGTTCCTGGCACTGGCTCCCGACGAACAGGCGACCTACCTGAAGCGCGTGCAGGACGACGTGCGCGTCACGGTGACGCCGACTGGAACCGGCGGCGCGACGTTCGTGAACATCGAGTACGTCGACGTCGAGCGCGTGTTCGCCATGGAGTACCTGCGCGCGCTGCGAACGGACTGGATCGAGGACGTCGTCAAGCGCGATCGCAACAAGGCGCAGGACGAACTGCAGAAGCTCCTGGTCGAGAAGACCCGCTTCGAGAAGCAGCTCAAGGAGGAGGAATCGAAGCTGACCGAACTGCGGCGGGTGAACAGCCTTTCGCCGACGCAGCCCACGCCGGGTTCAGCCACGGCGCGCACCGAGGATTCGGTTTTCGAGCGCCTGAACGAGAACGAATCCAAGCGGAAAGCGATCGATCAGGACTTGCCGGTCCTGCAGATCGAGCTCGAGACGATCAAGAAGCGCCTCGACGAGACGCCCGCGAAGTTGACGCGCGAAAACATGCTCGAGGCGCAGACCAACGAGGGAGAGCTGCGGCAGCTCGAGCTCGAGATCGCCGATCTGAACGCACAGCTCGAGGGCATCAAGCCCCAGCACCCGCGCTATCGCAAGGTGTCGGAACGCCTCGATGCGGCGCGCGTCAAGCGCGACCAGATCCAGCGCCTCGTGACGAAGGGCGCCGTCGAGATGACGACGGTCGACAACCCCGATCGTGCCCTGCTCCAGACGCGAATCGACACTCTCGAGCTGGAGATCGCCCGCAAGAAGGGCATGCTCGCGGTCCTCGTGTCCTCGATCGAGGTCGATTCGGCGCGCGTGGCTCTGATCCACGACGTCTATCGGGACGAACGCGAGTTCGTCGAACGCATCGGGCGGCTCCAGAAGAGCCTGGAAGACGCCACGCTCAAGTACAACGCGCAGGCGCGCCTGGTCGATCAACTCTCGAGCCCGCTCGCCAGCCCGTTCGAGATCACGGCCGACGTGTTCGCCGACTCGCGGCCGACCGAACCCAATCCCTGGCTCATCATCGGCATGGCGCTAGCGGGCGGCTTGGGACTCGGGCTCGCCATCGCCGTGATCGCCGAGTTCAGCCGCAGTTCCTTCCGCAACATCTCGGACATCAGCCGTTCGATGGCCATTCCGGTCCTCGGAGCGATCAGCCCCATCCAGACGAGGAGCGAGCGCCGCGGCGATCGCGCGCGCCGCGTGCTCGTCGGCCTGTCGAGCCTCGCTCTGATCGCCGCCATCGTGTTCGTGACGTGGGCCTGGGCCAACGACGCGCAGCTCTTGTCGCAGGGGATGCGCGATGCGATCGAAGGCCTGCGCGCGAAGTTGAGGTGACCGCCAATCCCACCGGCACTACCGGCGAGGCGTGAGCGGAAAGGACAGACATGCGCGACCTGATCGTCAGTCTGTTCATCATCGGCTCACTGCCGATCTGCTTTCGGCGGCCGTTCTTCGGCCTGCTCATGTTCACCCTGCTCGCCTACATGCGCGTGCAGGACCTGACGTGGGGTTTCGCACGCGTGCAGCGCTGGTCCTATTACGTGGCCATCATCACGATCGCCGGGTTCCTGGCGTCGCGCGGCGAGCGCAAGTTCATGGATTCGAACCTGCGCACCTGGCTGATGATCACGCTCGTCGTGCTCGTCGGCGCGTCGATGCTCGGTTCCGAATACCGCAGTCCGCGCGACTTCGAGATCTTCCTCGAGTACGGCAAGATCATCGGGGTCGCCCTGTTCACGACCGGTGTCGTCCGCACGCGGGATCACCTGCGCATCCTCATGTGGGTGATCGCGCTGTCCTTCGGTTTCTACGGCGTCAAGAACGGCCTGGCCTTCATCCTGTCGGGCGGCGGTCTCGTGATCATCCAGGGACCGGGTGGCATGTTGTCGGACAACAACGACTTCGCCCTCGCCTTGTGCATGGGCATCCCGATGCTCCTGCACCTGGCTCTGCCCGAGAAGAGCGATCTCGTGCGGCGCGCCACGCTCGCCATCATCCCGCTCATGGTCATGACGATCATCGCCACGCACTCGCGGGGCGCGTTCCTGGCTCTGTCGGTGACGACCCTGCTGCTCGTGTGGCGCTCGCCCAACCGTGTGGCCGGCTTCGCCCTGGTGCTGTTCCTGGGCTTGGCGGGCAGTCTGGCGGTGCCGAAGTCATTCAAGGATCGCATCGCGACCATCGGCTCGTACGAGGAGGATGCCTCGGCCCGCGGACGACTCGAGGCCTGGAAGGTGGCCGGCAACATGATCGTCGCCAACCCGTTCCTCGGCGTCGGGTACGCGAAGTTCCAGAACAACTACAAGACCTATGATCCGCGCGCGCTGACCGTGAACGAGGGCAGCGCCGACCAGGTCGGCACGCGCGTGGCGCACAACAGCTACCTGCAGATCTGGGCGGAATGCGGCACGCCGGCCTTCTTCATCTACCTGTCCCTGATCGGCCTCTCGTTCTTCGACTTGTGGGCGGTGAGGCGCGAGGCGAAGAAGCGCTACCACTCCAGTTGGATCCTGTCCTACTGCACGATGTTCGAGGCTTCCCTGCTCGCGTTCGTCGTAGGCAGCGTGTTCCTGAACCGCGCTCAGTTCGACCTTTTCTACCATTTCGTCGCGTTGATCGTGGTCTTCGGCCGCGTCGCGCGCGAGTCCATGGTCGTCAGTCCCGCCATCGAGCGCGGAAGCACCTCGCGCGGATTCGTCCAGTTCGTCCGGCCGCGCGGATTCGGACCGCGTCCCGAACCGGGCGGTTTTGCGCGTCCTGCCCGGCCCGGCGGATTCGACAAGCGGCCGTCGTTCGGTTCCTCTTGATCCCTCGACCCGTCGGTCGATGAACCCCTGACCCATGTGCGGCTTCACCGGTATTGCGCTGCGCGACCCGCGAGCGCGCGTCGAGCTCGACAGGCTGCGTCGCATGACGCGGACACTCGAGCATCGCGGGCCGGACGACGAGGGTCTGCACGAACTGGGTGGCGTGGGATTGGGATTCCGCCGCCTGTCGATCATCGACCTCGCCGGCGGACACCAGCCGATCCTGAACGAGACCGGCGACATCGCGGTCGTGTGCAACGGCGAGATCTACAACTTCGAGGAACTGCGCGCGCGGCTCGTCGCCCGTGGACACCGCTTCCGCACGGGATCCGACGTCGAGACCATCGTGCATCTGTACGAGGACGTAGGCGCCGGACTCGCGCAGGAATTGGTCGGCATGTTCGCCTTCTGCGTAGTGGATGCGCGTGACCCGCTGCGCCCCAAGGTCCTGCTCGGTCGCGATCGCCTGGGGATCAAGCCGCTCTATTGGGCCATGACGACCACGGGGCTGATCTTCGGCAGCGAACCGAAGGCCTTGCTCGCGAGCGATCTCTTGCCGCGCAATCTGCGGGCGAATGCGCTCGTCGACTACCTCGTGCAGGGCTATTCCTCGGGCGCGGATTCCGCGTGGGAGGGCGTGTCGCGGCTGCCGCAGGCTGCGACCCTCTTCTGGACGCCCGGCGAGGAGCCCAAGGTCGAGTCCTACTGGGACCTGCCTCTGGATGCCCTGCGCGAACCTGCGAGCGGCGCTGAGATCCTCGAGTGGATCGACCGAGTGGTGCGCGAGCACCTCGTGTCGGACGTGCCGCTCGGCGCCTTCCTTTCCGGAGGCATCGACAGCAGCGCCGTGCTCGATGCCATGGCCCGCGCGCGCGGAGGAGTCGGGCGCGCGGTGCGTTCGCTCGACGCGGGACTCGTCGCCTGCTCCGTTGGTTTCCGCGAGAAGGAGTTCGACGAGCTCGAGCGCGCGCGCGCGACGGCCAAAAGGCTCGGCGCTACGCACCACACTCGCGTGCTCGAGCCGGATCCCTCGATCGCTGTCGACGTCTTGCCGTGGTTCTACGACGAGCCCATGGCCGACCCTTCGACGGTGCCGACGTATCTCGTGTCGAGGATGGCGCGCGAGCACGTGACCGTGGCCCTGTCCGGCGACGGCGGCGACGAATTGTTCGCAGGTTACCGGCGCTACGTCTTCGACGTCGCCGAGAACAAGGCCCGAGCTCTGGTCGGGCCGACCGGTCGGCGCACGCTGGCGTTCGTCGGCCGCCACAACCCGAAGCTGGATTGGGCTCCGCGGTTCCTGCGCGCGAAGTCGACCCTCGAGAACTTCGGGGCGGATCCGGCGCGCGCCTACTGGAACTCGGTGACGCAGATCCCGCTCGACGAGGTGCGCGCCGTGCTGGCGCCCGATCTCGCGGCCGCGACGGCGGCTCACGATCCGTTCCACGCGTTCCGCGCGCTCTATGAGCGGCCGCGCATCGACGATCCGCTGTACCGCGCGCAGTATGCCGACGTGCACGGATTCCTGCCCGACCAGATCCTCGTCAAGGGGGATCGAGCGGCGATGGCGGCGTCGCTCGAGGTGCGGCCGCCGCTGCTCGACCATCGTTTCGTCGAGCGGTTCATCCATCTGCCGGCGAGCGAGAAGGTGCGCGGCGGCCGCGGCAAGCACGCGCTGCGCGAGGCTCTCCGACCTCGGCTTCCAGCGGAGATCCTCGACGGCAGGAAGATGGGCTTCGACACGCCGCTGCGCGCCTGGCTGCGCGGCCCGTTGTCGGGCGCGGTGAGCGACGCGATCGAGACGTTGCCCGAGCGCTGGTTCTCTCGCGCGACACTGCGTGCCCGGCTCGCCGAACACAAGTCGGGCGCGCGCGACCGCTCGGCGCTCTTGTGGAGCCTTCTCGTACTCGAACACTGGCGCCGTCGACACGGCGTACGCGACGTGGCGGTCCCGGCATGAGCGACACGCGCCTCTTGCACGCGCTTTCGTTCGACGTGGAGGAGTACTTCCAGGTCGCGAACCTGCGCGGGACCTTTGCCCGGAGCGACTGGGACGGCGTTCCCTCTCGACTCGACGTCGGCATGAACGCCATCCTCGGCGCGCTCGAAAGGCGTGGAGCGCAGGCGACGTTCTTCTTCCTCGGGTGGATCGCCGAGCGTCATCCCGAGCTCGTGAAGCGCTGCATCGCGGCCGGACACGAGGTCGCGAGTCACGGCTACGAACACTCCTTCCTCCAGGACATCGGCAGCCCCGAAGCGCTCGCGCTCGATCTCGAGCGCACGGAGAACGCGCTCGTGTCGGCAGGCGCGCCGCGCCCGATCGGGTTTCGGGCGTCCACGTTCACGCTGACGCGCTCCACCTGGTGGGCATTCGACGTGCTCGCCGAGCGCGGCTACCGCTACGACTCGAGCGTGCACCCAGTCCGTCATCCGACCTACGGCGTGCCCGGCTTCGAACCGGGCATTTCCACCGTGAGCACACGCGCGGGCGACATCGTCGAGTTCCCGGTGTCGACCTACCCCTTCCTCGGTCGCAACCTGCCCGTCGGGGGCGGCGGGTACTTCCGCCTGCTGCCCGTGCACGTCACGCGAGCGGCCCTGCGATCCCTGGAGAAACGCGGTCGACCGGCCGCGTTCTATCTGCACCCGTGGGAGTTCGATCCGGGGCAGCCGCGTCACGCGGCGGCGTGGCACAAGCGCTTCCGGCACTACCTGAACCTCGAGCGCACGCTCCCGCGCCTCGAGTTCCTGCTCGCGAACTTCCGCTTCGGGACGATGCGCGACGTGCTCGCGGATCAGGGCGCCTTGGCGAGGCCCTCGAGCGCGTCCACGAAACCGAGCACATAGGGATCGAGTTCGCGCTGCTTCAGCGCTTCCAGGATCGGTCGGGCGGCCTGTTTGTCGGCGGGCCGGCCGCGCATGACGAGCGCGGTCGACATGAGCAGCGCGTGCTCGTTCGCGAGGCGCGGCGAGAGTGAGGCCGGATCGACACGCGCGAGGAGTTGTCCGACGCGCTCGAGCACGCGCGGCCCCTGATTCAGCAGGCAACGCGCGTGGAGTAGGGAGAGTTCCGCATCGGGAGCGCTCAGGCCCTCCGCCGTGACGATGCCGTTGACGACGGCTTCGATGTCGTCGTGGGGGAGTTCACCCTGGGCCCGGAGGCGCAGGATGTCTCGCTCGACCGAGCCCTGGGGCGAGAGTCGCGCCGTCAGTCGCAATTGCTCGAGCGCGCCCGCGCTGTCGCCTTCGGCCTCGAGCGCCCGCGCGAGTTCGATCCATCCGGCCAGGATCGTGGGCGCCAGGGCCAGTTCCTCCTCGACGAAGGCGCGGGCGCGAGACGGATCGAGCTTGGCGTAGAAGCGCGCCCAGCTTTGCAGCGAACCCCTGCCGAGCGCTTCGACCGACACGCCCCGATGCTCGGAGCGGAAACGGTCGAGGCGCGAGTACGCACGCGCGACGCCCAGGGTCGGATTGCGCTTGTCCTGTTCGAGATCGAGCTCGGCCGCCGCGAGGACGACCCGTGAATCGTCCTTCAAGTGGTCGGCGAGTTCCTCGACGAGGGTCGCCGCGCGAGACCAGGTCACGACTCCGCCCTCGAGCCGGCGGGCGGAATCGATGGCTTCGAGGTACTCGCGAACGAGGTCGTTTCCGCCGCGGCCGGTGACCCTGGATGCGGCGCTGCGGCCGGCCTTCGCGCGTGCCGCGACCAAGGCGCGCAACGTGGTCAAGGCGGGCACGCTCCGGCCCATTTGACGCTGAATGGATGCGACCGCGAGGCTCGCCGCCACGGAAGTCGGATCGAGCGCGACCGCCTCGTTCGCCACCGCCAGGGCTTGTTCGAATAGACCGGCGGCAGCCTTCTCCTCGGCGTCGTCGAGCAAACGCTGTTCACGCGTGCCGGCCAGATCACCGAGTGCCGCGACACGACGGGCCCGCGCGGACGCGAGCTCTTCCTGCGAACGGACGCTCGAGGACAGGAGTGCCTCCTCGAGATTCCAGACCGGCCCGAAGTCGGCGACCCGAGAGCGCATGCGTCGCAACGTGGTGAGCGCCGAGCCCGTCGCGTCCCACTGCGCATCGAGGCTCGCGCGCATGTACTCCATCCACAGATTCGACCCCGCGACGGACTTCGCCTGACGATCGAGCCAGGCGCGCAGGAACGGCGCCGCGAGGCGCTGCCGGATCGCGCTGACCCACACGAGCGCGAGCCGCGGGTCCTGCTTGCCGTCGACCCCCCCGAACAGGTTGGCGGCGGCGGTGGCGGCCGATTTCCCGAGGAAGGGCGAAAACGTGAACGGCGCCTCCCTCGTGCGCAGGCTGAGAGCGGCGTACGCGGTCAGGTTCCACCACGGATCATCGGCGAACTCACGCGCCAATCCCGCGTTCAACGGGACGCTCGCGTCCTCGCCGCGTTCGCCCACGATCAGGAGCTGGGCCGTCATGAGCGGCCCGGCGGGATAGCCCGAAGTTGCCGCGACCCCGGCGAGATAGCGCAGGTCGTCCGTGCGCTCCTCGAAAGCGGCCAGGAGCAGGGCGAGGTAGTCGGCGGAGCCGCGGGTGTCGAACGCCTGCGCGCGCTCGAGCGCGTCGCGTGCCGCATCGACGTCGCCCCGCGCGATGGCCGCGCCGGCGAGGCGCAGGTTCACGTCGCCTCCGCGCAGGCGCGGGCTCCGGTCGAGCGCCTCGAGGATCGGCTGAGCCGCTTCGCCCGCGCCGAAGGCGAGGAACTGGTCGACGACCCAGAGCGCGCGTTCGCGAGAGAGCTCGAACTCGGGGTTCGTCCCGACCAGATCGCTTGTGCGCTCGGGCTGAACGAAGCCGGCCAGATCCGCACCCAACTGGTTCATGCGCTCGCGGTCGCCGGCGCCGAGACCGGCGCGCACCAGGAGTTCCAGTCCGCCGGGCGCGGAGTAGATTCCCGGAACGAGTGGGGCGAGCGCGGCGAGCGCGAGGACAGGCTCGTGACGCGCGAGGTGCAAGCGACCGATCAGGAGTTGGCCTTCATCGCCCAACGTGTCTGCCCCGAGTTGCTGGATCAGTGCCAGCGCTTCGTCGGCGCGCCCCTCGCGCGCGAGACCATCGGCGAGAGCCAGCCTCCCGGAGCGATCCGGATCGGCGCGCATCAGCGCGAGCAGGTCCTTCGGGGACAATTCCGTGAGCTGCACCTCGCGCAGGATCTTGTCGATCGCGCTCGTGCGGCCCGCGAGCCCGACGCGTTCGAGGAGGTAGCTCATGCGATCCTTGGGTTTCTTCCCCTGGTCGGCGATGCGGATCGCGAGGTCGAGACCCGGCACGAAGCCCGGGACCCGCTCGAGCAGCTTGCGGACGTGAATGGACGCGCGCACGTAGTCCGATGCGTCCGCGTACAGTTCCGCGAGCCGGTACAGCTCGTACGGTGACGCGTCTGCGGACGGGGCCCAGATCTTGTTGTGGGCGAGGTCGGCTCGAATGGCGGCGAGGTCGAGTCCGACCGCGCGCAATTCGAGGACACCGATCTCGTTCCAGCGGGGCAGCAGCTCGGCCGTGCGCTTCGGGAGCAGGCTCATGCCGCGCGCCCAGCGCATCTCGGGTTCGCGATAGCCGCCATGGGGCGAGGCGAATTGCAGCTCAGCGAGTCGCAGCCACGCATCCGGATCGAGTCCCGGTTCGAGCTCGACGAGTCCCTGGAGCGCCGTGCGCTCCGGTATCGGTTCTCCGAGTTCCTTGCACGCGCGAGCGATCTTCTGAAAGGCGATCGCCCGGGCGTTCGGAAACGGATCCGGTGCGTCCGTCGCGCAGAAACTCTGCAGATACTGCCGACCGTCGCGCATCGCTCCGAGCTCGATCAGCGAGAAGCCCATGTACAGGTTGGCCCACTGCGTCTGGTGCACGCTGCCGATCTGCCACAGCATGGCAGCGCCCACCTGCAATTCCTGCCAGCGTTTGGCGCGGTACAGCACGGCACAGCACTCGGCGCAGAACTCTCCGGAGATCGGGGTCTGGCCACGCACCCAGGTCAACGCCAGATCGGCGGCGTAGCGCTCGCGACCGAGTTCGACGAGTCCGGAAAGCAGGGCGCGCCCGAACTCCGGGTTCGAACGCACCGCGCCCATGCGCACCGTAGTGGTGCCGAGATCGACCCCGAGCGATGTGTGCCTGGCGCGTTGGTAGAGAGATATCAATCCGGCGATCGCTTCCGGATCGGACCCGCGCTCGAGCGAGCGCGTGAAGGCGTCGCGCGCCGCATCCATGTCCTGGCAGGCGAAGTCCGCGGCGTTGATCGCATCCTGGAGCAGCGTGTCGTCACCGCCCGACATGAGTTCGCGCAACTCGTCGGACAGAGCTACGCGACGTGGATCGCCGGGCAGGAGCGCAGTCGAGTTCTCGAGCAGTTCCCGCGCCCGTTCGCTGTTTTCCGGCACGAGCGAGCGGTTCAAGACCTCGAGCGTGCGCGCGACCGTCCGTTCCGCGGCCTGCTGATGCAACCGGCCCAGCCGCACGTAGGCGGACAGGTTCGAGGGGTCGCGTTGGATCATCCTCGAGACGCGATCCTGCGCGGCGCGGTAGTCGCCGGAGCGGGCCTCGAGCTCCGCGAGGTCGTTCTCGACGGCGACGTCCCCGGGGCGCGCGGCCGCCACCGCCGACAGGTCGTCGCGGGCGCGGTCGAACGCGCCGAGTTCCATCAGCGCCCGGCCGCGAGAGAGCTGCACCTGCGTGGCCAGCTCGACGTCTCCGACGTCGATGGCTCGGTCGAGTACCTGGTCGAGGTTCGCGATCGTCTGTTCGCGGTCGGAGAAGCCCTTGCGCGCACGCTCTTCGACGAGCACGAAGTGCTCCTTCGGCGTCATTTTCGCCTGGCGCGTGATCATCGCCAGCACGCCGAGCGTCAGGACGACCGCGAGCCCGAACAGGATCCAGGAGGTGACTTTCATGGGACGAAGAGGACTCTTCTTTCTACTCCGGCTCGCGGAGGAACTCCATGAGGTTGTACTTCTTCATCTTGTTGAAGAGGGTCGTGCGATTGACGTCCAGGAGACGCGCCGTCTCCTGGCGATTTCCGCCGCAGTGGCGCAGCGCAGCCTCGATGATGGCGCGCTCCGGCCGCTCGAGCGCGGATTTCAGCGGCTCACCGGGACGATAGTCACAGAGCGGAACCGTGGCGAGCTCGCCTCGATCCTTCGTCGCCGTGTCCACGCGCGACAAGTCGAGCCCGAGATCGCCGTCGTCGAGGATGTGGTCGAGGATGATGACGTGGGGCGCGGCCTTGGGAAGCATGGCGAGAGCTTCCCGGCCGGTGCGCGCACGGAAGACCTCGAAGTCGGCCAGGGCGTCTTCGTAGATCTCCGCCTG